>JAGWAG010000070.1:0-2063 GCA_021296535.1 Acidobacteriota bacterium | reverse complement strand
GGCTTCCTGTTCGTCGTCAGCGCGCCGAACCAGTACCTCTACAACCCGGCGGTGCAGATCAAGTTCTCGCTGATGGCGATCGCCGGTCTCAACATCCTGGTCTTCTACCGTTTCGCGTACCGTCCGGTGAAGGCCGCCGTCGCCGGCGCCGCGGCGCCGGCCCGAGCCCGGACCGCGGCCGCGATCTCACTCGCCTGCTGGGTCGGCGTAATCGTCTGCGGCCGGCTGATCACCTACTTCCGGCCGCCGTACCACTGGTGCTTCTGGTGCTGAACCGGAGCCCGTCGCCGGGTGTCTACCTGGGCGGCGGCTCCTTCGCCGGTTCCTCGTCGACGTAGCGGAACGGCAGCCGTTCTTCGCCGTCAGCGGGCGGGGATCGCGTGGGAGTCGGGCGCGGACGGCGTTGCGGGGGCGCTCTGCGGGCTGGCGGTGGGCTGCTCGTGGTCGATCCGCGGTTGTTCCCGTCCAGTTCAGCCTCGACCTGCTCGATGAGTTCCTCCGCGGACTGCTCCTGGTCCAGGCCCGCAGCCTCGAGTTCCGCGTCGATGAGCGCCAGCAGCTCGTCGGTGGACAGGTCCTCCAGGTTTGGCCGGTCGCCCACGGCGACCGGCGCCGTGATCGCCCGGGCGCTTGGAGTCGCCTCGGTGGCGGGTGACGGAGCGGAGGCGGGAGAAGCCTCGACGCCTGTGGCGACCACCGGGGCCGTCCTCCTGGGCGGCCTGGACGGGTCGGCCGGCACCGGAGAACTCTCGATCAGGACGCCGTCCGCGGATGACGGCAGTGCTGCCGACCCGAGACCAACCTGGATCAGGTCCTCCGCCTGCCGCACCTGATACCCGGGCAGTGCCTCTGCCAGGTCGACGACCACGCGCAGGAAGTTCGGATGCTCGCCGGTGCGTACCTCGATCGCCGGGCCGCCGGCGGATGGCGCCGGCATCTCGGCGAGCGAGGCGCTGATTCCGAACAGGTCGAGCACGACCCGCGGGGGATTGGGCAGTTCGAAGTGCCGGACGGTTTGCAGGCCGCCGGCTGTCTGGAGGCGCAGTACGTCGCCGTCCAGGCGCGCCGCCGTCAGGCTGGAGTCCTGGGCTGCGACAGCCGAACAGAGGAGGGCCGAAACGAGGCAGATCAGGGTACGCATGGTTGATCCTGGAGTTTCTGGAAAGAACGCAGTCTACCACCGAGACCTGCGGGGTCACGTCGCCAGGCACTCCGCAGTAAGCCTGCGCAGGCAGAGAGTTGCGTTCCGTTACGTGGCCCCATAGCCTGCTTCGCAGCCATGGGTCGTTTCGGGATCGTTGTTCTTGCTGCGCTGATCGTGCCGCCCTCGGTGGTGCTCCAGGCGCTGGAGACGCACCCGTTCTCGGTCCACGACATGCTGGCGATGGAGAGGCTTTCGGCTCGGTCGTGGCGTTCACCGTACGGTCGACGGATCTTGCCGCGAACCGGGGTCGAACGGATCTCTGGTCGGTGCCGGCGACCGGCGGTTCGCCGCGTCGGCTGACCACGCACGAGGCGGCCGACTTCCATCCGCGATGGGCGCCTGATGGTCGGGACCTCTTCTTTCTGTCCACGCGTTCGGGGAGCTCTCAGGTGTGGCGCCTGCCGCTTGCCGGGGGCGAACCGCGCCAGGTGACCGACCTGCCGCTGGATGCCGGCAACCTGGTCGTATCGCCCGACGGCCGCCGGATCGCGCTGACGATGGATGTCTTCGTTTCGTGCGAGACCCTCGACTGCACGGCGGAACGCCTCGAGGACCGGTCATCGCGGCCGACCTCGGGAGTCGCGTACGACGATCTCTTCGTTCGCCACTGGGACGTCTGGAAGGACGGCCGGCGCTCGCACGTCTTCGTCGTGGAACTCGACGACGCCCGCCTGGCTTCAGGGGAGCCCGTGGACCTGATGCGCGGCCTCGACCAGGACGCGCCCCCCAAGCCCTTCGGCGGCGCCGAGGAACTCGCCTTTGGGCCTGGCGGTGATACCGTGATCTTCGCTTCCCGGGCCGGCGGCACGCCGGAAGCGTGGTCGACGAACTTCGACCTGTACCTGGCGCCGGCGGACGG
>JAGWAG010000069.1:2677-12318 GCA_021296535.1 Acidobacteriota bacterium | reverse complement strand
CCCCGGCTGTAGATCGACGTGTCGGGCGAGATCCGCTGCCAGCATGGAGCGCCGGACTGATGGGCGCCGCGCACACCTTCCCAGGCCGATGGCGGCTGCGGCGGACGCCAGCGCAGGTCGCCCACCGGCGGCGCCGCGTACGGAATACCGCGGAACACGAGCACGTCGCCCGCGGGACCACGCCCATCGTCGACCGCAGCGCCCTCGACGCGGCCGGACGCCGTCTCGACAATGAGGCCCGGGCCGTCGGCTCCGGGCTCACCCGAACCACCACAGGCGGCAGCTGCGACAGCGATCACCAAAACGAGAACATACGGCGGCCTTCGTTGCATGGAAACTCCCCTCCGCTCACGGAATCAGACCTGTAACAGTAGCCGCTGCACCTCGTCGGTAAGCGGCACGGGCCGTCCGGCCTTGGTGTCCAGTAGCACCCAACGATGCGTGAAGCGGGCGATCTCCCTGCCGTCCGCCGCCGAGAGGATCTCGAAGTCCTGGTCGAAACCGCGATCGTTCGCCTCCGTCGTGCGCACCCGGATCCGCGCCCCCTCCTGCCACCGCAGGGGCGAGAAGTAGGTCGCCGCGGTCGAGCGTTGCACCGCGTAGACGTGCTCGGGCTTGTGCCCGGCGTCGATACCACAGTGCGACTCGAACCGTGCATAGGCCATTTCGGTCAGAGCGAGCAGGACACCCGCGTGGACGTAGCCGGTCGCGGCGAAGCAGTCGGAGTGCCGCGTCTCGAACTCGGTCTCGAACGTCACACAACCGGCCTCAGGCCGACGCTGCCAGGTACTCCCGGGCCTCCGCAAGCTCCGTGGGCTCATCGGCGCCATCCCACGCCTCGAGCAGCTTGCCGTAGGCATCCGCGGCAGCCGCCGCGTCGCCGGCGGCCGCCTGGGCGCGAGCCAGCCCGAGCAGGGTACGGGGACGATTCGGCGTGTAGAGCAACTGGTCCTCGAACTGCGCGATCGCGTCCGCGGGACGCTCGAGCTGCAACAGCACTTCGCCGTACAACTCCCGAATCGGCTTGATCGGCGAGGCCGCTCCGCGCGGCGGACCCATCGTCGCCGCGATGGCCAGGCCGTCATCGAACGCCTTGACGGCGCCGTCGGCGTCGCCCTCGGCGAGCCGGATCAGGCCGGCGACCTCGTGATGCATGAGCCGGGCGGGCTTGCTTCCCCGCTGGAAGGTCGAGCTGTCGCCGCTCTCACGTTCGCCCGCCTTCTTGAGCCGCGCCGCTGCCTGGCGGGCAAGGTCGAGGTCGCCGGTACGCACGGCCGAGATCCCGGTCGCGAGAAGCTCCGCGGTCCCCGTGTCGTCCGTGATCTCGCGCGTCTCCCACTGCTCCGTCTCGACGATGTAGCGGGCGCGCACCAGGGGCACCGTGCTCTTCCCGCGACCGTCGTCGCCGGTGCGCTCGACCAGGTCGTCGAGCTCGGCGATCCACTCGCGGGCCTTGGCGTAGTCGCCGCGCTGCAGGTCGCCGTACTGCCCCCAGTCCAGCGCGTGGACCATGTCGCCCACCCGTTCGCCGGGATCCCACAGCGCCACCGCCGCCTCGTACGCCGAGTCGTTCGACTTCGAGACCCGGTCCCACATGCCGCGCTGAATGAAGATGTGGGACGGCATGTGCCGGGCGTGGGAGACGGCGGCCGCGATGTCGGCGAAGCGATACGCCGCCGGCAACGCCAGGGGAGCGTGCACCGGGTCGTCGAAGGCGTGGATGATGTAGTGGGCCGCGCCGGGGTGATCCGGGTTGCGTTCGAAGACGCCGAGCGCAATCGATCCGGCCAGGACGTTCAGCCGGAATGAGTCGTCGCCCAGGGGCCCGACCGCCTGAAGCAGCGACAGCGCGTAGAAGGCCGCTACCTCGTCATCGTCAGGATGGCTCTCGTAGACGCCGCGCATCGCCTCCATGTAGGCGATCCGCCGCTCGGCGAGTTTGCCCTCTCCGAACAGCTCCTCGACCGCGTTCAGGAAACCGCGTTCGCGCTCGGTCCCGGCCTTGGCCGCCCGCCCCTCCCGGGTCTCACCCAACCGAGCCAGCGCCTCGCGCGGCGATTCCAGGTCCCGTTCCGGCAGCAGCGGATGATTGTAGGTCAGCGTCTCGCCCCAGTACGCGAGGGCGAAGTCCGGCTCCAGCTCCTGGGCGGCGACAAACTGCTCGCGCGCCTGCTCGTAGCCGAAGCTGTGGAGGATCGCGACGCCGCGGATGAAGTGCTTCTGCGCTTCGCTTCCGGCCGAGGTCGGGAAGTCGATCGAGCCGACATCGACCGAAGCGTCGAAGTCGGACGCCCCCGCGGGCCCGGCCGCCGCCTCCGACTCGGCTGAGATGACGCACCCGGCCAACGCCAAGCTGAGAACGGGCACTGCGAGCAACAGGGCAACCCAGCTCGTCAAGCGCCGCGGTCCGGAAATCGCGCAGGGGGAACTCGAACGGCTGAAACTGAACGGTGAACGAGACATCTGGTACTCCCTCCTGCCGCCGCAAGCCGCGCCGGCCATGGGGCTGCTAGTGGAACAACGCTTCGTGTCGAACAAGGATAGCGACCAGCGAGCCCCGCTGTCTCACATCGGCCCGTCTGTGTCAGACTGAAGGCTCCGTCCCGAGACCGTGAACCCCCAAGCAGTCCTGCCCCGGATCTCGACGATGAAGCACCTCATCCTCGCAGCGGCGATCCCGACGCTCCTCGGGGTCGGCCCCGCACCGGGCCGGGCGCAGCCGCCTCCGGATATCGGCGACGGCTGGTTCCGCTCCGCGCCGGCGGACCAGGGCCTGGACAACCAGGCGGTGCGGGAGATCTTCAACCGCGTTCGTTCACAGTCCGACTACAGAACCGTGCGCGCGGTCGTCATCGTCCGCCACGGCACCCTCGTGGCGGAGGTCTACTTCGGCGACTTCACCAGCGAGTCACTGAAGAACGTCCACTCGGTCAGCAAGAGCGTCACCTCGCTGGCCGTCGGCGTCGCGATGGACCGGGGCATGCTCCCCGGCGTCAACGCGCCATTGGCCAACCTTCTGCCGCACTACGCTCACCGCCTGACGGAGGCGCCCAAGAACCGGATCACCCTGCGCCACCTACTCACCATGACCGCCGGCCTGGCCTGGAACGAAACGGCCGGTGCGTTCTGGAACAACGCCGACAGCGTCGACTACGTGCTGACCCGGGACGTTGTGGCCCAACCCGGTTCCGAGTTTCTCTACTCGAGCGGCCTGTCTCACGTAATCGCCGAGGTGAACAACCGCGCGTCCGGCATGAGTCACCTGGCTTTTGTTCAGAAGCACCTGTTCGGGCCGCTCGGAATCACGACGGCCACCTGGGATCCGGACCTGAGCGGCCGTCACTGGGGCGGCACGGGCCTCCGGATCCGACCGCGCGACATGGCGAAGATCGGCCAACTGACCCTGCAGGAGGGGCTGTGGGAAGGCCGGCGCCTGGTATCGCGGGAGTGGATCGCCGAGTCCACCCGCGGTCAGACCGCGGACGTCGCCGGCGCTCCGAACTACGGCTACCAGTGGTGGATCCGGCCCCAGGGGCGCTACCTTGCCCACGGCTACAACGGGCAGTATATCGGCGTCGATCCCGAGGCGGACATCGTGATGACGATGATCACCCTCTCCGAGCAGTCGCCGCGGCCGCAGGAGACCTACCGTTACTACTTCGAGCAACTCCAGGATCTCGCTCGCGAAGCGATGAGGCCCGAGAGACGGGGACGGCTCGTGGCAACCGCGGCGGCCGGAGGCGGCGACGAAGACAGCATCACGATCGAAGTCAACCGTGTGGGCGGCAGCGATGGCGCCGTGACCCTGGCCTACGGGACGCGGAACGGCAGCGCTCGCGCCGGCCGGGAGTTCCGCCGCACCGAAGGGGAGCTGCGCTGGGAGCACGAAGACACCTCGACGCGCAGGGTGCGGATTCCACTGCTCCCGAACGCAGGCGGCGACACCGACAGCGACTTCCGCTTCGAGTTCGAGTCGATGAGCGGCGGCATCGAGGCGCCGGATCGGCTGCGACTCGAGCTCGGCCCCCGCGGGCGGGCTGTCAACCCGGCCGGCTCGATCGAGTTCACGGGCCCGGCGTTCCCGGGTCACGAGGGCGACGAGGCAACGATCTCGATCGAACGACGCGGAGGCACGCTGGGTGAGGTCTCGGTCCGCTATCGAACGATGCCCCGCTCCGCCACGCCCGCTACCGACTTCAGCGCCACCTTTGGCCGGCTCGTGTGGAAGGACGGGGAGTCAGGCACGCGTCTGGTCCACGTCCCGCTGATGGCGGACGACGAGATCGAACGTAGCGAGCTGTTCGACCTCGTCCTGAGCGACGTCTCCGGCGGCGCTGACCTGCCCGAGCGCCGAGCCGTCGGCGTGATTCAGGACATGACTGCCGGCCCCGGCTGCGCGGACAACGACGGCGCGCTCTGCCTGTCCGGCGGCCGCTTCCGCGTCGAAGTCGAGTGGCAGTCGCACAGCGGCGAACGCGGCATCGGCGCTCTGGAACGCCTGAGCGACGAAACCGGCATCGCCACGTTCTTCTCGCCCGAGAACGTGGAGCTCGTCTTCAAGCTCCTCGACGGCCGGGGCATCAACGACCACCACTGGGTCTACTACGGCGCACTCTCCGATGTCGAGTACTGGCTCACGGTCACCGACACGCTGCACGACCGCATCGTCGTCTACCGCAATCCGCCGGGCGAGATCTGTGGGCGCGGAGACTCCAAGGCGTTCGCCGAGCTTGTCGGCGTGACCGCGATGTCGAACCCCGCAGTATCGACGCCTTCCGCCGTCGAGACGGACGGCGATTGTCGCCCGGGGGCGCTCTGCCTGCTCGACGGCCGCTTCGAAGTCACGGCGGAATGGACCAAGGCCGACGGCGAAACCGGCATCGCCACCCCGCTGCCGGGCGCAGGCGCCACCGGCTACATGTGGTTCTTCTCGCCCGGGAACATTGAGCTCGCGGTCAAGGCCCTTGACGGCACGACGGTCAACAACGCCTTCTGGGTCTTCGCCGCCGGGCTGACCGACGTCGACTACCAGGTCACCGTTACCGACACCGTGGCCGACGTCTCGAAGACCTACTCCAACCCGAGCCGCCCCTTCTGCGGTTTGGGCGACACGTCAGCGTTTCCGCAGTAGTTTCGCGCGGATGGAACGGTTCCGTGGTCACGGCGCAGCCGTGCGCGCTCTGGCAGCGTCGGCCCTCGTGGCGGCGCTCGCGGCGCCTGCCGCACCTCAGGTGAACACGGAGAAGATGCGCGTCGGCGCCAACGAACCGGGATGGGGCGGCACCTTCGACCTCAACGCTTCGCTTCAGCAGGGCAACACCGAGCGAGAGATCCTCGGCGGCGGCGTCCGCCTGCAGTACGCCTGGCCCCGGCTCGAGGCGGACACGGCCGCCGAAGCGGGACCCGACGGCGACGAAACAGAAGGGCCGGCCGACCTCACAAGCGTCACCGGTGAACCCGCATCAGGCGACGAGGAAGCCACGGGCCCAGCCAACGTGATCTTCCTGGTCTCCAACTACTCCTTCAGCCGCGCGAACGACAACCGCTACGTCAACAACGCCCAGGGGCACTTGCGGTTCATCCGGCAGCACAGTCCGAGGATCTCCTTCGAAGTCTTCGGCCAGTACCAGTTCAACGAGTTCATCCGTCTCGAAGACCGCTTTCTCGCCGGCGGCGGCGGCCGCTTCGCCCTCGTCCAGGGCGAACGCACCGAGGTCTTCGCAGGCATCGGCTACATGCTCGAGCAGGAAACCCTCGACCTGCCGGCCGCCCTGCCCGACGGGACGAGCAGCGAGCACCACCGGTCGACCAACTACCTCACCGTCCGCTTCAACAGCGAGGACGAACGCCTGCGCCTGCTCCAGACCCTCTACGCCCAGCCCCGCTTCGACCGCCTGCAGGACTTCCGGCTGCTCTCAGAGACCTCGTTCGAGATCCAGCTCTTCCGCCAACTGGCCCTGGCGATCAACCTAAGCGTCGCCCACGACAGCGAGCCTCCCGCCGGAATCAAGGAGACGGATGTCGTGCTGGCGAACTCGCTGCGGTACTCGTTCTAGGAGTCGCCCTGCCCGCGAGGCGTCCCACGCCTCGACAGCCACGAGATCAGCGAGGTGAGAGCACCAGAACCGACCAGCAGAATCACCGCTACCCGCCGCTCGAGGACATGAAGAGATCCTCCCTCCCGAAGGGAACGGCAGACGGCGTATGCGAACAGTCCCAACCCAACGATCCCCATGGCGAAGGCCGCGAAACCGAACCAGGCGGGGTATCCCCCGAGCTCTCGCGGCCGGGCGCTCGAACTGTCCCAGCCCTCACGTCTACCCCACTTGGCCTGGACAGCGGCGCCGGCCAGGAGCGCCAGAACGCCGACAGCGACGATCAGCAGCGGACCTCTGGCCTCTCCCCAGGAGCCCGCGTCAGGACCTTCCGGAAAGCCGTCGAAGAACAACTCGACGACAACCAAAGCCGACACGATGACGCCCCATAGCTGGCGCCGCTGCTCTTCTCTGGTGCTCACCGGACGGGCTGCCCCGCCAGTCGGTTCCGGATCGCTACACCGACCACCGATCAAGTCTAGCCAGCGAGCGGCCGCCCGGTCACGAGTCTCTCAACCCCACGAGCCGTCATCCACACGTCGCCGCAAGGCGGCCAGGGATCTCCGAAGACTCTCTGACGCCTCAGCAGCTCGTTCGGGCTCCCATGCGAAGCGGGCGAATGCCACGATACGCGTTACGTACTCGGGGCCGACCGACCTCCCGCTACCTTCTCTTGGAGTCATCCCCCGACGGATATCGGCGCGTCGGGACCTCCTGCAGACATCGATCAATCGCCGCTTCGGGGCCTCCAACGAGTCAGGATCTGTTGGCAACTGCCTCAGCGCTACGCCAAACTCTCGCGCGAACCCCTCCCGGTCAGCCAGGAGCCAACTCTCGACCGCGCGGACCGGAACTCGAAGGGCAACACGCCGAGCCAGCGGTTGCCGGCCAAGGAGGTTCGGAACCAGTTCGGCAGGACAAGGAGCGTCGTGGTCAAGGTCCCGAAGGATCAACCAGTTCACGTGCTCACCGGAACGGTTGAATTCGGGGATCCGAGGATCCAGGTTCGGCGCACCCGGCCCGGTGACGACCGCATGACGCTGCAGTCCCACCAAAGCGATCAAACGCTCGGCGACCGGAACGTCGGTTTCTCCCTCGACGGCGAGGTTGACGAAGTTCACTGGAGGAACAGTTGGCCTGAGAGATCGTCGACGTGCTGAGGCCTCGTGCGTGGCCCCAGTATCTCGGCCAAACTCAGGCCGCTCTCAAGCAGCCGGGCGGCACCCTCGACCGAAGTTCCCGGCACTGCCTCGGTTCCCTCGGTTCCGGGTTCCAGGACGACGATTTCGTCCAACCCCAGGCCCTGGTCCTTCATGATCTCCTCGGAATGGGTCGTGAGAAGGACCTGCGGGCCGCCGGTGCCGCGGAATCGACTCAAGATGGATGGCAACTGCCGCACGACCGAGGAATGCAACGACAGTTCCGGCTCCTCCAGCAACACAGGCCCCGCGTCCCTTTTCCCCTCGAGCAAAGACCACAGGAGGCCGACAAGCCTTAGGGTGCCGTCGGAAAAGTCGTGCTCATTCTGTCTCGCCCCCTTGGGTCTCCAATGCCCATAGCGTGCCTCCAGGTGCGGCCGACCTGCATCGTCCTGCACCAGTTCGAGTTGGCTGAGCTGCGGTACGGCGGCTCTCAGTCCGTTGCCAATCCGGCGCAGACGCCGGTCGCGCGTAAGCTTCGAAGTCTTGGCGATTCGAAGCAGGAAGTCGCTGCCGTACGGGTCATCCGAGCGGTCCGCCTGGCGTCCAGGTTCTCTGAGCAAGTGGGGAACCAGGTGGAGATACCGAATGGTGCGGAGAAAGTCCGCGATCGGCCGGAACTCCTGGTTCGCGTTCACCTGCTCCAGGTAGGTCTGGGTCAGGCGCTCACTATCCGTCAGGTCGTTACCGTCGGGACGCTCAAGGACCACATCCCCATCCCGCTTCACGACTTCGCCGGAGAGAATCGGCCGGTGCAGGCCCCGCGATTCCCGAGTAAACGTCAACTCGTAGGACCATCGATCCGCCCTTTCGCCGTCCCCCAACCGGACGCCGATCGTCACATGGCCGTGGTTGAAGTTCCTCGCCGCGAGACAGCGCACCCGCGGTATCCCGCCCCGGCTCTGCACCGCCTCCTGAAAGCCGCCGCCGGCCGAAGCGACCTGACGGAGGAAGCGCAAGGCGTCCAGCAGATTCGACTTCCCGGACGCGTTCGGACCCAAGACGACGAGACGATCCTGGACTGGAAAATCCGCCTCCTTGAAGTTGCGCCAGTTTCGGAGAGTGAGGTGCGTCAACCGCATGCGGCCAAGCTATCAACTCGTTGCAGCGAGCCACCGGGCGGCGCCTCAGCTAGAGCCTCCCGAGTCGCTCCAGCTAGCCACGTCGGAGCCGGCGGGCCGAGCGGAGGCGGATACGAGGCAGCAACTGAACCAGAGCCAAGACGCCGAAGCCGAGGACATTCGTCTGGACGACGACCTCGAACTCCGTCTCCAGGGCGAAGTACCAGAACCCTCCGGCCAGAAGGCAGACGACAGCAATCGCAGCTACGCTCAAGCCGAACCAGCCGGGGATTCCGTCGAACCACGGCACGAGACTGTCTCCCTGCCGGTCGGCGTCTCGCGTCCGCCATGCCACGACGAGAGTCGAGCCCACGACCAGCACCAGCAGAAGAAGCGACAGATCGGGCCACAGCGGATTCCGCGACGCCCTGAAAGCAATGACCGTCGTCAGACCGAAACAAAGCGAGAGTACGCCGAACGCGAGCCACCGTATGCCCTTCTGCGGAGGGTCGAAGGGCGACGCGCGGTTCTCTCGGACTTCGACCGACCCCCTCACCGCCCGCCTTCCCGCGAGCCCAGCCGACGCATCTGGAGCAGATGTAAGACGGCAAAACCCCCAAAGATGAAAACCATCAACGGGTCGAAGGCCCAATCGGAGCGCCCGAGCCCAGTCCCTCCATCAAGCCTCCCGAAGAACCGGTAGAGGCCGGTCCCCAAGGCCACCAGAGTCAGACCCAGGACGACACCTCCGAACCAGCGCGGGCAACCGTCAAGCCAAGCCACGAGGCCGCCAGATCGCTGCTGTTCGGAGCTCCGGTGCAATCGGGCCAGGATCGCGGCACCGAACAACAGGACGCCGACGCCGCCCAAGGCAAGCAACGGCGGACGCCAGTCCGCCAGGGACATCGCTGAGATCGCCGTCCACACCCCCATAACGAGAGCCATAGCCACGACCATCGTCCACCGCATGGCAGGCGACACCTCCCTGGACCTCTCGCGCGCCCGCCGCCACGAAGTCAGCCTGGGAACCGTGTCCTTCGAAACGCGCAACCTGAATCGCGTCGCCTGCTGGTTCGAAGCCGCTCCGGCGTTCCCCTCTTGCACGAAGGCAGGTTAGCACCCGGCCACGGGCCGATGAGTGTCTGCCAAGGCAGCCTGCCTGACCGCCACCTTCCGAACCCCTCCAACAACCGCCGCTAGCAGAGGCGACCTGCCGGGGAGAGGGCGATATCTCCAGGCGACTCGACTCGCTGCACGGCAGGAACCAGGAGAGCATGGTTCATGCT
>JAGWAG010000069.1:0-2571 GCA_021296535.1 Acidobacteriota bacterium | reverse complement strand
TGCCCATGCAAGTGGTAGCCGATCGGGCCTTCACTTCGCGCTCCACGCTCCAGCGCATCGAAGCCGGTGACCACCGGGTGGGGATGGGCATCTACGCTGCGGTGATGCATGCACTCGGGCTGCTGGACGGGTTAGGCGAGGTGGCGGACTGGCGCCGCGACGCCTTCGGCCAGGCCCTGGCCACGGCTGAACTGCCCAAGCGAGTGCGCCCCAGGCGATAGCTGTCAGGAACCAGGACCATGACCGACTCTTCCGCTGAACGAGAGGTCGAAGTTCACGTAGACCTCGAAGGTCGCCCGCATCGTGCAGGACTCCTGCGCCGCCATGCCAGCAGGCGGCGCGTAGACACCCTGACCTTCGAGTACGACAGGGCCTGGCTCGAGGAGGAGCGGCGCTTCCGGCTCGACCCCGCTCTGCCCTTGACACCTGGAAGAGGGCGCCTCGTCGGTGCGATCGGTGACGCCGCTCCCGACACCTGGGGCCGCCAGTTGATGCAACGAGCTGTACGGCGCCGAGCTGACCTGGAAGGCGAACATGTACGCAGCCCGCAGGAGCTGGACTATCTGCTCGGCGTGATGGATGAAGTGAGGATGGGCGCCCTTCGGTTTCGAGTCAGCGGCCGAGCCCGGTTCGAGGCCAGGTCAGGCGCTGGCGTGCCGCCGCTCGTCGCCCTCCGCCGACTGTCGAGCATCGTCGACCGCCTCCTGCGCGACGAAGAGTCAGACGAGGACCTCAGACATTTTCTGGCCCTCGGCTCCTCGCTTGGCGGCGCTCGACCAAAGGCCGCGGTGCTCCCAAGTTCCCCCGGGAAACCGACGAGTACAGCATCGAGACCTGGGAAGAAGTGGCGCTTCAACTCGCGGAGCGGGCCGGCATCGCCACGCCGCACCACGAACTCATCAGGTTCGGGAATCGGGCAATCCTCCTTTCACGTCGTTTCGACCGAATCGGCACCGTCCGAATCCCCTTCCTCTCGGCCATGTCGCTCACGGACTCGGTCGACGGAGAACCCGGAAGCTACCCCGAGATCGTCGACGAAATCGCGCGCCATGGCGCTCAAGCCAAGCACGATGCCGCCGCGCTGTACCGGCGGATGGCCTTCAACGTACTGATCTCGAACGTCGACGACCATCTCCGCAACCACGGCTTTCTGCGCATGGAACGCAGTGGCTGGTCGCTTTCGCCCGTCTACGACCTGAACCCGACGCCAGCCGATGTCAAGGCCCGTGTGCTGACCACCCGGATCGACCTCGACGACGGGACCTGCTCGCTGGAGCTCGTCCTCAGTGCCGCCCCCTACTTTGGACTTGCCCTGCGCGCCGCCCGCGACATCGTGAAAGAAGTGGCCAACGCCGGCGTGGCACGCTCGGTCGGCGCCCCGCACGCCGAGATCGAGCGTATGGCGAGCGCCTTCGAGCACGACGATCTCAACCGAGCATCGGTCATCTGATCGAGGCTCATCGAACTCTTCGGGTCGCAGCTCCAACAAGCAAAACGGCCGGCCCCCGAAGGGACCGGCCGCCAGACTGCGAAGGCCCGCCGAACCCGGTTGGCGCGTCCTCGCGCCGACCGCGAACCAGTCCCCGCGCCCGTCACCGAGCGCGGGGATGGAACCCTTCCGGCGGACCGATCTGACGAGGCCTACTCGCCGCCGCCCGCCGAGATCATCAGCACCGAGCCCTGGCGGTGCTCGGCGTGACGCGACGGGGCGTTCGAGTTCGTGGTCCAGGCGTTGCCGGCCTCATCGAACTCGATCTCGCGGGTGTAGGTGACCTGCATCGGCATCCGGTACTCGACAAACTTCTCCGTCTTCGGATCGAAGCGCAGCATCGAGTCGGAGCCGGTACCGGTGATCCAGATCTCGCCGTTCGCCGGGTTGATATTCAGCGCGTAGGGCAGCGAGTTCGGGCCGTGCGGCAGGTCGTAGACCTTCCACTCTTCCGTCTCCTCGTTGAACGACGCGATGTCGCCCGAGGCCCAGCCCGGCACCCAGACGATGCCGTCGGGGGCCACGTGCAGGCGGCGCGGACCGTGCACCGGCGGCTTCCACTCGACGACCTGCTCGGGATCGTCGGCGTCGAGCTCCGGACGGATGCGGCCGACCCGCTGGCCGTTCAGCTTGCTGTAGAAGACGTGGCCGTTCGGCGCCACGTCGATCCCGTAGGGAGTCACGCCACGCGACTCGCCGCGGGCGCCGCCGCCGCGGACCTGATCGGCCGTCGGCAGCTTGTACTCCGTGACTTCCCAGCGCTCACCGTCCCAGGTCTCGGGGTCCAGCGAGAGCACGCCGACGCCACTCGGGCTACCGGCGTCGGTCCACCAGAGGATGCCGTTCGGCGCGAAACGGAGGGTGTGCGGATAGCCGCCGCGCGGACGCGGTGCGGCGCGGCCGGGGCCGAGCCGCCATTCCTTCGTCTCGACATCGAACTCGCCCATCTGGCCCGAGTAGGCCAGGGTGACCCACATGTTGCCGTCCTCGGCCTTCTCGATCGAGTGGATGCCGGTCGTGATGCTGGACGGCGACAGGTAGTCCTTGCCGCCGGGCACGGTGTAGAAGGCGCGCTCGCCGGT
>JAGWAG010000068.1:43457-44878 GCA_021296535.1 Acidobacteriota bacterium | reverse complement strand
CGCAGGTCGCTGAACTCCGTCGACTCGGTGATCGGCGGCACGACCGGCACGATCGGGGGGCTGCTCCGGTCAAGCGTGTGCTCGTAGAAGCTCGACCGCAGCGTGTGGCTCCAGGCGCCGCCGGCGCCGATGTCCACCGTCGCCGCCAGCCCGAGATCGCCGTGGTCGGAGCTCCGCAGATCGCCACTGCCGTAAACCGGGCCGCCCGAGCCGTCCCCGTAGTCGTCGGCCTGCCAGTCGGCCACGCGCGCGGACAGCCGAAGCGCCGACGCATCGCCCAGGCTGAAGCGCAGCCGGCCGCTCACCGTCTGCTGCTCCAGCGCGTCGTCGCCGACCCGGCCCGCCTCCTCGCGGAACGAAGCACTGATCGAACCGTCCGACGACTCGCCGGTACGGCCCCAGGAGAGCCGGCCGCTGCGGTGATCGTGGTCGCCCACGTCGGCGCTCCCACCCAGGAACGGCGCCTCGCCGCGCGGGGCCGCGGTGATCACCTGGATCGCGCCGGCAAGCGAACTCGACCCGTAAAACGACGACAGCGGCCCGCGCACGACCTCCAGGCGCTCGATCTCCGCCGCGCCGACGCTGCCGAGCGGGAAGGCGCCGCCGTACTGGTCCGTGCTGTCGGCCATCGGCACGCCGTCGATCAGAACCAGCGTGAAGTTCGCGTCGCCGCCGCGCAGGGACGCTCCGGCCAGGGCGGAGCTCGAGTCGTTGCCGAGTACCCAGGCGCCCGGCCGCATCGCGCACCGCGAGGTGCTCCAGGTCATCGGCTTCCACGACCTGGACCGATGCCGTCGCCAGGTCGAGTGCTCGAGCCCGCACCGTTGCCGTCTCGTAGTAGACCGCCGCAGGGGCCTCGTCTCCGTCCTCGCCCGCAGCCTTCCCCGGCTCGCCCTCGTCCTCCTGCGCGACGAGGGTCACTGGCGCGTTGAGGGCCAGGAACGCCAGGGCACCGCACCGGAGAACGGCAGCCAAGCCGGGACGTGTGCGCATGGCGCGACAGCTTAGCCGAGTGGCCCGTTGGTATCGTGCCCGTTCGTCGATGCTCAGCAGTCCGTGGCGGAAGTGCGTGTCGCACCGAGAACGGTCAGGCGCCCGTCCGGCAAGGCGCGACGAGGGAGCATATCGGGTCATATTCGACCGAGGAGCAACGATGGTGGGCGGGATGCATGGCCGTTCGAATGCAGCGCGACTTTCGCCACGGACTGCTGGTCTTCGCCAGACGGCCCCCGCGATCGCCCTGTTCCTCGCCGCGACGACAGCGGCCCAGGAGATGGATACGACCCGTTTCGAGGTCTCGGGCCTCGACGCGCCGGTCGAGATCCTGGTCGACCGCTGGGGTGTGGCCCACGTCTTCGCCGGCGGCCAGGACGATCTGTTCTTCGCCCAGGGCTGGAACGCGGCCCGCGACCGCCTGTGGC
>JAGWAG010000068.1:36426-43175 GCA_021296535.1 Acidobacteriota bacterium | reverse complement strand
ACGCGGTCAGCGAGTTCGCCCGGGCCACGTTCCTGGCCGACAACGGACCGGAGGCACTCGCGCTCCGCGATCGCTACCAACCGGACCATCGGCTCACCGTGCCGGAGGGCCTCGACATCGACTTCTTCCGCTTCCAGTCGGCGCCACCCCAGGCCCTCGACTTGTACCGGCTCGGCACCCGTGGCGTCCGCTTCAACAACCTCGCAGCCGGCTTCCAGAACGAGGTCGACCCGGCCTCCCAGGGCAGCAACAACTGGGCGATCTCGCCGCGCCGCACCGCCACCGGCAGACCCCTGCTCGCGAACGATCCGCACCGCACGCAGGCCGTGCCCTCGCTCCGCTACATCGTCCACCTCAGTTCGCCGGGGCTCGACCTGATCGGCGCCGGCGAACCGGCGCTGCCCGGCATCTCGATCGGGCACAACGGCACGATCGCCTTCGGCCTGACGATCTTCAGCATCGACCAGGAAGACCTCTACGTCTACAGGACCAAGCCCGGCGAGCCCGACTTCTACGAGTATCGGGGCAACTGGCTGCCGATGGAGGTGACCCTCGAGACGATTCCGGTTCGCGGCGGCGACGCTCGCACCGAGGAACTTCGCTTCACCCACCATGGCCCCGTGCTCTACCGGGACTCCGACCGAGACCTGGCGATCGGCCTGCGCGCCGCCTGGCTCGAGCCCGGGATGGCCCCCTACCTCGGGTCGATCGAGTACATCCGGGCGCGCGACTGGGACCAGTTCCTGGCCGCGATGAACCGCTGGGGCACGCCGTCCGAGAATCAGGTCTATGCCGACACGAACGGCAACATCGGCTGGAAGCCGGGCGGCCTCGCGCCGATTCGCCCCAACTGGGACGGCCTGCTGCCGGTGCCGGGCGACGGGCGCTACGAGTGGCGGGGTTACCGGGACATGGACGAACTGCCCGTCGAGTTCAACCCGGAACGCGGCTGGGTGGCCACCGCCAACGAGATGAACCTGCCAACCGGCTACGAAGTTCCCCTGGGCTGGGAGTGGGCGGGGCCCTACCGGCGCCAGCGGATCGACGAAGTGCTGGAGGCCGAGGACGCGATGACCGTCGAGGGCGCGGTGCGGCTCCAAACGGACTACGTCTCCATCCCGGCCCGCCGCCTGCTCGCGCTGCTGAGCAGAGCGAAACCGACGCCGGAGGCCACGCCGGCGCTCGAGCTCCTGGGCGGCTGGAACGGCGAACTCGCCGCTGACAGCGCCGCGGCCGCGCTGTTCGAGGTCTGGTGGCGGCGGTATCTCGACGTCGAAGTCGGCCGGCGGATGGCGACCGCGCTCGAGGCGGGCGACGACCCGCTCCCCGTCCAGGACGAGAACCTGCTGAGGCTGCTCGAAGAGGTCGATCCGCGGCTCGGCGCCCGGCCCCGCCGGGCGCGCGACGAAGCGCTCCTCGACAGTCTCGTATCCGCCTACGCCGACGTCGGCGAACGCCTGGGCCCTGACCCCGCCTCCTGGCGCTGGGGCGACCTGCACCAGATCGAACTGCGGCACCCCATGTCGGCGCACCTTCCGGACGACATCCGCCGACTGGCCGATGTCGGGCCCGCGCCCCGCGGCGGCTCCGGCGACACGGTGGGCAACACGAGCTACGGCGGCGACTTCAACCAGCGATCCGGCGCTTCCTTCCGCATGGTGATCGACGTCGGCAACTGGGACGCCTCGGTTGCGATGAACAACCCCGGCCAGTCCGGCGACCCGGGCAGCCCGCACTACAAGGACCTCTTCGAGCCCTGGGCCGCCGATGAGGCGTTTCCGCTGCTCTATTCCCGCCCCGCCATCCTCGAGGCGGCCGAAGCCCGAATCGAGTTGATTCCCGCCCCTGCGGAGTAGCCGCCACTGGGTGCGCCGGCGTCCCCGCCGGCATCCGGCACTGGGTGCGCCGACGTCCCCGTCGGCATCCGGCGCGAAGCGCCGGTTCCGGACGCCCCGCCGCCGGAAGCCCGCACGGTTACACTGTCCCGGCAACCCCGATGACAATCGTCCAAAGAGTGCTCCAGGCCGCGACGCTTGCGTCGCTCGGCCTTGCCGCGGCCGCGACCGGCCAGTCCGAAGCGCCCGGCACCACCGAACCGGCGGACGCTCCGGCCATCGCCGCCGTCAACCCGACGCCGCACAGCCAGGATGCCGAGCGCAGGGGCCGGACCCACTACCTGCGCCACTGCCAGATCTGCCACGGCTTCGACGGCCGCGCGCTCGAGAACATCGACTTCGAGGCCGCCGACCTCACCGACCCCGACCGCTGGCTGTTCGGCACGACGGACGGCGACCTTTTTCGCAACACGAAGTTCGGCGCCGGCCTCGACATGCCGCCGTTCGAGGCGGAGCTCGACGATGAGGAGATCTGGGACCTCGTCCACTACCTGCGCAGCATCGGACCGAGGGAGCTGCGGCCATCACCGGCCGAGGGGACCGTGCAGACCAAGGAGAACAGACGATGAGCGAATCGCAACGCGCGCCTGAAGCCCAACCCACCCGGAAACGCGAGGCCCGGGAACCGAAGGATGGTTCCGCGGTCTCGCGCCGCAGCTTCGTCGCCTCCGGCGCCGCGAGTGCCGCCGGTGTCGGGGCCGCCGCGCTTTTCGCCCAGCAGGCCAGGGCCGCCGCCGTCGACCGCGAGGAGCGGCCGATCGCGATTCCCGAGGACATCCCGCGCACCCGGAACGAGGCGCCCGACCCGGCCGAGTTCCCGATGAACGGCGCCCAGGTCTTCGCGCGCGCCTGCGCCCACGAAGGGCTCAAGGCGCTGTTCTGCGCGCCCGGCAACTACCAGGTGATCAACGCGATCGCCGCCGAGGGCATCCCGACCTACGGCGGCCGCACGGAGGGCGGCATGTGCGCCGCCGCCGACGGCTTCACCCGGGTTACCGGCGAGGTCGCCGCGTGCTCGGGCACCGAGGGACCCGGGTTCACGAACATGATCATGAACATCGGCGCCGCCAACGCTGCCCGCACTCCGCTCCTGGTTCTGGCCAGCAACATGACGGTCGGCGGCGACGACACGGAGCGCGGCATCCAGCGCGGCTACCAGCAACCGACCACCGTCGGCATGAAGAAGTACGGCAAGCGGCTGATCACGCCGAACCGCGTCTACGAGTACGCCGCCTACGCCTTCCGGCACCTGCGGTCCGGCGTGCCGCGGCCGGTGCATCTCGACTTCACCGGCGAGGTCGCCCGGGCCCGCTTCGAGACGCCGGACGACCTGCTCTACTACCACGACAAGAGCACCTACCGCACCGACTCCCACCCCTACCCGTCCAAGGCGGACACGGCGAAGGTGGTGGAGATGATCCAGAAGGCCGAACGGCCGATCATCGTCGCTTCGACCGGCGTCTTCTACGACCGCGCGTGGGACGTGCTGAGGACGGTGGCCGAGCGTGCCGACATCGCGGTCGTCGAGTCGGGACCCATGCGCGGCCACTTCCCCGACAGCCACCCGCTCTCGGTGAGCACCGGACCCGACGCCCTGCTCTCGGCGGACCTCGTGATCTTCGCCGGCCAGTACTCGATGCCCAACGTCGGCGAGGTGGCCTTCGACCCCGACGCGAAGGTCATCCGGATCGACCAGGACGCAGCCGACATCGGCCGCAACCTGCCGGTCGATCTCGGTCTCGTCGCCAGCGCCCGCGGCGGGCTGGAGGCTCTGGCCGAAGCGCTGCCGTCCGCGTCGCGTCCGGCCTGGCGCGCCGAGCTCGCGGCCGCCCGCGACGCGTTCGAGAAGCAGAACGCGGAGTGGTACGAACTCGGGCTGAAGCACAGCGCCGCCACGGACACGATCCATCCGGCCGTCATTGCGCAGGAACTCTCCTCCTTCCTCTACTCCGGCGATCTGCCGAAGGAGCAGACGACGGTGGTCTCCGGCGGCTACGGCATTGCCCGCTACACCCGGCGATGGCTGCGCGCCCACCGGCCGGGCCAGATCCTGAACGGTGCCTACCAGTACGGCGCGATCGGCCCGGACGTCGGCTACACGGTCGGCGCCGGCGCCGCGGTGATGAACGGCGTCGGTCCGCAGGCGCCCTACCGCGGCGCGCCGGTGTTCGGCATCACCGGCGACGCCGGCGTCGGGTACTCCGGCATGGAGTTCGAGACCCTGGCCAAGTACCGCATCCCGGCGGTCGTCCTCGTTTACAACAACAACGCCTGGGGCGTCTTCGGTTCGGCCCGCCGCGCCACCCGCTCGATGCACATGTACCTGTTCCAGGAGAACCTCCGCTACGACAAGATCGCCGAAGGCCTGGGCGCCCGCGGCGAGTACGTCACCTCCCCCGAGCAACTCCGGGAAGCCCTCCCGCGCAGCTACGAGATGGCCGCGAGCGACGGCGTCTCCACCCTGATCAACTGCCAGGCCATCAAGGAGTTCTGGACCAACGAGTACCCACCCGGCCTCCCCCGCAAGGTCGAACCCGGCTGCATGGCGTACTACCACTGATCGGGGTTGGGCTCACCCGCTTGCTCAAGGGCCGAGGGGAGGGGGTCCCAGGTGCCGCTCGCGCTCTGTCGGAAGGCGGGGGGCTTGCGCTCGCTGCACTCCGCTCGCTCCGGTCGGTCGTTGCTCGGCGAAGGGTCGCCGAGCGTCGCTCGCTCCGAGCCACCTGGGACCCCCTCCCCTCGGCCCCTTCGCAAGCTGGACAGCGTCGGACCCAGCCGTACTCAACGCCGCGCGTCGACTGGGTGCGCCGGCCCTCCGGCCGGCTGCCGCCGCAGGCGGCCGGGTGGACGCGCCGCGAAGCGGCGACCGCATTGCGAACCACAGACGCAGACGACTGGATCAAGCGGATATGAAGCCGCCGCGTGAAGCGGTGCTTGGCTGCCTGCAGAAGTACGCCGATCGGGGAATCTTCCGGGGATTCGGGGCAAACGTGGACCGGAACGGCAACCTGGAGTGCCGGTTTCTGTGGCATGCCCCCGAGACGCATCGGTTGCGGTTCGACCCGCGGCGCAGGACGTTGGTGTTCGTCGATCTGTTGCCCGGGGTTCCTTATCCGTCGGAGATGGACCGGGCACTTCGTGCCTATGTGGCGGGACGTAACAGCGAGGAACTGCCGGAGCACCGGCGCCTCGACCCGGCGAAAGCGAATGCCGGCTGCCGCAACCGGGCCGGCGCCGTGTCGATCGAGGTGCGCTGCTTGGACGGCGACTTCGAGTACGCCACAAGCAGGGCGGTCAAGCTGGTCAACGAGGTCTTCCTGGACTTTCTCGCCGGCCCCTACGACGGCTACATGATCGAGCACTTCGGCGCGCCGGAGGAGTGAGCTCGGGCCAAGGTTGCCAACCTCGACTCGGCGCTACACTGGCTAGGCCCACCAACGAAGGAAGAGGAGTTTCGAATGCACCTTGCCGATCTGAACTGGCTTGCCGTTGTCGTGTCCGCCGCCGCCTTCTTTGCCCTGGGGGCCGTCTGGTACTCCTCCTTCCTCTTCGGCAAGGCGTGGGCCGCCGAGATGGGCGTCGACATGGAGAACCCACCGGAGTCGAACATGGTCAAGACGATGGGCGGCGGGTTCGTCCTGGAGTTGATCGCGGCCATCGTCGTCGGCATGGTGATGATGGACATGGGCGGGGGTTACATGGTCGGGATCCACGTCGGCCTGCTGCTCGGCCTCGGCATCGCGTCGATGCTGATGGGCGTCAACTATCTCTTCGAACAGCGCTCGCTCAAGTTGTGGCTGATCAACGCTGGACACATCACGCTCGGTCTCGCCATCGTCGGCGCGATCCAGGGGGCCTGGCAGTAGCGTTCATGGGGATGCGGGCGCTTCGCCCGCATCCGGGCGCCGTGCCATCCGAGCGCCCAGGGGCGTGCGTCCGGACTGGTTCGCATATGACGCGAGAACGCGTCACTCGGGTCGTGCCGCTTCTGGCCCTGGCCCTCGCCTGCTCGGCGCCGCCGGAGGGCGGCGTGGAACCGGGTGAAGTTCTAGCAGCCGGCGCGGCGACCCCGCCCCTCGTCCGCTTCGTCGACGTAACGGCCGAAAGCGGCATCGACTACGTCCTCCCGAGCGGCACGGACTCCACCTATCCCATGCCTGCCGTGATGGGCGGCGGTCTGGCCGTGTTCGACGCGAACGGCGACGGCGACCTCGACCTCTTCGTCGTCTCCCCGGCCGCCGGCGGCAATCGCTTCTACCTCCAGCAGGACGACGGCCGCTTCACCGACACCACGCAAGCCGCCGGACTTGCGGGAGACGGCATGGGCGCTGCCAACGACGGCGACCTCGATATCTACCTGACCCGCGTCGGCACGGACCGGCTGCTGCTCAACGACGGCACGGGCGTCTTCGGGGACCGCACCGAAGCCTGGAATGCGGCGACCCCCGGCTGGTCCTCCTCGGCCGCGCTGCTCGACTACGACCGAGACGGCTACCTCGACATCTACGTCGCCCGCTACGTCGCCTTCGACCCCGAGCGGGTCTGCTCCCAGCACGGCGGGCGGCGCGACTTCTGCGGGCCGACCGAGTTCGAGGGACTGAGCGACGTGCTGCTGCACAACCTCGGCGGCGACGGATTCGAAGACGTGAGCACTGCCGCCGGGATCACGGCGGTCGAGGACGCCGGGCTCGGCGCCGTCGCCGCCGACTTCGACCATGACGGCCAGGTCGACGTCTACGTCGCCAACGACGCCGACCCGAACAACCTCTGGATCGACGAGGATGGTGGTCGCTTCTTCGACGACGCGGTCCTCCAGGGGTCGGCCTTCAACCGCTGGGGCAACAGCGAAGCCGG
>JAGWAG010000068.1:35338-36170 GCA_021296535.1 Acidobacteriota bacterium | reverse complement strand
CGGGCAGCCCTGAAGCCACGGCCATCCCTGGGACCGCGACCACCCCTGGATCCGTTGGCAGCCTGCCCGCAGTCTGGGCCGACTACGTCGAGCCCAACCTTCTTCTGATCAACGCGGGCGGTCGCTTCACCGACGCCTCCTCCGAGCCTCCCTGGACCGAGCTCGGCCTCAGTCGGGCACTCGTTCCCGCCGATCTGGACCGCGACGGCGACCTCGACATGGTGATCGCCAATCTGGACCGAGCCCCCCAGGTGCTGCGCAACCTGACGATCGACGAGGCCGCCCCGCCGCCCCCCGGGGCCAACTGGCTCCAGATCCGCGCCATCGATCCGCAGCACAACCGCGAAGCGATCGGCGCCCGGATCACCGTCCACACCACCAGCGGCCCCCGCCTGCTCCACGTCCTGTCCTCCGGCAGTTACCTCTCCACCGGACCGGCAACGGCGCACCTCGGTCTCGGCACCGCCGACGCCGTCGTGAGCTTCGACGTCGTCTGGCCCGACGGCATCGCCGAGACCTTCGACGGCGCCGCCGCCAACCAGGTCGTCGAACTCATCCGGGGCAAGGGACGCACACCGCAATGACCCGACATAGAGAGTGCGGAGCGAGGCTGACGCCTCGCGCTGTGTTTCCCAGAAGGCCGGCCGGAGGCCGGCGTACCCAGCGAAGGACCTGCGGCTGGGCAGCGCTGGCAATGAAACCGACACCTCCTGCTGGGTATGGAAGCGCAACGCTGGTAGTGAAACCGACACCCCCTGCTGGGTATGGCAGCGCAACGCTGGTAGTGAAACCGACACCTCCTGCTGGGTACGCCGGCCTCCGGCCGGCATGC
>JAGWAG010000068.1:27250-35306 GCA_021296535.1 Acidobacteriota bacterium | reverse complement strand
ACCACCCTCCCCGCCCACCAGATCCCCGCCCCCCAACTCGACGGCGCCGAGCCCGCCCTCCGCCAACGCCTCACGACCCTCCAGGCCGACCTCCGCGCCAACGCCCAAAGCGGCGACGCCTGGGGCCGCTACGCCATGGCGCTCGAGGCGCACACCTTCACCGAAGAGGCGATCGCCGCCTACGGCCGAGCCCACGAGCTGTCACCAGGGACCTTCCGCTGGCCCTGATCGACGAGCGCTCCGCCGCCGACAGCCTGCCGCTCTACCAGGCCGCCATCGACCTCGACCCCGACTACGCTCCCGCCCACGTCCGCTACGCGGAAGCCCTCGAACGCACCGGGCAGTTCAACGAAGCCACCCGCCACTACGAACGGGCAAGGCAGCTCATGCCGGCCAACGCCCACGCCCACGCCGGGCTCGGCCGCCTGGCCCTCGGCGCGGGCGACCCCGCTAGCGCCGTCCGGCACCTGTCCCGAGCCCGCGACCTGGCGCCCGAGAACCGCTCCTTCACGGTCACACTCGCCCAGGCCCATGCCCGTGCCGGAAACCGCGAACGCGGGCAGGAGATCGCGGCCGCTGCACGCTCTCTGGGCCGCATCAACTACCGCAACGATCCCGTCCGCTCCAGCGTCCACGACCTCGCACTCGATGTCCGCAGCTATCTGCGGCGCGCGAACGCTCACCGCGTCCACGGCGAACTCGAACTCGCGCAGCGCGAGCTCCAGGCCGGCATCGCAGTCGACGCTTCCCGGCCCGAACTCCACTTCGCCCTAGCAGAAGTGCTCGCAGCCTCGGGCAACCAGCCGAGCTCGCTCGCGGCCGCCCGCCGCGCCTACGACCTGCACCCGGAACTCGAAGGCGTCGCCGCGTTCCTGGCCCGCGCCCTCTTCCAGAACGGCGATCAGACGGGCGCCCTCGCGATGGCGGAGGAAGCTCTGGAACGGAACACCGGCGACGTGAACATGATGCTCCTCGTCGCCCTGATCAGCGCGGAACGAGGCGACGTCGTTCGGACCGTGGAGACACTGGACCACGCCTACGGTGCGCGCCCCCAGGATCTCTCGACCCGTAGCGCTCTGATTCAGCTCCTCGAGAACGTGGCCGAAGCAATGACGCCGCCGCCGCGCAGCTCGAAAAGGCACTAGACCTCGCTGAGGAGGCGGAGAGCCCCGATGCCCCGCGGCTCCGCCGCAGGCTCGGGCAGCTTCGTCGCTAAGTTGTTTCCGGCTCGCCCAAGCGCTCGCTCCCGGCCCCTCTGGCACCCGAATTGGGTTGGATGGTGGCACGAGTAGTGGTATCTTCCGTGCCATGACCATGATCGATAGAGCTGGCCGACTGGTCGTACCCAAGGCCATTCGAGAGGCCGCACACCTGCACCCGGGCACCCACGTCCGGTTTCGCCTGACCGGCGGTTGCGTTCAGATCGAGCCGGAACCCCTCGAAGTGAAGCTTGAACGCCGAGGTTCGGTGGTCGTCGCCGTTCCGACTGGCAAGGCACCGCCTGCATTGACCGCATCGGAAGTCGCCGCCGCTATCGAGGAAGTCCGCACGCGGCAAGACCGCGGACGCCCGAGCGATTGAGCCTCTACCTCTGCGACACGACCTGCCTGGTGGCGGCGGTCAGTTCCTGGCACGAGCATCACGAACGCACCCTGGCGGAACTCGATCGGCGCACGAAACGGGGCGATGAACTCGTCTTGGCGTCTCATTCGCTCGCGGAGACCTACTCCGTGCTGACGCGACTGCCAGCGCCCTATCGGCTGCGGGCAGAAGACGCTCTCGCAGCAATCGAGGCCAACTGGCGTTCCGCACCCGTGGTCCACCTGACCGGGACGGAGACCTGGGATGCCCTGAGTGAAGCCGTCCGGCTCGGAGCCGTCGGCGGCAGAACCTACGACACGCTCATCGCTAGAGCGGCACTCAAGGCGCGGGCCGAATCGATCCTCACCTGGAACGTAGGCGACTTCGCTGCGTTCGCGCCCCGCACTCGTGTGGACGCACCTCCCTGAACGACCACCCTGGCACGGGTGTTGCTCCTCTATACACTGTCTTGACCTACAGGACAGCCAGGGAGATTCGATGAGGCTGGGTTCAGCGGCCGCTGTCACCTTCTGCGTCGTAGCCGTCCCCGCCTGGGGACAGGAATCGCCGCTGCCGGACCTCTTCTCCGACGTGATCGACGTGCGCGTCGTCAACGTCGAGGTCGTCGTCACGGACAAGAAGGGAAACCGGATCCGAGACCTGGACGCGGCCGACTTCGAACTCCGCGTCGACGGCGAGAGCGTGCCGATCGACTACTTCACGGAGGTCGACGAGGGAATCGCCCGAAAGAACGCACAGTGTCTTCGCTCGTCCACGGCGAGCCGGTGCCCACGAACTACCTCGTCTTCGTCGACGAGTACTTCGCGGTCAGACGGGACCGCGACCGGGTGCTCGAGCGACTGGAGCAGGACCTGGGGGAGCTCCGTGAGCACGATCGCGTCGCCCTGGTCGCGTTCGACGGGCAGAACGTCTCCCAACTGACGGACTGGACCGGATCGCGGGACGTACTCCGCGACGCTTTCGGCGAGGCCCGGAAGCGCGATGCGCTGGGCATCATGCGGATAGTGGACATCGAGGCGGCTGTCGTCGAACCGGCCCTGCCGGACCGGCCATCGCAAGCTCTTGTCCGTTCCCGTGAAGGTATCCGGCGATCCATGTCGACGCTGAACCTGAACAGGCGCGAGCGGGAGATCCAGCGGTCCGTCCTCGCCGCCACAGCCACCCTCAGGAGCTACGCGGATCCGCCGGGCCGCAAGGTGATGCTCGTGCTGGCGGACGGCTGGGGCGTGCCGGAGTGGAGCCGGGACCAGTTCGGTTCGGCCGAACGGTTGCCTCCGAGCATCGAGAGCATCTACGGCCCTCTCGTTCACGCCGCGAACCTGGTCGGCTACACGCTCTACCCGGTCGACCTCCCCGGCCTGGATCCCGCCTTCACGAACGCCTCCTCGGGAACCGGCGAGCCGTTCGCGCAGTACAGCCCGAGTCCGAGCCTGGGGCTCGAACCGGACCTCTCCGCCCTCCCGACCGATCTGTACAGCGAATGGTCCCAGGAAGCCTCACTCAGCTACCTCGCCCGCGAGACCGGCGGACTGCCGATGATCAACGCCTTCCGCGACGTCGCCCTGGCCGAGGCCGCGACCGACACTCGCTCCTACTACTGGCTCGGATTCGAGCCGCCTCGCAACGAGGACGACGAACTCCACGCCATCGAAGTGCAACTGGTCGGCCGTCCCGGTCTCCGCGTCAGGTCGCGCCGGAGCTATCTCGATCTGTCGAAGAGCACTGAAGTCACGATGATGGTCGAGGGATCCCTGCTGTTCGGCGGCGTAGCAGGAAAGGAAACGCTGGCGGTCGAGTTCGGCGCCCCGCAACCCGCCCGGGGCCGGAAGATCCTGGTGCCGATGAAGATACTCATTCCGCTCGACGACATAACCCTGCTGCCCATGGGCGGCTCATGGACCAACGAAGTCGAGTTGCGCGTCACCGTGATCAACGACTCCGGCGACCGCTCCGAGACACCGGTCGAGACAATCCGCATAGCGGGCCCGGCGGCACCGGAGCCCGGCCAGCACTACTGGTACACCACGGAACTGGTGCTCCGCAATCGCGAACATCGGATCGTCGTGGCCGTCCATGACCCGGTGAGCGGCACGATCCTCTCGGCCAGCGGCACGATCGGACCGAAGTAGGCATGGTCACGGAGGTCTCCCAATGAGATTCGGCACTGCCGTCACCAGCGCGCTGATTCTGGCCGCGTTTCCCGCCGTAGCGCAGGAAACGCCACTGCCGGACCTGTTCTCCGACGTGATCGACGTGCGCGTCGTCAACGTCGAGGTCGTCGTCACGGACAAGAAGGGAAACCGGATCAGGGGACTTCAGGCGAGCGACTTCGAGCTCCAGGTCGACGGCGAACCGGTGGAGATCGACTACTTCACGGAGGTCGATGACGGGCTCGCGAAGGCGTCGTCAGGCGACGGAGTCGGCAACGTGCCCTCCCTGGCGGCCGACGAACCGGCGGGCACGAACTACCTCATCTTCATCGACGAACTGTCCACGATTCGGCGCGACCGCGACCGCGTACTGGACGGTCTGCACACCGACCTCGCCCAGCTTGGGCCGGCGGACCGCGTGGCGATCGTCGTGTTCGACGGCTACAACGTCACCCGCTTGACCGACTGGACGAAATCCCGTGACGAGATCGAAGACGCCTTAAGGCAGGCGAGGGACCGGAAAGCTCTCGGACTGATGCCGGCGCTGGGCAGCCGCTCCGCCCAGATCCAGCGAGCTGTCATGGCCGCAACGGCTGCCGTGCGCAGCTTCGCGGCTGTTCCGGGCCGCAAGGTGATGCTCCTTCTCGCCCAGGGGTGGCGAACCCCATCGTCTCTTCTCGAAAACAGGTTCCGCCGACCGGCCGACCTCTCCCGCTTGAGGGTGGACGACCTGTACGGACCCTTGGTCCACTCCGCGAACCTGGTCGGCTACACGCTGTATCCGGTCGACGTTCCCGGCTTTCGCCCCTCGTTCGCGTCGACCCCTGAAGCGGATGTCCCAGGTTACCGCTTCTACAGGAGCTTCCCGTGGAGCCACAACCTCTACGACGAGTACCTGACGGCACGCGGTGACGGACGCCTGTATCCCGACCCTGACGGGATCCTGTTCCAATCGAACACAGGAGAGTGGGCGGATCATTCGGTTCTCGAGTTTCTTGCCCGCGAGACCGGCGGACTGCCGATGCTCAACTCCCGGCGCGACGTCGCGTTCTCCACCGCGGCTGAGGACACGCGGTCGTTCTACTGGCTGGGCTTCTCGCCACCCCGCGACGAGGACGACGCGCTCCACAGGATCGACGTGCGACTGGCGGGACGCGGCGACCTGCGCGTGCGCTCTCGAAGGCACTACCTGGACATGTCGAAGGGCACCGAGGTCACGATGCTGGTCGAGGGCGCCCTGCTGTTCGGCGGATCCCCGGGGACCGAATCCCTGGAGATCGTCCTGGGATCGCCGCGGAAGGCCCGGTTCAGGAAGATCCAGCTGCCGATGAAGGTCGTCATCCCCCTCGACGACATCACGCTGCTTCCGATGGGCGACCTGTGGATGAACGAACTCGAGTTGCGCATCACCGTGATCAACGAATCCGGCGACCGCTCGGAGACACCGGTCCGGACGATCCCCATCGCGGGCCCGGCGGAGCCACAGCCCGGTCAGCACTACACCTACGACACGGGACTGGTGCTGCGCAATCGCGACCATCGTTTCGTGGCGGCCGTCTACGACCCGGTGAGCGGCGCGATCCTCTCGGCCAGCGGGGCCGTTGGGCCGCAGTAGAAGACGAGACACGACCGAGGAACCCCAATGAGATCCTTCACACTGGCCATCGCTGCTCTAGGCCTCACCGTCATTCCGGCCGCCGCCCAGGACAGCCCCCTGCCGGACCTGTTCTCCGACGTGATCGACGTCCGCGTAGTGAACGTCGAGGTCGTCGTCACCGACAGGAAGGGAAACCGGATCACGGGACTCCAGCCTGGTGACTTCGAACTCCTCGTCGACCGCGAACCGGTGCGGATCGACTACTTCACCGAGATCGAAGACGGACGGGCACTGGCCCCGACCGACACAGGGGTCGACAACGTGCCCTCGCTGACGGCCGACGAACCGGCCGGCACGAACTACCTGATCTTCGTCGACGATCTGTTCGCCATCCAGCAACGCAGAAACCGGGTGCTCACGCATCTTGCACAGGATCTGGCCCGGCGTGGCGCTCGTGGCCTACGACGGCCGCGACCTCACCCTGATCACGGACTGGACCAGTTCGCCTGACCGGATTGAAGACGCAGTGCGCCAGGCCAGGAGGCGCAAGGCGCGCGGCCACCTGTACGCGTACGGCATGGGCCCAGGCCGAGGCGAAAAGACGCGACGATCGGTCATGGCCGCCGCTGGCACTCTACGTAGTTTCGCCAACGCACCCGGCCGGAAGGTCATGCTGCTGCTGATCGAAGGATGGGCCACCGTGTCCGACTCCTTTGACTTCAGGTCGTCGTTCGCGGCGGCGTCTTCCGGCGTAACGTTGGACCGACTTTATGGGCCTCTGGTCAACGCCGCGAACCTGGTCGGCTACAGCCTCTACCCGATCGACCTGCCCGGCCTGCGCGGCCGGGATCTTCGGATCAGCGGCTTCGGCACGGTAGGCGCGGTACCACCCTTCGCGGGACCAATTGGAGGGTACGCAATGTGGATGGGGTCGCCCGAGGGCCGGTTCCACGACGTGCTCCGGTTCCTGGCCGACGAGACCGGGGGCCTGCCGATGATCAACTCCTTCAGCAACAAGGCGCTCGCCGAAACCGTGGAGGACACCCGCTCCTACTACTGGCTCGGATTCGAGCCTCCCCGCGGCGAAAACGACCGACTTCACGACATCAGAGTCCGCCTGCCCGGACATCGCGACCTCCGGGTGCGCACCCGGGAGAACTACCTGGACATGTCCAGGGCGACAGAGGTTTCCACGCTGGTCGAGGGCGCCCTCCTGCTCGGCGGCTCACCCGGGACCGAGTCCCTCGAGGTGAGCTTCGGTACCCCGCGCAAGGCCGGCTTCCGCAAAGGTGACGGTACCTCTCGACGACGTGGAGCTGCTCCAGGTGAACGGCCAGTGGATGAACGAGCTGGAGTTCCGGATGCGGCTGATGGACAGGTTCGGGGAGATGGCGGTGCCGCCGGTCACGGAGCTCAAGGTCGTCATCCCCAACGAGCCGATGCCGGGCGACCACTTCGTCTTCGAGACGGATCTGCGGATCCGCAAGCGCAAGCACCGGTATGTAGCGGCGGTCTACGACCCGCTCACCGGCGAACTCCTGTCGTCGAGAGGCGAGGGTCATAGACCACATGACGAGAGAACGTCCCATTCGCTCATTCCTGCCGGCAGCCACGGCCCTGTGGCTCCTGGTGGCTCTTCCCGCTTTCGCGCAGGAGGGTCCCCTGCCGGACCTGTTCTCGGACGTGATCGATGTCCGGGTCGTCAACGTGGAGGTCGTCGTGACCGACCGGAAGGGAGACCGCATCCAGGGCCTCGAGCCCGGCGATTTCGAGCTTCTCGTGGACGGCACGCCGACGCCGATCTCCTACTTCACCGAGGTCGACGACGGGCTTGCGCGGGCCCCGTCCGACGACGCGGTCGGCAGCGTCCCGGCGCTGGCGCCGGAGGAGCCGGTGGGCACGAACTACCTCATCTTCGTCGACGACCTGTTCGCGATCGCGCAGCGCCGCAACCGCGTGCTGGATCACCTGGCGCAGGACCTGGGCCGCCTCGGTCCGGCGGATCGCGTGGCAGTGGTGGCCTTCGATGGGCGGGAGCTCGACCGCCTCACGGACTGGACGAACTCCCGCGACGAGATCGAAGACGCGTTGGTGCGGGCCAGGGAGCGGAAGGCGCTCGGCCTGGAGAACAAGTTCGGGCTGGGGCTTCATACGCGACGCTCCGTGATGGCGGCCGCCGGCACCCTGCGCAGTTTCGCCGACGCGCCCGGCCGCAAGGTCATGCTGCTGCTGGCGGATGGATGGGACACGCTGATCGATCTATGGAACCCGCGGTCCCTCTGGGTCACGCGGTTCCAGGGCGACATCTGTCCGACCTGTACGCGCCCCTCGTCCACGCCGCGAACCTGGTCGGCTACAGCCTCTACCCGATCGATGTCGCCGGGCCCCGTCCCGGGTGCGCGAACCGCCTCGGTCCCATTCGTCGATCGGATTCTCTTCGAGACAGATCAGGGTCGCGGTCGCCCCGGGAAGACGCCGTCCTGGCGAACGAGCCGAGCGTCAGCCAGGGGACTGGCTGCCAACAGGACGCGGCGTTCGACACCTTCGCGGGCACACCGGAGGGGCTCCCCCCGTCGGAGCGGAGGTGGCACGACGTCCTCCAGTACCTTGCCGACGAGACGGGTGGATTGCCGATGATCAACTCCTTCAGCAACAAGGCCCTGGCCGAGACGGCAGAGGACACGCGGTCCTACTACTGGCTCGGCTT
>JAGWAG010000068.1:7541-26976 GCA_021296535.1 Acidobacteriota bacterium | reverse complement strand
CTGGAGTTCCAGATCACCCTGATGAACGAGTTCGGAGACCTGTCCAGTCCTCCGGCCCGGAAGATCCCGGTCGTCGCGGCCCGCGAACCGGCCGCCGGCGAGGTGTTCGTCTACGAGACCGAACTGCGGATCACCAAGGGCGCGCACCGCTATGTCGCGGCCTTCTTCGACCCCCTCACGGGGGCAATCATGTCGACGAGCGGGGACGTCGGTCACTGAGCGACGATCGATCGAGCGTTTCGTCACCGGAGCGGCCCTCTCCCTTCTGGCCGCCCTCCCGGCCGTCGCCCAGGACGACACGTTGCCCGAACTGTTCGCGGACGTGATGGACGTTCGCGTCGTGAACGTCGAGGTCGTCGTCACCGACAGGAAGGGAAAACGGATCAAGGGCCTGACGGCGGAGGACTTCGAGCTCCGGGTCGACGGGGAACCGGTGCCGGTCGATTACTTCGCGGAGGTCGAGGACGGCTACACGCTGACCTCGTCCGACGACGATGTCGGCAGCGTGCCCTCGCTGGCGCCCAACGAACCCGCAGGCACGAACTACCTCATCTTCATCGACGATCAGTTTGCGATCAAGCAACGGCGAAACCGCGTGTTGCGATATCTGGAAGAGGATCTGGCCCTGCTACAGCTAATTGATCGGGCGGCGGTCGTGGCCTTCGACGGCCGCGACATCACGCGCCTTTCAGACTGGAGCAACCGCCACGCCACTGTCCGACAGGCCTTAGGACAGGCGCGGGAGCGAAGAGCGCACGGTCGGCCGGGCATGTCCGGCCTGGGCGATCGCACTCGACGATCCGTCATGGCCGCGGCAGCCACGGTGCGCAGCTTCGCGAAGGCGCCGGGCCGCAAGGCGATGCTCCTGCTCGTGGAGGGTTGGGCGGCGCCGACTCATCGCTGGAAGCTCTGGTCGCCCTGGGGATCAGGAATGACGAGCGCGAGCCTCGACAGTCTGTACGGCCCTCTGGTCCACGCCGCGAACCTGGTCGGCTACAGCCTCTACCCGATCGATCTCCCGGGACCCCTGCCCAGAAACGCCGGCCCCGGCTGGTCTCCGGTGCTGGGTGGACCGCAGCCGGGCGGTGAGTCGCTCACAGGGGGCGACTCGCGCGGCGGCAACGTGGCTCCGTACTTCTCGCTCCCGGACTGGTCGAAGGACACACGCCTCGCATCCGAGGGCCGACAGCACCACGTCCTCGAGTTCCTGGCCGAGCAAACCGGCGGCGTACCGATGATCAACGCCTACCGCGACAAGGCCCTTGCCGAGACGGTGACCGACACGCGCTCCTACTACTGGCTCGGCTTCGAACCTCCGCTCACGGGAAGTGACGCACTTCACAAGATCAAGGTCCGCGTGAACACGCCCCGCAAACTCCGCGTCAGGTCCCGAGAGCACTACGTGGACATGTCCAGGGGTACGGAGGTCTCGATGCTGGTCGAGGGCTCGCTGCTCTTCGGCGGTTCCCCCGGAACCGACTCGCTGGGAGTGCGCTTCGGCGCCCCGCGCAAGGCGGGGTTCAGGAAGATCTCCGTGCCGACGGAGGTGACCATCCCCCTCGACGATCTGACCTTGCTGCCAATGGACGGCCGGTGGCTGAACGAACTTGAGTTCCGGGTCACCCTGATCAACGAGGCCGGACGGCTGTCCGAGATGCCGGTTCGCAAGCTCCCGGTCCTGAGAACGCAAGAGCCCAGACCGGGTGACGTGTTCGTCTACGAAACGGAACTACCAATGCGCAAACGCCAGCACCGCTACGTCGCGGCGGTCTACGACCCGGTTTCCGGCGCACTCCTGTCGGCGAGGGGAGCGGTCGGTCCCCAGTAGAGTGAACGGAACAGGAAGGAGACACCCTTGAAATCCGCCGGAATCCCGATCGCGGCATTGCTCCTGGCCGCGCTCCCCGCCGCCTCGCAGGAGACGCCCGCACCGGACCTGTTCTCCGAAGTGATCGACGTTCGGGTCGTGAACGTCGAAGCCGTGGTCACCGACAAGGAGGGAAACCGGATCCCAGGACTGCCGGCCTCGGACTTCGAACTCTGGGTGGACGGCTGGCGCGTGCCGATCGAGTACTTCTCGGAGATCGACGACGGAGTGGCCCGGTCGACGTCCGAGACCGACGCGGCGTCCGACAGCGGCGACAGCGGCAAAGCTCCGGAAACTCCAGAAGCGGTGCACGCCGTTCCGCCCGACGAACACGTCCGCACGAACTACCTCGTGTACATCGATGAGTTCTTCGCGGTCAGGAAGAACCGTGACCGCGTGCTCAAACGGCTGGAAAAGGACCTGTCGGAACTCCATCCAGAGGACCACGTCGCCGTGGTCGCGTTCGACGGCCGCAACGTCGCACGCCTGACGGACTGGACGAACAGGGGCGGCCAGGTCCGGGACGCGCTGCGCGAGGCGCGCAAGCGCAAGGCGCTCGGGCTCATGCGACGAGCCGACCGGGACCCCGTGGCGATGCCCGCGGCCGGCGCGGATCAGGCGGCCGAAGCCCTCTCCCAGGCCGGTCTCGGCGACCAGCCGGAACTCCTCGACGTGCAGCGCTCCTCGACATCGCTGCTTCAAAGCAAGCGGGAACGCCAGATCCACCGATCCGTCCTGGCCGCCGCGACGACCCTGCGCAGCTTCGCCGACCCTCCTGGCCGCAAGGTGATGCTCATCCTCACCGACGGCTGGGGCGTGCCATCGTGGGGAAACACGAACCCGATGGGACCGCCTCCTCCAAGTCTCGAGGACATCTACGGCCCGCTGGCACACACCGCGAATCGGATCGGCTACACGCTCTATCCGGTCGACCTTCCCGGCTTGAACCCCGCCTTCCGAAACAGCCCTTTCGGTATCGGGGATGCATCCGTGGGCTACAACGAAGGGTCCTTCGCCGACCCTACCGTGACGACGATGCCGAGCCCCTTCAGTATGCCCGCAGGGCTGAACGTCGAGTGGTTCCAGGAGGCCGCGCTCGCGTACCTAGCCCATGAGACCGGCGGAGTGCCGATGATCAACAGCTTCCGCGACAACGCCCTCGCCGGGGCCGCGGCCGACACGCGTTCCTACTACTGGCTCGGCTTCGAGCCGCGTACCAACCAGACCGACGAACTCCACGAAATCGAGGTGCGAGTGATCGGGCATCCGGATCTCCGGGTCAGGTCGCGGCGGAGCTACTTCGACCTGTCCAAGACCGCTCAAGTGACGATGATGACGGAGGGTGCCGTGCTGTTCGGCGGCGCTCCCGGGAAAGAAACGCTGGGTGTGCGAATCGGCGTTCCGGAGCCCACCAGGGGCCGGAGGATCCATGTGCCGATGGAGATCGCGATACCGCTCGACGACATCGAAGTGCTGCCGATGGGCGGTCGTTTCATGAACGAACTGGAGTTCCGGGTCACCCTGATCAACGAGGGCGGCGAGCGGTCCGAGACGCCGGTCCAGAAAGTGCAGATCTCCGGAGCGACCGAGCCGCCGCCGGGAGCCGTCTTCGTGTTCGAGACGACGCTCCTGCTTCGCTCCAACGAGCATCGGTTCGTCGCCTCGGTCTACGACCCGCTCACCGGGGCCGTCCTCTCGGCCCAGGGAACGGTGGGACCCAGGTCGGGCCGGGAGGCAAGCGAAGGAGGATGAGATCCTGAAGCTCCGCCCGAGCGCGGTAGCTGCGTTGCTCCTGGCTGCCGTCCCCGCCGCCTCGCAGGAGAGCCCCCTGCCGGACCTGTTCACGGACGTGATCGATGTCCGCGTCGTGAACGTCGAAGTCGTCGTCACGGACGACGAGGGATACCTGATTCCCGGTCTTGTGGCGAGCGACTTCGAGCTTCTGGTCGACGGTGAGCCCGTACCGATCTCGTACTTCACCGAAGTCGACGACGGACACGCCAGAGGCGGGCTCAAGGACGGACGGCCGCCAACCTTTCTCGAGGCCGGCGCAAGGAGCGTCCCCCTGGTCATCCCGGACGAGCCGGTGGGCACGAACTTCCTGATCTTCATGGACCAATTCTCGGTAGTCCGGCGGTACCGCCAGCGCGTCCTGGACCGCCTGGAGGAGGAGCTCCATCTGCTCAGGCCGGAGGACCGCGTCGCTGTCGTGGCCTTTGACGGACGCAACGTCTCCCTTCTGGCGGACTGGAGCAACTCCCGCAGCAACATCGAGGACGCCCTTGACCAGGCACGCGACTGGAAGGTCCGCCCGAGTTGGGTCGCGGCCCCGAGGTTCCCCACCCACCAGACCGAGCGAGCGCTCATGGCCGCGACCGCCACCGTGCGCAGTTTCGCGACCGCCAAGGGCCGGAAAGTCATGCTCCTGCTCGCGGACGACTGGCGCGTGCCGAGCCTGCGCTCCTACGACCGTCTCGTCGACGCCGCGAATCAGGTCGGCTACACCCTCTATCCGGTCACTCGCCATGGACTACACAGGCTCCTGGCCGACGAAACCGGAGGCCTGGCCATTGTCGGCACCAAGCCACGTGAAGTCCTCGGCATCGTGGTGGACGACGTGCGCTACTACTACTGGCTCGGCTTCGAGCCGCCTCGCGAAGAGGACGACGCTCTTCACGACATCGAAGTGCGTGTGGTGGGCCACCCGGACCTCCGGGTGTGGTCGCGCCTGAACTACCTGGACATGTCCAAGGGCGCCGAGGTCACGATGATGGTCGAGGGTTCCCTGCTGTTCGGCGGCACGCCGGGGAGCGACTCGCTCGAAGTGCGGTTCGGCACGCCCGAGAATGCCGGGTTCAGGAAGGTCACTCTGCCGATGGAGGTTGCGATCCCCCTCGACGATGTGACCCTTCTGCCGATCGGCGACCTGTGGATGAACGAGTTGGAGCTGCGCGTCAGCCTGATCAACGAGCACGGCGACCGCTCCGAAACTCCCGTGAGCAAGATCCCGCTTCTCGGTTCATCCACTCCGCTTCCGGGCCAGTACTACGTCTACGAGACAGATCTCCTGGTACGCAAACGCGAACACCGCTACGTCGTCGCCGTCTACGACCCTCTTTCAGGCACCATCGTGTCGACGAGCGGAACCGTCGGCCCGGAGTTGACGAACGGTCCCAAGAAGTAGATGGAACCCTTGAGACTCCGCGGAGCCCTTGGCGCCGCAGCGCTCCTTGCCGCCCTCCCCGCAGCCGGGCAGGAGGCGCCCCTGCCGGACCTGTTCTCCGAAGTGATCGATGTCCGGGTCGTGAACGTGGAAGTCGTAGTCACCGACAAGGAGGGAAACCGGATTCCCGGTCTTGAGCCGAGCGACTTCGAGCTTCTGGTCGACGGTGAGCCCGTGCCGATCGACTACTTCACGGAGATCGACGAGGGGCTTGCCGTCGCCAGTCCCAGCGACGGCATCGCTAGCGTGCCTTCCCTGACACCCGATCAACCGGTGGGTACGAACATCCTCGTCTTCATCGACGAACTGCACGCCATTCGCCGTCAGCGTGACGGTGTGTTGAATCGGTTGGAGAGGGATCTGGCTCTGCTCAACCCATCCGATCAGGTAGCCATCGTGGCCTTCGACGGCTACAGCGTCACCCGGTTGACCGACTGGACGAACTCTCGCGAGAGGATCGAGGACGCGATTCAGGAAGCGCGCGAGCGCAAGGCGCTCGGACTGACCCGAATTCTCGGTCTGGGCGATGTCTCGGATCAAGTCCGGCGGACCGTCATGGCCGCCACCGCCAGCATCCGCAGCCTCGCCGACGTTCCGGGCCGCAAGGTGATGCTCCTTCTTGTAGAGACCTTCTGTACGCCGACCCGCTCCGGGGTGTCCTCGTCGTTCTGGGATGAAGGAGCCTGTTCAAAGAGCGTCGCCAGCGTCTACCAGCCTCTCGTGGCGGCCGCGAATCTGCTCGGCTACACCGTCTACCCTGTGGACATGGTCGGCCTTCGCCCCACCTTCGGTCTCGATCCCGCCACAGGCGCGCTCTTGATGAACAACTCGGTGGAGGTTCCGGAGGCGGCACTGTGGTTCCTCGCCCACGAGACCGGCGGGAAGGCAATGATCAACGCCTACCGCAAGGTCGCCCTCGCCGAAACGGTGGCCGACACGCGTTCCTACTACTGGCTCGGCTTCGAGCCGCCGCGTGACGAGAACGACGCGCGCCATGACATCGAAGTCCGCGTTGGTGGCCGCCAGAGCCTTCGCGTCCGGTCCCGCGCGCACTACCTCGACCTGTCGAGGAGCGCGGAGTTCACGATGCTGGTCGAGGGTTCACTCATGTTCGGCGGCACCCCCGGCAAGGGCGTCCTCGAAGTCCATTTCGGCACCCCGCGCAAAGCCGGTTTCAGGAAGCTCCTCGTGCCCATGTGGGTCACGATCCCGGTCGACAACCTGGCTCTGTTGCCGATCGACGGTCAGTGGAAGAACGAGGTGGAGTTCCGGATCTCCGTCGTCGACAAGTACGGCGACCGCTCCCGGAACCTGGGCAGCAGGATCCCGATCCTCTACGCGGAAACGCCGCCTCCCGGTGAGACCTTCGTCTACGAAACGGAACTACCGATCCGAAAACGCGAGCACCGTTTCCTGGCCGCGGTCTACGACCCCGCCACCGGCGAGATCCTGTCGTATCGGGGCACCGTCGGGGCCAGGTAGGCGTTCCTGGCCGGGAGCCGCGGCTGATTGTCAAGTCGACTATCCAATCAGCCCCGTCCTTCGCCTTGAACTGAGCGCCGCACAGCGGAAAGCGAAGAGCCCGGCCGAAGCCGGGCTCCCCTCAAGGCGTGATGTCGACCACGGCCCTCAGGGCTCGCAGCCGACCGAGCGGACGGCCTAGAACCTGAGGCCCACCGTCCCCACGAACCGCCGCGGGTTCTGCCAGCCAATGTAGCGGGAAGCGCTGACTTCTCCGCCATTGTTGATTCGCAGCAGGTCCTGATTGTTCGTGATGTTCGTGGCGTCGACTCGCACGAAGCCGTTGAAGTCCTCCCGCCATCCGAGGGGGAAGAACCACATCACGGTCATATTCGTGTTCCAGGTCGAGTTGAAGCCATCCCTGGAACCTCGAGGCTCCAGGTAGAGACCCGTGCCGCTGTCGACCAGGAACTGTGTGGGATCGCACGTGAGTTCGAAGCCCGGTTCCCAGAACTCCGTCTCGCAGGGGTCTCCGAGGGACGCCCCCTCAACCCGCTGCCAGGGCTTGCCGGACCGCCACTGGAAGGAACCTCCAACCAGGAAGCTGTGGCCCTTGCTGCCAATCCGCCAGTTCTTGAAGCCCCAGGTGTTCCACACGTACTTGTTGTTCTCGTGGACCGTGCCGTAGCGGTTGATCGTCGAGATCGGCACTCCCAGGAACGGTTCGAGCAACGCCTGGCAATCGACCGGGTACTTGCGGACCAACTCCTGGCCGTCCGCCCCGATCACCGGCTGGCCACCGTTGCGAATCAACTGCTGACCCTGGCAGGAGTTGATGTGCCCCTGATTCAGGACTACATCAAGGTTGCGGCCGTAGTCCGAGTTCGTGTTGTCGAACAGACCGCCCCAGTAGTGCCCCCTGGCGTCGGCGTAGGTGAAGTTGTTTCCCAGGGTCCAGTTGTTCCTGAACACCTTGTTGAGCTGGAGCTGCAGTGACTCGTAGGTCCGCCTCCCCTCCTCGAAGTTGGCCATGACTGCCGGGTCGACCACGCCGAGCGCGCCAAGCACTCTCTCGTAGTCCTTGTAGTTCTCCGTAAACCGGAAGTAGTCACCGTTCGGCAAGCGCTGCTCCGTCGTGCCGATCGAGTTCTTGTACTCCCAGTGGATCGCGCTGGCCTGGAAGAACCACTGCCGGGTGGCCCCGAAACTCCAACTGTAGATGAGGTCGATCTCATCCTTGTAGTACGGCTCGATGTTCACCGCCGGGATGGCGCCGGCGTCGATCTGCCGGTACATCTCGCCGGGTCGGAGCTTGCCGAGCACGCCGGTGTAGCCAGGACCGTTGCAGACCTGGATGTAGATCGCGTCGATCGGCGCGCAGTAGACGATCCGGTCATAGGCGTTCGTGCCGTTCCAGCCCTCCAGGAGGTAGTTGTTCACCAGTTCCTGGTTCAGGTGCTGGTAGGCGCGAGCCAGGTTGAGGTGAATCAGCATCGTGCCGTCGCGCTTGATGTCGTAGGAGGTGAGCATTCGGGGCGCCACGCTCTGGGAGTCGACCACCGTCCGCCGCACGTCGTTCTTGTGGATCTGGTTCTCCCAGCGCAAGCCGAGGTTGAAGCTCCAGTGATCGCCGACCGTGAACCGGTCCCGCAGGAACGCGGCGAAGTTCGAGGAACGGGTTCCCCGCAGACGCTCGGTACCCACGAGGTCGGGCGGGTTGTAGTCCTCGTAGTGGCAATAGTACGTGGTCGTCGGCCAGTTGATCAGACCGCAGTCGTCGAAGCCCGTCGGGGTCGCAGGATTGAACTCGCGTCCGAAGTACACGTTGTTCCGCTGAAGATCCTGCTCCCAGCCGACCTCCTGCCAATCGAGGCCGAACAGCGCCTCGTGGCTCTCGCTCGCGAACCAGGTCGCGCGAATGTTGGCTTGGTCGCGCGGGTAGTCGTTCAGGCCGAAACCGTTGTCGAGCAGCCAACCGTTGAACAGGTGCCACTCGCCGCCGCGATAGCCGATGTAGCCATGCACGTTGTTGGCCGGACTGTGGGGCCCGAACGCGTTCGGCGGATACCGCGGATCCTGCTGCTTCTCCGCCAGGGCCGACTCGAAGTCAAAGCCGGTGCCGGCGTTCAACCGCTTGTGCTCGCTCGAGTCGTGCGCGGACAGCTTGAACTCCAGGAAGAGATCCTGGCTGGCGCTCCAGTTCCAGCTCGTGGTCACCAGTTCGCCGCCGAACTCATGCGGCGTGGCGCTGTACCTGTCCGCCGGGAAGTCACCCAGGAGGAAGGTGATGTCGAGCGGCGAAGCCGTGTAGTTCGCCTGCAACGAGTGGGACGGGCTGGGCTGGTAGTCGAACTTGAGCAGACGGCCCCTCACGTAGGCGCTGTTGTCGACGATGTCGCCGCTGAACAGTTCCTGGGACGAAAACGTGTTCGTCTCCGCGATGGACGCGGCGAACCAGAGCTTGTTCCGCACGAGAGGGCCGCCGAAGAAGGCCTGCACGTTCGTGGCGGCGTTGTCCTTCTCCCGCTCGTCACGCTCGAAGAAGTTCGGGTCGCACGATGGCGCGAACGGAGAGTTCTGCGGGTTGACGACTTCCCTGTAGCGGCATCCTTCACGCTCCGCCAGTTCCGGGTGCGCCTTGTACTCGGAGACCCAACTCCCCTGCTGGCGGAAACCGGTGAACTCGCCGTGGACGATGTTCGTGCCCGACTTCGTGATCACGTTGACCACACCGCCGGTAGCGCGGCCGTACTCGGCACTGCCCGAGGTCGACTGCAGGTTGGTTTCCGAGACCGCGATCTGCGGAATGTACATCCGCGACCCGCCCCGCCGCGTGTAGGTCGTGTCCACGCCGTCCACGAAGACGGCGCCCTCCTGCCACCGGGAGCCGTTGACGCCCGGGTACTCGTCGGCGAGGTCGCCATCGGAGGTCACGCCCGGCATCAACTGGAGGTTGGAGAAGTAGTTCGAGTTGACTCCGACGACATTCGACGCAACGTCCGAGGAAATCGAGCCGGCGGACGTGACCTCGAACTTGTTGATCAACGGCGTCTCGGCCGTGACCGTGATCTCGCCCTCGGCCTCGAGGCCCATGGTGAGCACGATCTCGGCGCGGCCGCCCGGAGTGACTGCGACGTTCGCCTCCGCCGTGGTGTAACTGTCCAGGCTGCCCCGGACCACGTACTGCCCAGGGTTAGCCGCCCTCGGCGCCCGTGATCGCGACCTTGTCGCCCCGGTCACCGGTGATCGTCACCGTGACCCCCGGCATCGGGTCTCCGTTTGCGTCGACCGCCCGTCCCAGGACGACCCCGGTTTCGGGGCTGTCCGCCGCGACGGGCGCAGCGAAGAGGAGTAGCAGGGTGCAGCCGAGTAGTGTCAAGACGCGCTTCATGATCCGATTCTCCTTTTCTGGCTTGCCAGCCACTAAGAGTGGGAGTTCATGCGGTTCCCCGGGGCGCGTCAGCCGGAGGAATCGGGAGGACTCAAGGCAACGGATGCTCATCAGGATCACCCGAGCCCGGCTGCCACGATCGGAGACAGCTACCTGTCACTTTGCTGAGGCCGCACCTTACAACAGTGTTACAGCGGGCTCCAAGAACTAGGGGCCAGGATCCAAGCGATCGGATCCGCCTGCGACGGATGCCGGCCAGAACCCAGGCGGCGCGTTCCGCGCCGCCTGCGAACCAGTCCGTGCGCCCGTCAGCGGGCGTACGGATGGCGGCCGGCGCACCCGGTACTGCGCTCTACGCGCCAGCGGAGCCGACGGGCGATCGCCGCCGCGGCGCCAGGGCGCCGGCGAGCGTGCGGCTCACCGCGGCCCGCCCGTCCTCGATCAGGGTGTAGAACACCGGCACCGCGAGTAGCGTCAGCAGGGTCGCCGCGGCCATGCCCCCGATCAGGGTCAACGCGAAGCTCTTGTAGCTCAGGCCCATCTGGGTCGGTTGTCCGAACAGCAGAGGCACCATGCCGCCGATCGTGGTCAGCGCCGTCATCATGATCGGCCGGAATCGCCGGTTGGCGGCTTCGAGCAGGGCCTTGCCCCGTTCCATGCCGCCCGCGCGGAGGCGATTCACCGAGTCGAGCAGCACGATGCCGTTGTTCACGACGACGCCGATCAGGATGATCAGCCCCACCAGACCCAGGAAGTCGAGGTCGCGGCCGGCAAGCAGGTGGATCCAGGTAACCCCCATGCTCGCGAGCGGGATCGTGATCAGGATCGCCAGCGGCAGCAGGAAGCTCTCGAACAGGAAGCCCATCAGCAGGTAGACGAAGGCGATCGACATGAGCGCCGCGATCATCAGGTTGCGCGTCTCCTCGGCGGCGACGTTGCGCACGAGCCGCGCCCAGGCGACGCCCTCGGGCAGTTCCGTCTGCGCCGCGACCGCCCGCACCGCCCGGCGCGCCTCACTTTCCTGCCCTTCTTCGAGTTCCACCGTGATCCGGCGCGCGGTCTGCTTGTCGCGCCGCGAGATGCGGGTCGCGGCCGGTTGCTGGCGAACGTCGACGAGCGTGCCTATGGCAAGCGACTCGCCGCTCTCGGCCGGCACCGAGAAGTCGCGCAGCTCGGCGAGACTCTGGCGGTCCTGCTCCTCGAAGCGGATCCGCACCGGGATGTCCTGGCCGCCGTAGTAGATCCGCGGCAGCGCCTGGCCGCGCAGGGCATAGCCGACCATCACCGCCAGTGTCCGCGGATTCACCTGCTGGCGCATGGCGCGGTCCCGGTCGAGGACCAGAGCGAGTTCGTTCGGCGCTTCGTCGGCCGACTTCTTGACCGCCAGCACGCCCGGAACCCGGACCAGACGGTCCTCGATCCCGCTGGCGACCTCCTCCAAGACGTCGGCGTCCTCGCCGAACAGAGTCAGCGTCTCGATTGCCTTGTCCGTCGTTTCCTGCTCCGACGCGAAGCCGGTATGGAAGCGGATCCCGGGCATCTCGGGCATCAGGTCGAGCACCTGTTGCGTGACCTCGCGCGGCTTCAGCCCGGTGTCCGAGTCGGTAGCGATGATCCCCTGGATCTGGCCCCAAGTGCGCTCGTGGAAGAACACGAGGTACTCGAGGCCGAGTTCGTCGCGCAGGCCGTCGATCTTCTCCTCGGCACGCGCGAAGTACTCGATCGTCTCGTCGAACGACATGTTGCGCGGCAACCGGACCTCGATGTTGAAGAACGCCTGGTCGTCCTCCGACATGGCCACGACCTCGAGCCGGTCGCGCGCCGCGAACTGGGTCAGCACCAGTGCCGCCACCAGCGCCAGCACCACGTCGAGCCGTCGCCGCAGGCCGTAGGCGAGCATGCCGCGGTAGGCGCGATTGAGCAGACCGAACGTCGCCTCGTAGGCGCGCCGCAGGACCACGTTCGAGGCGTCCCGGACCTGGCGCAGAGCGCCCTTCTCCGTCGCCACCCGCGAGGGCAGAGTGACGTAGACCATCAGCGGCACGACGACCAGCGCAACGACCAGCGAGGCAAGCAGGGAGACCGTGATCGGGATGACCAGCCGCAGCAGCATGAACTGACCCTGGCCGTCGACCAGGGAGACCGGCAGGAAGACGATCACCGTGGTCAGCGTGGCGGTCGTGATCGCCAGCGCGATCTCCCCGGCGCCCTGAAGCGCCGCCTGGCGCCGGGGCATGCCGCCCTGGTGCAGCCGGTGGATGTTCTCGGCCACGACCACCGAGTTGTCGACCAGAAGCCCGACCGAGATCATCAGGCCCAGCAGCGAGATCACGTTGAACGTCTCGCCGAAGAAGTACATCGCGACCACCGCGGCGACCATGGAGAGCGGGATCGAGAAGGCGATGATCAGCGACATCCGCAGCCGGCGGAGGAAGAAGAAGAGGACGATCATCGCGAACAGGGCGCCGATGCGGCCGCTCGACAGCAGCACGCCCATCGAGTCGCGGATGATCTCGCCCGAACTCATGATCACGTCCACTTCGATGGCGGCCAGCCGCGGACTCACGGCCAGCTCCCTGACCAGGCGTTCGACTTCGCCGGCCACCTCCAGCGCGTTCGCCTCGCCCTCCTTCTGCACCTGGATCGCATACGCAGGCAAGCCGTTCACGCGCACCCGGAACTCGTCGTCCGGCACGTCGTAGCGCACCGACGCGATGTCTCCCAGCTTCACGGTGTCGGTGATCCACATGTCGCGGACGTTCTGCGGCGCCGGATAGCTCGCCACCGACCGCAGGAGCAGCTTGCGGTCGCCGGCCCGCACGTTGCCGGATGCCAACGTGAAGTAGTCGGACTGGAGGTCCTGGCCGATGTCGAAGATGTTGAGGCCCGCCGCCTCGACCCGTTGCCGGTCGAGTTCGATCAGCACTTCCCGCTCCATCAGGCCCTGGGCGTTGACCGAGGCCACGCCGGGAACCCGCTCCAGCTTCAGGATGATCTCGTTCTGGATCAGGTTGTAGACGTCCGCCGTGTCCTCTTCGACGATCACGCCGACCATCGCCACCGGCATCATCGCGTCGTCGTCCTTGCGGATGAGGACCTGTTCGACATCCTCGGGCATCCGGACCCGGGCGCGTTCGATCCGGTCACGGACCTCGCGGTAGGCAACGTCCATGTCCGTGCCGTGCGCGAAGCTCAGGAAAACCTGGGTGAAGCCGACGGTGCAGAACGAGAACTGGTTCTCCAGCCCGCGGACCGTGGCCAGCTCCTCCTCCAGCGGAATCGTGATCTTGTCCAGCAGCTCCTGAGGCGGCGCGTCGCGCCACGGCACCGTCACGCGCAAAAAGGGCGAGCTGTAGCCGGACGGGATGAGTTCGATCGGAAGGGAGAGGGCGGCTACAAGGCCCATGACCAGGACCGCGCCGACCACGACGACGACACCGATCCGCCGCTCCAGCGAAAGCCGCGGCAGAGATTTACCCAGTCCGCCAGGCATCATGGCCGGGTTCCTTCCGGCGCCGCGCCGGCCGGAGCGGGCACGCCGCCGCTTGCCGGCGCATCTCGACCGGCGCGCAGGCGCGAGAAGGACAGGGCCTCCCGCATGCGCTCGACGAGTTCATAGATCACCGGCACGACGATCAGGGTCAGCACGGTCGAGGTGGCGAGGCCGCCGATCACCGCCAAAGCCATCGGGGTGCGGATCTCGGCACCCTGGCCGAGGCCCAAAGCCATCGGCAGCAGACCAAGCGTCGTCGTAGCCGTCGTCATCAGGATCGGCCGCAGCCGCACAACGCCGGCGCCGACGATCGCCCGCCGGCGCGGGAAGCCGCGCCCACGCAGCGTGTTGATGTAGTCGACGAGGACGATCGCGTTGTTCACGACGATCCCGGCCAGCATGATCATCCCCAGAAACACGACGATCGACAGGTTGACGTCGACCAGGTAGAGCGTGAGCAGGGTGCCGAAGAACGCCAGGGGGATCGAGAACATGATGACCAGGGGGTGCAGCAGGGACTCGAACTGGGCCGCCATGATCACGTAGACCAGGAACACGGACAGCCCCAGGGCCAACCACAGGCTTGCGCTCGACCGCTGCCATTCCTGGCTCTGGCCGCCGACCAGGAAGCTCATGTCCGCCGGCCACTCGATCTCCCTCGCGAGGACCTCCTCGATCCGCTCGACCGCGCGACCGAGAGACGCATCGCCGAGGTTCGCCTGGACCACGGCCACCCGCTTGCCGTCGATCCGCCGGACCTCGGACGGCCCCTCGCCCACTGCCACGGACGCCACCGCGTGCAGCGGGATCGGCCGCTCGCCGCCGGGGTTGACGACGAGGCCGTTCAACTGGTCGGTGGTGCGGCGATCCTCTTCGGCAAGCCGAACGATGATCGGTATCCGACGGTCCTTCAGGTTGTACAGCGTGGCCTCGAAGCCCTCGATCTGGTTGCGCACCATCTGCGCCACGACGGAGGTCTGGAGTTCGTAGCGATTCAGGATCGCGCGGTCATAGATGATCTGGACCTCCGGCGCGCCCCTCTTGAGCGTCGTCTCAACGTCCGCGAGTTCGGGCATCGCCGCCATCAGATCCCGCACACGGTCGCCGTACTCCTGCAGGCGGCCGAGGTCCTCGCCGTGAACCTCCACTTCGATCGGCGTCTTGAAGCTGAACAGAACCGGCCGCACGACGCGCGACGTTGCGTCCGGCACTTCCGCGAACCGGCGACGCAGGCGCTCCACGACCTGGTCCTCGACCGAAGCCTGAACCGGTTCGAGCAGGACCTTGAACCGCGCCGTGTGCTCACCCTCGTCGGACGCCTGAGTGTTCGTCACGTCGTAGCCGTACGTCACCAGCAGCCGCTCGATGTAGCGCTCTTCCTCGAGGATCGCCGCTTCGACCGCAGCCAGGGTGCGCTCGGTCTCGGGCAGGGGCGTGCCGACCGGCAGCGACACCTCGATCGTGAACTCGCCCTGACGGACCTCCGGCAGCAGTTCGCTGTCCAGGCGCCCCAGCAACCACCAGGAACTCCACAGCGTGACGGCCACCAGGACCACAACCGCGACCGGGAACCGCAGCGCGCCATGCAGGACCGCCGGATAGACCCGGTTCAGCCAGTCGAGCAGCCGTCTGACCAGAATGAGCGGCCCGCGGCTGAGCAGCCCGAACACCTTGATCAGGAGGGGCGCGGCCAGGCGGACGACGAAGAACGCGAGCCCGCCTAGAACCAGCAGAACGAGCTTGGCGACCAGCTCGAGCGCGGTCCCCACGACCAGCCGGAGGCTGATGAAAAGCAACGCCAGCGCAAGTCCGGGCCAGCCGATCAGAGGGTTCCGCGACCGCGACCACGCAAGCAGCGCCGCCACGTCCCGGCGGAACACCGCCAGGGCCGCGTAGCGCAGCAACCTGGAGGCCACGCCGCCGCGTTCCGGCAGCTTCCAGCCGCGGCGGCTGGCCAGCATCGGGATGAAGCCCAGCGCCACCGCCAGCGACGCGAGGAGAGAGATGACCACGGCCAACCCGAGGTCGCCGAACGCCTGTCCGGCGATCCCCTCGACGAACACCATCGGCAGGAAGACGGCGATCGAGGTCAGGATCGAGGCGACGACCGCCGACCGCACCTCCCGGGTGCCCCGAATCGCCGACGCGACGAGGTCGTCGCCCTCCTCGCGGCACCGGAAGATGGACTCCAGCACAACGATCGAGGAGTCGACCAGCATGCCGATGCCGAGCGCCAGTCCGCCCAGGGACATGATGTTCAGCGACACCGAAGCGGCCGAAAGCGGCGCGAACGTGATCAGGAGCGAGATCGGAATCGAGACCGCGACGATCAGCGTCGTGACCAGGTTGCGCAGGAACAGGTAGAGCACGATCACCGCCAGCAGACCGCCGAGAATCGCCGTGTTGCGGACCTCCGAGATGCTGCCCTCGATGAACTCGGAACGGTCCGAAACGACCGTCAGCACCGCGCTCTCGGATCGGTAGAGGTCGGCCGAGAGGGTGGCGCTCCCCAGCCGCGCGGCCCTGCCCGAGGCGCCTCCTCCCCCACCTGTGAGCCGCTGCAGGAACGACCGCGGCTCGTCGACCTTCTCGCCGCGCGCAAGCGCGCGTTCCCGCTCCAGGTCCAGTTCGCCGACCCGGGACCGCACGCGGTCCGCCAAGGCGACCATGTTCGCGTCCGCTTCCTTGTACACGTCGAGCTGGACGCTCTCCTGGCCGCTGGTCCGGGTCTGAATCTCGCGGTCCTTGTTCGATCGCCGCACCTCGCCCAGGTCGCCGACGCGGACCTCGCGGCCGTCCACCGACGCGACGACCGTGTCCCGAATCTGCTCCAGGTTCACGTACTCGTTCACCGTACGCACCATGTACTCGGTGCGCCCCTCCTTCAGGGTGCCGCCGGCGACGTTGATGTTCTCCTGGCCCAGGCGGTCGATCACCTGCTGCACCGAGAGCCGTGACCGCTGCAGGTCCTGGGCATCCAGCAGAACGTGGATCTCCTCCTCGAGACCGCCCCGCACCCGCACCGCGGCCACGCCGTCGATCGGCTCGAGCGCACGCTTGACCTGAAGCTCGGCCAGCCGGCGGAGCCGCCGTAGCCCCTCTTCGCCCTCGAAGCGCTCGCCCTCACCGGCGAGCGAGAGTTCGAGGACCGGGTCCAGGCCCGGGTCGAAGCGCAGGATCAGCGGACGTTCCGCCGCGTCCGGCAGCAGAACGAGGTCGAGCTTCTCCAGGGTCTCCTGCACGGCATCGGACATCGGCGTGTCCCAGGAGAACTCGAGCACGACGTCGGAGGCGCCGGCCCGGCTGATGCTGCTCATCCGCCGCAGGCCGCCGACCACGCCGAGCTGCTCCTCGATGCGGCGGGAGATGTCGTTCTCGACCTCCTCGGGCGCCGCGCCCGGGTACTCCGTGCGCACGGTGAGCGTCGGATAGGAAAGCTCCGGCATCAGGGTCACCGGCAGCCCCTGGTACGACAACAGGCCGAAGACGACGGCCGCCAGGAAGACCATCGAAACCGCCACGGGACGGTGAGTGAGGAAGGACCTCGCAGCCCGTGCTGGCCGGCCGCCTTTCATGCGCCGCTCCTATCGCTCTGTTGGTTAACGGTTCAGCTCGCGGGCTGGTAGGTCGGAGCCGACGCGGCGCCCAGCTCCGCCACCGAGCCCAACGCCTCGGCCGGATCGAGCAGCCGGACCCGAGCGCCGTCCTTCAGGCCGGCCTGCCCGGCCACGATCAGGCGCTGGCCCTCGGCCAGATCACCGGCCAACTGAACCACGTCCTCGCTCTCGATCAGGATGCTCACGAGCAGACGCTCGGCCCGGGGCCCCTCGGCGCCTTCCGCGACCCGGAACACGAAGACCTGCTCCTGGTCGTAGACGAGCGCCCGCTTGGGCGCCAGCAGGGCATCCTCCTCAACCGCCGCCACCAGGTCGACCTCGACGTACATGCCGGGCAGAAGACCCTGGTTGCCGGGGATGTCGAGAGTCACCTTGACCGTGCCGCTGCGCGGGTCGACCACCGGCGAGATGCGTTCGACCCTCGCCTGGCGCGAGCCGTCGAGCGACTGCGCGAGCACCCGCGCCGGCTGGCCGACGAACAGGCCGGGCAACTGGCGTTCCGGCACGAACACGCGCGCCACGATCGAGTCGAAGTCGACGATCTGGAACAGCTTGGCGTGGGTCGCGACGTGGTCGCCGACGTTCACGACGCGCTCGGTGACGACGCCGGAAATGGGCGCCAGGACGGTCGCGTAGCTGAGTTCGCGCTCCGCGTCTTCCAGCGCGAGTTCGAGCTGCTCCGTGTCGTAGCGGGCCTGGTTGTACGCCTGTTCGCTGATCAGGTCCTGCTCGAACAGGCGCGCCTGGCGGTCGAACTCCAGCCGCGAGCGGGCGAGCTGGCTCTCGACCCTCTTGAGGGCCGTGCGCTGGGCCTCGTCCTCCAGCAGCAACAGCGTCTCACCGGCGCGCACCGTGTCGCCCTCCTCGACCAGGAGGTCGATGACGTGCCGCTCGGCCTCGGAGAGCACGTCGACCCGGCTCTCCGCCTCGAGATTGGTCGAGAAACGGAGCACGGACTCGATCCGGCCGCGGAACATGGGGAGCGCCGCGACGGGGATGGCCTCCTCCGCCGCCGCGATCGAGGAGTCGGCCGGCGGCGGCTCGCCGGCCACACCGCTGTCGAACGCGCAACCGGCGACGAAGGGGAGAAACAGGAGAATCGCCGCCCCGAGGGTCCGGGCGGTCGAGGTCCTGAGGGTATGTGCGAAGTTCATGCCTTGTCTTCCAGTGTTTTGGAGGAACGCACTTGCGGTCCTTGGGGGGAACGCGGGCGGCGGCCAACTCCTTCGGAGAGAGTATTGAGAAAGCGGGGCCCGTTCATCCGGCCAACCGCCCGCGTTATCAGGGAATACGCCGCAGCCGCCGGCTTTGTTTCCGCTCGGCGCTAAGAAAGCTGGCTTTCGGCCAGACGCGCCCAGTACTTGGCGCCGATGGTCAGCAACTCGTCGTTGAAGTCGTACCTCGGCGTGTGCAGCATCTCGCTGTCGCCGTTGCCGATCATCATGAAGGATCCCGGCCGCTCTTCGGCCAGAAACGCGAAGTCGTCGGAACCCATCAGCGGCTCCATCCCGTCGTCGACGGACCATCCCATGCTGCGCGCGGCGGCCGTCATCTCCTCCGTCTCGCGGGGAGCGTTGACGGTCGCCGGGTAGTAGCGCTCGTAGTCGACCTTGGCCGAGGCGCCGTGGGCCGCGCAGACGCCGTGAACGACCCGCTCCAGGCCGAGTTCCAGCGTCTCCTGGACCTCGCGCAGGAAGGACCGTACGCCTCCGGCCAGGTAGGCCGTCTCCGGGATCACGTTGAATGCGTCGCCGGCATGGCTCATCGTCACGGAAACGACGGCGCGGCGGCGGGGATCCACGTTGCGCGAAACCAGGGTCTGCAATCCAAGCACGACCTGGGACGCGGCAACGATCGGGTCGATGCCGCTATGCGGCCACGCGCCGTGCGTGCCGCGGCCGCGGATCTCGATCTCGAACTGATCGATCGCGGCCATGAACGGACCGCTGTTCGTCGCGAACGCGCCGGTCGGCACGCCGGGGAAGTTGTGCAGGCCGAAGACCTGGTCGGCCGGAAAGCGCTCGAACAGGCCCTCGCGGACCATGACCCCGGCGCCGCCGTCCTTCTCCTCGGCGGGCTGGAAGATGAGCTGCACCGTGCCGTCGAAGTTCCGGGTCTGCGCCAGGTAACGCGCCGCGCCCAGCAGCATCGCCGTGTGGCCGTCGTGGCCGCAGGCGTGCATCTTCCCGGGCGCCGTCGAGCAGTGGCCGAATTGGTTCAGTTCGTTGATCGGCAGCGCGTCCATGTCCGCCCGCAGCGCCACCGCGCGATCCGAACTGCCGGCGCGGATCGTCCCGATCACTCCCGTCTTCGCGATGCCGTGGTGGACCTCGTCGATGCCGAATGACCGCAACCGCTCCGTGACGATCTGCGCGGTTCGCTC
>JAGWAG010000068.1:486-7438 GCA_021296535.1 Acidobacteriota bacterium | reverse complement strand
GCGGTGTAGTTTCGCGCCGGAGATGAAGTTCGAAGCCACACCGCTCACCGAGGCCCTTGGGGCAATCCTCGGCCACAACGTCTACGACAACGATGGCCGCCGCGTCCTGCGGAAGGGCCGCGCGCTCGGCGACGACGAGCTGGCGCTGCTGGCCGGTCTCGGCCGCGATCAGGTGTTCGCGGCGAAACTGGAACCCGGAGACGTCGACGAGAACGAAGCGGCCCGGAGGGTGAGCGAGGCTGTGGCGGGTCCGGGACTCGCGATGCGTGGCCCGACCACGGGTCGGGTGAACCTGCACGCCGAAACCCTGGGTCTGGTGCGTGTGAACGCCGAGGCGCTCGATCGGATCAACGACTGCGACGGCGTGACGCTCGCCACGCTGCCGAATCACACCGTGGCGAGAGCCGGCAAGATGGTCGGAACGACGAAAATCCTCCCCTACGCGCTGCTCGAAGAGACAGTCGCCGCCGCAGAGAGCGCGGCCGGGCGGCACCTGATCCGGGTCGACCCGCTGGAGGCCAGGAGCGCCGCCTTGATCGTTTCGGGCACCGTAGCGCCCGGTCGCTCCGCCGGCCGCGAACGGCTGGTCAGCGGGTTCGAGACCGCCTTCCAGGGAAGGCTCGAACTCCAAGGTCCGCTTCGTCCCTCTCCACGGCGAGCGGGGCGTGAAAGGCCTCGCCTCCGTCGCGGCCGAACTCGCCCCGAAGACAGATCTCCTGATCCTCGCCGGCGAAACGGCGATCCAGGACCGCCACGACCTCGCGCCGAGCGCAATCGAGACCGCCGGCGGCTCGGTCATCTGCTACGGCGCCCCAGTCGACCCCGGCAACCTGCTCCTGCTCGCCGAACTCGATGGCACTCCGGTGCTCGGCGCCCCCGGCTGCGCCCGCAGCCCGAAACGGAACATCGTCGATCTCGTGCTGCCCCGCCTGCTCGTCGGCGACCGGCTGACCCGCAGCGACATCACCTCGCTCGGCCACGGCGGACTGCTCGAGGACGTGCCGGAGCGGCCGCTGCCGCGGCGACGGATCGAGACCTAGCGGCAATCGACTCCGCTACACTCCGCCCATCCAATCGAAACCGGAGGACGCAGAATGAAAGCCCGAGTCCCCGCGGCACTGATCGCCATCCTTGCGCTGCTGCTCGCCGCCCCCGCCCTGACCGCCCAGGGCGAGATCAAGCGCGCCGCCAACGGTAAGCCCGACCTGACCGGCACCTTCGACGCCGGCACCCTGACGCCGCTTCAGCGGCCCGAGAAGTACGGCGACAACCTCTACCTGAGCCCCGAGGACGCGGCGAAGATCGAGGCGGACGCGGCCGAGTACGCCGCCTCGCGGCACCAGGTCTCCGATCCCAACCGCAAGCCACCGCCCGTCGGCGGCGACGGGACCTCGGGCGGCGCCGGCAACGTCGGCGGCTACAACCGATTCTGGGTCGAGGCTGGGACCGAGGCATTCGCGGTCGACGGCAAGTTCCGTACTTCGATCATCTTCGATCCCCCGAACGGCCGCATGCCGGAGATGACCGAGGCCGGCAAGGCGAGGTCCGCCGAGCGCCGCCGGCTGCGCCGGCCGAACGACGGCTCCGCCTGGTGGCTCGACATCGACGGCCACGGCCCGTACGACGGTCCGGAGACGCTGCCGGTGACCGAGCGCTGCATCGTCGGCTTCACCGGCGCCACGCCGACTTTCCCGAGCCTCTACAACAACTTCAAGCGCGTGGTCCAGACCGAGGACCACATCATGATCCTGATCGAGATGGTCCATGACGCCCGGATCGTCCGTCTGAACGCGGAGCATCCAAGCCCCGAAGAGCGGAAGTGGCTCGGCCACTCGGTCGGCTGGTGGGAAGGCGACACCCTGGTCATCGACTCGCGGAACTTCCATCCGAAGGCCGTCCTGCGCGGCGCCACCCAGGACTCCCACGTCACGGAGCGCCTCACGCTGCAGCCGAACGGCGACATCCTCTACCGGTTCACGATCGAGGATCCGGCGACCTGGGGAGTCCCCTGGTCCGGCGAGTACATCTGGAAGCGCAGCCCCGTGGACGTCTACGAGTACGCGTGCCACGAAGGGAACTACTCGATGGGCGGCACGCTCCGCGGCGCCCGGGTGCTCGAGGCCGACGCACTGGCCGCGAAGGCCGCCAGCACCGGCGCCGGCAGCGGCGACTGAGGGAACCCTGGAGGACAAAGCAATGAGAACCCGAATCCCCGCGGCCCTGACCGCCATCGCCCTGCTGCTGATCACGGCGCCCGCAGCCGGAGCCCAGGACGACATCAAGCGCATGCCCAACGGCCGGCCCGACCTGCACGGCAACTACGACGCCGCCACGCTGACGCCGCTGCAGCGGCCCGAGGAGTACGGCGAGAACCTGTTCCTGACCCCGGAAGAGGCCGAGAAGATCAAGGTCGACGCGGCGAAGGCGCGCGCCGACCGACACCAGGTCAGCGACCCGGACCGCGAACCGCCACCGGCCGGCGGCGACGGCTCAGGCGGCGGCGCCGGCAACGTCGGCGGCTACAACTTCTTCTGGCTTGACTTCGGCACCGAGGCCTTCTCGGTCGACGGCAAGTTCCGGACGTCGATCATCGTCGACCCGCCGAACGGTCGCATGCCCGAGATGACCGAGGCCGCCAAGGCGAAGAGGGCCGCGCGCGACAAGCTGCGCCGGGCGAACGACGGCTCCGCCTGGTGGCTCGACATCGACGGCCACGGCCCCTACGACGGCCCCGAGTCGCTGCCGATCACCGAACGCTGCATCGTCGGCTTCACCGGCGCCACGCCGACGCTTCCAAGCGCCTACAACAACTACAAGCGGATCGTGCAGACCGAAGACCACGTGATGATCCTCATCGAGATGAACCACGACGCCCGCATCGTGCGCCTGAACGACGAGCACCCGAGCCCCGAAGAGCGCAAGTGGCTCGGCGACTCGATCGGCTGGTGGGAAGGCGACACCCTGGTCATCGACTCCGTGAACTTCCACCCCAGGACATTCCTGCGCGGAGGGACCCAGGAGCTTCACGTCACGGAGCGTCTGACCCTGCAGCCGAACGGCGACATCCTCTACCAATTCACGATGGACGATCCCGCCGCCTGGGAAACGCCCTGGTCCGGCGAGTACATCCTGAGGAACCGTCCGGAGCTCGTCTACGAGTACGCCTGCCACGAAGGCAACTACGCGATGGGCAACACGCTGCGCGGCGCGCGGGTTCTTGAGGCCGATGCGGCGGCCGCGAAGGCCGGGAGTACCGGCGGCGGCAGCGGGGATTAGCTGCGGCCTGCCGCCGTTGCATCATCTGCCCGGCAAAGGTACCTTCCCCATACATACCCGCCGGCAGCGCGCTGTCGGCTCAAGGGCTGCTCTTCGGGGCAGCCCTTGCTGTTTGGGCAGCGCATGAGGACGAGACGCTGCGGAAGACCTCAGCCCTCCTGATCGTCTAGCTCGGTGTCAGCTTCCCGGTCGAACGGTCTTAGGCCGCCACGTCAACCTGGACCGCCGTGGTTTGGGGCGGCGGCACCGGGTCGCCGTCGCGTCGCAGGCCCTCGAGATGAAACTCGATGGCCTCGCGCATCAACTCGACGACTTCGTCGCGCGTGCCTGCCGTCGCTACGCAGCCCGGAAGATCGGGCGCATAGGCCGCGTAGTTCTTCGGCGCTTTCTCGATGACGATCGTGTACTTCACGAGCCCTTGAGTCCTTTGAGTCCGGCCTGCTTGACGATGCTGTTCCAGGTGCCCGGTGGCAGATCGCGACTCAGCTTACCAGCGATGGTCACCTTCCCCGGTTTCACGGGATGCCGAAACTGCCGGTGACTCCCTCGCGTTCCGACTAGCTCCCACCCGTCTCGCTCCACGAGCCGGATGGCCTCTCGGACCTTAGGCATTCGTCGAAGTCTAGGCTGACCGGAAGGCCGCCCGCTGCCGAAGCAACCACAGACGATGACGACGGCAGTCGTCGTCTACCGGGGCCGCCTTCGCAGTCCGTAGACCCGGGTGTCGGGTGGCGCACACACCTGGAGGCCCTCCGCTACACTTCGGCATCCAGTCGAAACAGGAGGACGCAGAATGAGAGTCCGATTCCCCGCGGCCCTGGTCGCCATCCTCGTGCTGCTGATCGCGGCGCCGGCCCTCGCGGCCGAAGGCGAGATCAAGCGCGCTCCGAACGGCAAGCCCAACCTGACCGGGACCTACGACGCCGCCACCCTGACCCCGCTGCAGCGGCCGGAGGAGTACGGCGAGAACCTGTACCTGACGCCGGAGGAGGCCGAGAAGATCGCGGCCGAAGCGGCGAAGGCACGCGCCGAGCGCCACCAAGTCTCCGATCCGGACCGCGAAGCGCCGCCAGAGGGTGGCGACGGTTCACCCGGCGCGGCCGGCAATGTCGGCGGCTACAACAGCTTCTGGCTCGACCGCGGCACGGACACCTTCGCGGTGGACGGCAAGTTCCGCACCTCGATCATCATCGATCCGCCGAACGGCCGTATGCCCGAAACCACCGAGGCGGCAAAGGCGAGATTCGCGGAGCGCGCCAAGTTGCGCCGTCCGAACGAGGGCGTCGCCTGGTGGCTCGAACTCGACGGTCCCGGCCCCTACGACGGCCCCGAGTCGCTGCCGATCAGCGAGCGCTGCATGCTCGGCTTCACCGGTGCCACACCGACCTTCCCGAGCGGCTACAACAACTACAAGCGGGTGGTGCAGACCGAGGACCACATCATGATCCTGATCGAGATGGTCCACGACGCCCGGATCATCCGCCTGAACGACGAGCACCCGGCGCCTACGGAACGGCGTTGGCTGGGCGACTCGATCGGTTGGTGGGAAGGCGACACCCTGGTCATCGACTCGGTCCATTTCCGGCCCGACGGGTTTCTCCGCGGCGCCACCCAGGACCTTCACGTCACGGAACGTCTCACTCTCAAGCCGGACGGCAACATCCTCTACCACTTCACGATGGACGACCCGGCCACCTGGGAAGCCCCCTGGTCCGGCGAGTACATCTGGAAGCGCGACTCGGAGCGCGTCTACGAGTACGCCTGCCACGAAGGCAACTACTCGATGGGCGGCACCCTGCGCGGGGCGCGCATCCTCGAGGACGACTGGCGGGCCGGCAAGGCGGCCAGCACCGGCGGCGAGTAGCGGCTAGCACCCGCCAGTCCGGGCAGCCCGCGGGGGAGGGTCCCTGCGGCCGTTCGCGCTTAGTCGGAAGGCGGGGGGTCGGCGCTCACTCCGCTACGCTCGCTCCGGTTGGTCGTCGCTAGCCGTTACGGCGTCGGAAGTCGCTCGCTCCGAGTCCGCAGGGACCCTCCCCCGCGGGCTGCCCGGACTGGCTAGACGACGTAGGGCTATTCGTCTCGGCGGTTCGGGCCGATGACGATCTCGGTGATGTGAAGGCTCAAGCCCTTGCCGGCGACTAGGCCGATGGAACCGCCAAGGTCGAGTTCCTCCGATGGAAGGTCGGCAACAGCCTCTCCATTTGTGTAGAAGATCGTCTGCTCGCCTCGGACGTCGACCTCGAGGACGTTTTCCGCCGGCGACGTCGCCGGCTCGTTGAGCACGGCCACGTCATCGTGAGCGGTCCACGGCGCGAGTTCCTGGACTTCTTCGCCGGTGTGCCTAGTGATGCGGAACTGGCCGGCATTGTCGATCTGGAAGGAGACGTAGGTGGGTGCGTCACCTTCGAGGTCGCGGCCAGCCAGGAACAGGCCGTAGGGGCTGTCCACCTGGGTCGACCTTCGGAAACAGGTAGATCGTGCTCTTGACCGCGTAGTTGCCCGAGGCGAAGCGGCCCGGGTCCCAGAGCAGGCCGCCAGGACCCGCGTAGACGTGCCAGCCGGGGCGCATGACGACGAAGTGCCGCTCGGCGGCCTCGGCGGAGCCGTCGTACCGGACCTTCCAGTGTTCCGGACGCTCCAAATTGTGGCCCGACTGGGCCGACATGGTTGCCGGGGCTGCCATCGCAGCGATCGCGACTGCCGCTGCGCACCACACCCGTCGAAGATCGAGCATGAACTCTCCTATTCCTTCGGCCGGTAGACCAGCCGCATTTCCGCGACGACGTTCTTGCCGCCGTCGGCAAGCAGCTCGTCACGCGCGAACCAGCTCGGCTTCATCGCGCTGGGCGAGAAGAGCTTCTCGGCCTGGTCGCGGTAGTGCGGCGAATCGGGCCGGTCGCTCTGGCCGATCGGGGGCTGGGTGTAGCTACGGATCGGGTTGCTCAGGATGACGACCTCGGTCGAGGTCTGGCCGCGGTTGCCCCAGCCGCGGCGGACTGAACCCGACAGCGCGCATCGTCGCCATGCCCGCCGCGCCGAGGGAGCCGCCGCCGACCGGCCAGGACACTTCGTCGTTCGAGTCCTGGCGGCCGACACGGAACACGTCGCCGAATGCGGCATCGAAGCCACCCGGGCCCGCGCGCAACGCGATGGCGGCGGCTTCGATCGCGATGATCAAGTCCGGCAACTCGTCGCGTCGGAGTCCGGGAGGTTCGGGCGTCTCGCGGAACAGCTCCAGGTAGTCATCGACCCTTGAGGCCATGTCGTTCATTCGTTCGTTCCCGACCAATCCGCGAAGCGCTTCCCGCCAACGTAAGTATGCGAGCGCGCCCTTGGAATCCGGCTCGGCGACGCCGTCCCACTCCAGGATGCGGCGCACCACTTCCGGGCGGTCCGAGGAAGGCTTGCCGGGAAAGGCGGCTTCGGCACGCTTGAGCTCCTCGACCCAGCCCTCGTACTGGTAGACGGAACGGTTGAGCGCCAGTTCGACGATCTCCTCCTCGCTCCACTTGCCGCCGGCTTCCCGTTTCGCTTCCAGCAGTGAAACGGCGACCGCGCCACGCTGATGGGTGTAAAGGGCGGGCTGGTTGTAGAGGTAGGCGGGGTAGCGCTCCGGCACGAGCGGCGAGTCGACCAGCATCGTGTCCGGGCCGATGTTGTTGTTCTGCATGTAGCC
>JAGWAG010000068.1:0-380 GCA_021296535.1 Acidobacteriota bacterium | reverse complement strand
CGCGGCCCGTGCGCTGGTAGTAGATGTTGCCGCCGGTGTCGGCGATCATCACGTTCTGCGGCATGATCTGGCGCACGTCCAGTGCCGCAGCAGCGCCCTCGTAGTCCTCCGCGACCATGAACCAGTACTTGGACTCCAGGTAGCCAATCTCCTCCTGGTAGGCCAGCGCGGCAGCCCATGCCTTGTCGCCCTGCCGCGCCACGATCGGGCCGTGGTGCGAATACCAGAAGGTCGCCTCGCGCGGCGCTGCCTCCCCCGCCACCGAAACCTCGACGGTGCGGCTCTCCAGTTGCCGCCACTCACCGTCGTACAGGTAGCGGCTCGGATCGTCCGGATCGAGGGTCAGCTCGTAGACGTCGGCCGTGTCCGGGCCGCCCGTC
>JAGWAG010000067.1 GCA_021296535.1 Acidobacteriota bacterium | reverse complement strand
ACCGCCGACTGGCCGATCGTCCCTACCGCGCGGCTCTGGAAGAGGGCCAGCAACCGCCGCTTGACTACCGCAAGCCGCCTGGTCGTTGGCCTTAGGGTTCGCGGCACCCGTCCGCAAAGGCGTCCGCGTCGGTGATCGCCGAAGCCGGCTGCCCCGGCTCGTTGCGGTACTCCTTCACCAGGCCGGTCACCGTGTCGGTGACCCGGATCAGGTAGCCGAGGTCCGTCGTCGACGCACCGTACACCCACACGTGGCCGTTCACTGCGCACCCGTCCAGCACCTTGATCAGAGTCTCCCTGTTCTCCCGATTGAAGAACCGGAACAGGCCCGAGTCGTTGGTGCCCGCGTGGACAACGCTGCCCGAGCCCCTCGCGCCGGCGCCACTCCACCAGTCCACGACAACCGCGTAGCGCGAGTGCTGCAGGCACAGCGTCTCCGCGTTCGCCGCGCACGTCCCTGCCGGCTCGCTCGACTCGACCAGGAACACCCGCGATGCCGTCGACTCACGCGCGCCGTCGCTCACCCACAGCGTCACCTCATAGAAACCCGGCTCAGACCAACTGTGCGACAGCCTGCGCAGACTCGACTCCGTACCCCCTTCAAACTCCCATCGGCGCGATGTCCCGGGACCGGTGCTCACGTCCGCGAACTCCACGGGCTCGCCGGTAAGGGCGCGGCAGAGTTCCCGGTCGCACTCCACGCCACTGACTTCGATCACGGCCATCGGAGGCGTGTCGTCGTCACCGATCGATACTGTCGCCGGGCCACCGCCACTCACGCCCGCAGGCAGACGGCCGAAACCAAGAACCACCGATTCGCCAAAGTCCTTCTCGCTGTCGTCCGTGGCCGCGAATTCGAATGTCCGGGCCGTCACGCCGCTGCTGAACGTGATGCTCGCAGGGACACCCGAATAGTCCGCTTCCGACGCGCCGCCACCGTGGGTCCGCACCAAGGGGATGGAGACCTCACGCTCCGGATCCGCGCTCAGTATCACCGTGACTTCGACCGACCCGCCCTCCGGCGCTTCGTAGGTCGACGAAGCGAACGACGCCTCGACCTCCGGATCGTCGTTGTCCCGAATCGACACCGTCGTCCCGGCGCCGCCAGTCACCCTCGACGGCAGATCACCGAAGCTGATCACCACGGATTCGCCGTCATCGTCCTCGCCGTCGTCCGCGGCCGTGAACGTGAACGTCCGGGCCGTCACGCCGCTGCTGAACGTGATGCTCGCGGGCACACCCGAATAGTCCGCTTCCGACGCGCCGCCACCGTGGGTCCGCACCAAGGGAATCGACACCTCCCGCTCCGGATCACCGCTCAGAACCACCGTCACGTCAACCGTCGCGCCCTCCGGCGCTTCGTAGCGCAAGGAACCGAACGAAGCCTCCACTTCCGGATCGTCCGGTGGCGGCGGCGGTGGCATCGGCCTGATCGTGCCAATGGCGCTGTCGCCGATTCCCACTGCGTTGTCCGGCGGGCGCCCAAGACGCAAGGTGAAGCTCTCCTCGCCCTCCTCCAGGCCCAGGCTGTCGACGAGGGCCCGTACGCGAATCGTCGCGGTGCTGGTCGAGGTCGCGGTGTCCGTGTTGGCCGGAATCGTCACGCTGCCGGGGTCGTCCTCGGACCTGCCTGCGTAGTCCTCGCTGGTAGCCGTGCCGTCGTTCGTCCACCAGGGCACCTCCACACTGGTTGCTCCAGGTCCGCCGCGCACCGGAAAGGTCGAGTGCCTCGCCGGGAAAGCCAGGAAGGTGCCCTCGGGCCCACTCGCGTCTTCGGGCAGCGTCACGCACGACCAGACGGTCAGTGAGGGAGTAACCGCCGTCCGGCGGGCCTCCAGCGCTGCCGGCAGCGTGGCTGCGGAGTCAAGATCCGTCTCGCACAGGGACAGTTGGGAGAGGTTCGCCAAGTTGCCCAAACCACTCGGAATGCTGCCGGTCAAGTCGTTGCCGGCAAGATGGAGCTCCGTGAGTCCGGAGAGGGCGCTCAGCGTCGCGGGAATGCTCCCGCTCAACTCGTTGCGGTGGATCCAAAGTAGCGAGAGGTTTGTTAGGGCGCTGAGGTCGGGAATGCTTCCACTCAATTGGTTGCCGTGCAGGTACAGAGACTGGAGGCTGGTGGGAAACCTTGCGGCGACGATGCTGCCAGTCAGGTCGTTCCCGCCGAGAGCGAGAGTTCCGAGGTTCGTGAGGGCGCTGAGGTCGGGGACGCTGCCGCTCAATTGGTTGCCGCGCAGGTTCAGAGACTGGAGGCTGGTGGGAAACCTTGCGGCGACGATGCTGCCGGTCAGGTCGTTCCCGCTGAGAGCGAGAGTTCCGAGGTTCGTGAGGGCGCTGAGGTCGGGGACGCTGCCGCTCAACTGGTTGTTTTGGAGATACAGCTGCGTGAGTTTTGTGAGGGCGCTGAGGTCGGGGATGCTCTCACTCAACTGGTTGGCGCTGAGGTTGATGGCAGTGAGGCTGGTGAGGGCGCTGAGGTCGGGAATGCTTCCATCCATGCTGCGGTTTGAGAGCCGGATCTCCTGAACGTTGTCTCGTGACGTGGTCAGGAAGATGCCGTCCCATGTCGTCATGTTCAAGGTGTTCGTCCAGTTCAGAGAGGCCGTACCCCGTAGCGTGTCCTTGATCGCGAGAAGAGCCGAGCAGTCTGCGGCCAGCGTGACGGCGTTGGTGGGGTTGGCCGCCGTGACCGCCGTGTCGGTGGAGTCGCAGGTCGCCTGTGCCCAAGCGTTCCCCAGATGTACCAGGCCAAGGAGCAGCCCGCCCAAGATCGCAACACCGTGGACTCTCCAAGAGTTGCCGCACCGCTTTCGCGTCGCCGTGAAGCTGGGCCGCTTTCTCATTGCCGCTCGATCGAACACGAACAAGAGGGTACCGGAGCGCGAACGATGTTGTCGCCGGTAAGATTTCCAGCAGACAACCGGCGCCGCTGTGGTTCAGCCCGAGGTGAGACCAGGGCGGTCCCGTAGTACCGAACAGGTGGCTACAGTCGGTGGCGGGCCGTCAGTGGGGCCCGTGCTGGCGGTGTCTTCGAGCGTTGGAGAGCAGGCGGATTCCGGCGTTCAGGCTGACGTCGACCGCCGAGCCGTACTTCGCCGTGTTGTTGCTGAGGCTTACGTAGGCGGCGCGATCGCGTCCGCCTCGGCCCGGCTTGAGGCTGCGCGTCCAGCCGACGTCGATCAGGGTTGACGTGACGCCGAGGATCGAGAGCTTCAACTGCCGGAAGGGGCTCTTCTGGTGTCGGAGTTGCAGGACCAGCGACGTTTTTGGGCCGAGTGGACGTTCGCCGGCGATGGCGGCCGTGACCATGTCCTGCGGCTCCAGCGTCAGCAGCTCGTGGCCGCCGAGCCGGACGAAGCCGGCGTTGCCGTAGAGAGTCCAGCGGCGCCACGGGCGTGACACGAGGTACTGGACTGCCATGTCCACCGAGCCGGTGCCGTAGAAGTCATCCTCGCTCGCGGTGGGCATTTTGACCTGCACCTGCACGGCCTGGCGCCACGCCGCCGATCCGGCTACGAAACTCCACTTGAGAGAGGCAACGGTCTCGCCCAGACCAGGCGCCGGCTCGTCGAAGCGGATGAACCGCAGGCGGTCACCGTAGGTGCCGGGATCTTCGCTGCCGTCGCGGCGGAAGTACAGGCCGTAGTCGTTCTGCAGCGACTGCGGCCGGCCGGACTGGCGGAAGCCGAAGAGGTTGTGAAAGCCCTCGATCACGGGGTCGAGGATGCCGCCGCCGGCATCGACGATCGAGGTCCTGAGTCCCAGTTCGAGTCTCCCGCCGATCCGGCGCCGGGCGTCGACTGTCAGTCGGTGGACTTCCACGTCGGCGAAGTAGATGCCCTCCGGTCCCGGCCAGGGGGCTAGCCGATCGAGTTCCCCGACGGTGACGGGGCCGCGCTCGGGCCGCGCCTCGATGGCTTCGGACACCGCGGGCGACCGCAGCCAGAAGCTGGAAAGCCCCAGCGACGCCGTAACCTGCCACCTTCCAGGCTCGGCCGAACCCTCGGCCGGTGCCTCGACCGGGAGACTCAGAAAGCCGGAGCCGCTTCCCAGCCACGCTTCCGCCACGGGCAGGGGCCCGAATCGCTGCTCTTCGGCTCGGGCGACCCCGGCCATCGTCAGCGCCGCGGCGGCGAGAACGGAGAGGCGGGGCAGCAGGGTTAGTTCGCCGTTGCCGCCTGGATCGCCCGCCAGATGCGCTCAGGCTTGGCCGGCATGTCGACGTTGTCGATGCCGAGCGGCCGTAGCGCGTCGACGATCGCGTTGACGATGCAGGGCGTCGCCCCGATCGTCCCCAGCTCGCCGATGCCCTTGGCGCCGAGCGGGTTGATCGGCGTCGGCGTCACCGTGTTGTCGAGCTCCATGCGCGGGAAGCGCTTCGCCCGAGGCACGGCGTAGTCCATCAGGGTGCCGGAGAGGAGCTGACCGCCTTCGTCGTACTGCACCTCCTCCCACATCGCCTGGCCGATGCCCTGGACCACGCCGCCCAGGCGCTGGCCGTCGGCGAGCATGGGGTTCATCACTTCGCCGAAATCGTCGACCGCCACGTAGCGCTGGATCTCGATCTCGCCGCTTTCGGGATCGATCTCTACCTGGCACAGGTGAGCGCCGAACGGGAAGGTCGTCGCCGACGGTTCGAAGCGGGCGACCGCCTCCAGGCCCGGCTCTTCGCCGGGAACGTTGACGTTCCAGAGGTGGGCCATCTCGGCGACCTGCCGGAAGGTCAGCTTGCGGTCCGTGCCGGAGACCGTGAACTCCCCGTCCTCGTACCCGATCTGATCGACGGGTGCGTCGAGGTGGTGCGCGGCGATGCGGGTCGCCTTCGCGTGAACCTTGACCAGCGCCATGTCGAGCGCGGCGCCCCCGACGGCTATGCCGCGACTGCCGAAGGTGCCGACACCGTGCTGGACCTGGTCCGTGTCGCCGTGGACGACGACCACGTCGTCGAGTCCGACGCCGAAGGCGTCCGACACCTGTTGGGCGAAGACGGTCTCCTGGCCCTGTCCGTGCGGAGAGATGCCCGTGTAGACGGTGACGTTACCGCTCGGCTCGACCCTCACGGTGGCGCTCTCCCAGGTACCCATGCGCTGCTGTGGCGCGGTGCCGGTCGAAGGCCCGAGTCCGCAGACTTCGGTGAAGGTGGCGAGCCCGATTCCGACCAGCCGCCCGTCGTCGCGCGCCCGGCGTTGCGCTTCGCGCGCCTCGTCGTAGCCCGCGAGTTCGATCATCCGGTTCAGCGACTTCTCGTAGTCGCCGGTGTCGTAGGTGGCGCCGGAGGGTGTGGTGTGGGGGAATGCGTCCTTGCTGATGAAGTTCCGGCGCCGAACCGCGACCGGGTCGATTCCCGTGGCTGCCGCCACCTCGTCCATCACGCGCTCGATGATGTAGGCGGCCTCGGGGCGCCCGGCGCCGCGGTAGGCCTCGGTCGCCATCGTGTTCGTGAACACCGAGGACGTTTCCCAGGCGACCGCCTTGATGTCGTAGCAACCGCAGGACATCGTGTGGGTGGAGAGGGCGATGAAGGGGCCGAAGAAGGAGCGGAAGGCGCCGATGTCGGCGATCGTCTGCCCCTTGAGCGCCAGCACGCGTCCGTCGCTCTGGAATGCGACGTCGATCTTCTCGACGTGGCCTCGTCCGTGAGTCATGCCGAGCAGGTTCTCGGTCCGCGTCTCCGACCACTTGACCGGTCTCCTCAGGTCGCGGGACACCCAGCACAGCAGCGCGTCCTCGGCGTAGGTCGGGATCTTCGCGCCGAAGCCGCCGCCCACCTCCGGAGCGATGGCGCGAATGCGGATCTCGGGGATCCCCAGGCACATGGCGATCTGCTGCTTGACCGAGTGGGGGGCCTGGTTGGAGGTCCAGATCGTCAGCTTGCCGGGACCTTCCTCCCAGTGGGCGCAGGTGGCGCGCCCTTCCATCGGAAACGGCGCGACCCGTTGGTTCAGCAGCCGGATCGAGAGCGTCTGGTCGGCCTGCTCGAAGAGCTTGTCGGCCTCCGGATTCGGCGCCGGAACCTGGAGGCAGATGTTGCTGTCGAGTTCGTCGTAGACCCTGGGCGCGTCGGGCGCGATCGCCGCCTCGACGTCGACGACGGCTTCCCGGGGTTCGATGTCGACCTCGACGGCGGCGGCGGCGTCGCGCGCCGCATAGGGCGACTCGGCCACGACGACGGCGACCGGGTGGCCGACGTAGAGGACGCGTCCGTCCGCGAGCAGCGGGTGGTCGGGCATGCCGGGTATCGCGACGCCTATCGGGGTGGCCCCGACCTGTCCGTCCATGTCGGCGTAGGTGTAGACGCCGACGACGCCCGGGCGGGCGGCGGCAGCCGTCGTGTCGATCGAACGGATCTCGCCGGCAGCGAAGTCGCTACGGACGAAGGCGGCATAGGTCATGCGCGGCAGCTTGACGTCGTCGGTGTAGGTGGCGAGGCCGCGGATCAGCCGTGGATCTTCACGCCGCTTGATCGGTTTGCCGACGGAGTTGGGTCGGAAGGTGGTCATCAGGCTGCTCCCGCGGCTTCCGCCGCATGCTGTACCGCGTCCACGATCTGCTGGTAGCCGGTGCAGCGGCAGATGTTGCCGTCGATCGCCTCGCGGATCTCAGCCTCGGAGGGGTTCGGGTTGTCGTCCAGCAGTTGCTTCGCCGCCATGATCATCCCGGGGGTGCAGTAGCCGCATTGCAGGCCGTGCTTCTCCCAGAATCCGACCTGCAGCGGGTGCAGGGCGTCGGCGTCCTGAGCCAGGCCCTCGATCGTCGTCACGTCCTGGCCGTCCGCCTGGACCGCGAGGACGGTGCAGCTCTTCACCGCGCGGCCGTTCAGATGCACGGTGCAGGCGCCGCAGAGGGTGCTTTCGCAGCCGATGTGGACGCCCGTGAGGTCGAGTTCCTCGCGCAGGAAGTGGACCAGCAGCGTGCGGGGCTCGACTTCCCTCTCGGTTTTGCTGCCGTTGACGGTTATGGCGACGGGGACGGATCGTGGCATCGGACCTCCTACCAAATCGAGTCGCGGCGTCCGCGCCGCGCTGAGGCACAGGAACAGGGCTTGTTCCGTACACGGATCGGTGTCGTGGCGCGGAAGCGTATCGCAGCGAGGGCTGCTAGGATCGCCCCATTCAACGACGACAAGTTACCCCTCAAAGCACCCTTTCAAGCTAGGGAGACCGACATGAGAAAGCCGCTCATCGCAATCGCCGTTCTGGTTGGGCTCGTAGCCGCGGCGCCTGCCGCCGTTGCCGCCGAAGGCGAGATCAAGAGGACCGCCAGCGGCAAGCCTGATTTCACCGGCGTGTACGACATCTCGAGCATCACGCCGTTCTCGAGGCCCAAGGATTTCGGAGACAAGCTGACCCTCACGCCCGAAGAGGCGCAGGCGCTGGCGAAGCGCCGGGCCGACACGAACGCGGCCCAGGACGCGCCGAGCGACCCGGAGCGCGCGGCGCCGGAGGAGGGCGGCAACGTTGGCGCCTACAACAACTTCTGGTTCGAGTGGGGCAGCCAGAACTTCATGATCGACGGCAAGTACCGCACCTCCGTGCTGACCGATCCGCCGAACGGACAGATGCCGGCGATGACGGAAGAAGGCAAGAAGCGGGCCGCCGCGGCGCCGAAGTTCGCCTGGCCCAACAGGGGCTATGCCTGGTGGCTCGAGTCGGGCGACATCCCGTACGACGGACCGGAGACGAACATCGTCGGCGTGCGTTGCATGTACCAGCCGACCGCCTCCGTCGCGATCCGTCCGTTGCCCTACAACAACGTGAAGACGATCGTGCAGACCGAAGACCACTTCATGATCAACATCGAGTGGATGCACTGGACGCGGGTCGTCCGCATCGGCGGCGAGCACATGCCGGCGGACTACACCTCGCTGAGCGGCGACTCGATCGGCTGGTGGGAAGGCGACACGCTGGTCGTCGAGACGACGAACTTTCGCGACATGCCCGACCTGCGCGGTGAGGGTGTGCGTGTGATCGAGCGGTTCAGCCCCGGCGACGCGAACAGCCTGCTCTACAGCTTCACGGTCGAGAATCCCGAGTACGAGGCGCCCTACAGCGGTGAACTGCCGTGGCCGAAGACGACCGGCAAGAGCTACGACGCGATGGGCAACACGCTGCGCGGCGCGCGGCTGCTCGAATCGGAGTTCAAGAAGGGGCAGTCGAGCTCCGGACAGGAATAGGCCCCGGCAATCCGCCCCGCGACCGCGCTCCGACACTGGGTGCGCCGGCGTGCCATCCGTCCGCCCGATGACGGGCGCACGGACTGGTTCACGGGTGGCGCGGGTCGCGCCACCCGGGTTCCCGCCGGCTTCCGAGGTAAGGGGCGCCGCGAAGCGGCGACGACTCTGCGGCGCTAGACGGCCCGAACCTGCCGGTTCACCCGGCCGATGATCCGGGGCAGGGCCTCGTGGGCCTCCGGCGGCACCCGGAAGGTCGTCATCCAGGACAGCGCGGCGAGATCCGGGAGATCGACGGCGGTCCGGCCGGCCAGGAGCGCCGCGCCGCGGAGGATCTTGATCGCCTTGACCAGGAAGGTGCGGTCGGTCAGCAGCGAGTTCGTCTCGTTGCACTCGAACTCGAGCACCAGGGTCCGCAGGATGTCGAGCAGAGCGGCGCGCACAACGGGTCCAACTTCGACCTTGTACATGCGCTGGTTCAAGGCGTCGAGCGTGGCGCGATCGGTGACCGCCTCGGGGTCGGGCTGCTCGACGACCGAGCCGGCGGCGAAACGGTCGATCAGGGTCCGCGCATCCTCGGCGCCACTCTGGATCAGGCCGGAGACCCGCAACTGGAGGGCGAAACGATCGAGGTTCGCGGGGTCGAGCGGCTCGTTGTAGTACTCGTCGTCCATCGGGTTGCCGGTCGCGATGGCGGCCATCAGCGGAATCGGCTCGGCGCCGAATCGGCGCTCGTTCAGGATGCGGAGCAGGACGTTCAGCGCTTCGCCCGGAGCGCGGGAGATGTCGTCGAGGACGGCGATCTCGGCGGTCAGCAGGCCCCCCGGTTCGATGCGCTGGTGGATCCGCTCCGCTTCGCCGCTGCTGGCCGAATCGGCGGCCTCCGTCTTCACCTTACGCCGTTCCAGGACGATGTCCCCGACGAGTTCGGCAAGCCGCGTGTCGCGATGCAACTGGTAGAAGAAGAAGTCGAGTTCGGAACCCTTGGCGGCGACCTCGGCCAGCCGTGTCTTGGCGGTGCCGGGCGGCCCCTCGACGTAGATGTGCTCCCTGGTGACAAGGGCCAGGAGCAGGGCCGTCTTCACCTCGTCGTGGCCGACGACGTGGTGATCGAGCAGGTCGCGCAGAGGGGTCAGGTCGCTCATGGGACGCGCGACTCTATCGCTCCTCGAGCCGGAGACCGCCGCCGGTCAGTGGACGGCCGCAGAAGCGCAGTCCGCCGGTTTCGGCCGAGATGTCATCGAGCACCGGCGGGCAGTCACCGTTGCCCAGAAACACGGTGTGGAGAGCAACGCCGAGCCGGCGCGCCAACTGGCGCTCGCGCCGCACGGACGTGTCGCCGATGATCGGCAGGCCGTCGGTCAGGAGGACGACGTGCCGGTTGCGGCCGGAACCGCCTCGCAGCCCTTCCAGGGCGGTGCGGAGCGGCGCCTCGTAGTTCGTCTGGCCGACCGCTTTGGCCTGACCGGCCTGCTCGGCGAGCCGGGAGTAGGAGCGGTGCAGCAGGCGCCCACCGACGTGGTGGGGCAGGGCGCGGTGATGGAACTCGACATAGCCCACACGCATCCTGCGCCGCGCCGCGACCCGGAGGATGCCGAGCACGACCTGACTCGACCACACCGTCAGACGGCCCGCCATCGACGCGGAGATATCTCGCAGCACGGCGACCGCCCCGCCGGCGCTCCTGCGCTTGCGCTCGAAGGTGCGGGGCGCGCCGGGAAGACGGCCCTCGGTGAACAGCAGGGCTTCGATCACGTCGGCGTCGATCAGCTCGTCCAGGTCGCGCAGCGGACGGTAGCCGCGAGGCTGGCCGCCCGGGTCGGTGTCCGGGTCGATTCGCCCGCGCTCGATGCGGCCGACCAGGGCCCGTAGTAGAGGGTCGACCTGGGCCGGCGGGGGCGGTTGGCCGAACAGGGCGGGCGGAGCCGGCAGGTCGGCCTGATCGTCGATCCAGGAGTCGGAGGCCTGGGAGACCGCCGCCCCCGGATCGGAATCGTCGTCGCCCTGGTTCTGCGCGCCGGGCATCTGAGCTCCGGCCTCGGCCATCGTCACGTTTGGCGGGTCGCCGAGCAGCTCCTCCAGGATGTGATCGAAGTCCTCCTGCACCTCGTCGGGCAAGCGGTGGGCGACCATGTAGCGGATCGCGCCGAGATCCCGCGGCGCCGCGGCCGGTGCGCCGCGGAGAAAGGCGTGCGCGCGGACCAGCCGCAGCGCGGCCGAGCTGAAGGAGCGGTCGGACATCAGACGGTCACCCGATGCCGACTGGTCGGCGCTGCGCTGCCGGAGCCGATCGAGCAGGCGGTGATAGGCGTCGAGCGTGCGCGGCTCGATCCTGAGGGCCGCCGCGGTTCGTTGGGCGGCCTTGCGGATGGCGGTGCTCATGACCGGTGCGGTCAGCGCGGTGTGTCCCTCGGGGAACTCACGGGTGGCGCCTTTGCCCGACCGGTCGGTGGCGGGTGCGGCTCGCCGAGCCGATGTCCGCGCGAGCAGGACGGCGGCTTCATCGAAGAGTTCCCCGGTGAGCAGACCGGTCAGCCGAAGCTGGACCGCGAAACGGTCGAGCTGCCCAGGTTCCAGCGGGTCGATCGGGGCTTCGACCTGCTCCAGCGGGCCGGTGGCCACCGCCGACTCGAGGGGCAGGGCCTGTCCCAGGGCGTGCCGTTCCGCGAGGATCCTCAACAGGGGTCCCAGGGCCTCCCCCGGGGACCGGGGCAGGTCCTCGAGCAGCGCGACCTCCGCATGGAGCAGGGGGCCCGGGATCAACTCCCGGCGCAGGCGCTCAAAGCCGCGGTGTCGGTGCCGGCTCAGCAGCACGTCGCCGAGCAGGTCGGTCTCGCGGATGTCGCGGTGGAAGACGAGCGTGTGAGTGCGAGCCCCCGACAGCGCGGCCAAGGCTGCGGCCAACTCCGACTTGCCGCATCCGGGCGGCCCCTCCAGGTAGGCATGCTGTTCGGCCAGCAGCGCCAGGGTCAGACCGGTCGCCGCGTCGTCCTGTCCAACCAGGACCCGTCCCAGCGCCGTGCGCAGCTCGACGAAGGCGGCAGACAGTTCCGCCGTGTGGCGGTCCGGGGCAGGCAGAGTCACGGCGGCAGCATGCTACTCGGCTGTAGCGGTGCGCACCCGCCAGCCTGGAGTCCGTGAGTTGGGGGAAGAACCGGAGGAGACCGGCGGTTGGTAGGATGGCGGGAGCGTCGCTTCTCCGTGCTGTTGTCGCGAACCTGCGACCGGCGGTTGAAACATAGGAGGTCCCCTGGGATGAGCAGAATCGCGACGGTTGGACGACGGTGGACTCTTGCGGTCTCGCTGGCGTCGGGTGCATTGCTGTTGGCGGGCGGTCTTGGATTGGCTGCTGCCGCAGATGCGGGTTTCGATGGTGATTCAGCGGCTGCCAGCGTGGCGGCCGACGACGAGAAGAAGAAGCGGAAGGCTGAGAAGAAGGCGGCCGCGAAGGCGGCGAAGGAGGAGAAGCGGCTGCAGAAGCAGCGGCGCCAGCGGGGCAAGACCGTGCGGGCGGTCGTGGTTCCCACGGAGCCTGCCTCGGCTCCGGCGTCGGAGCCGGCGGCAGAGCCGACGACCGTCGGGGAGCCCAGCGGGGCGGCGCCCGCGGCTGAACCAGCGGCCGTGAAGACCGTGGTGGCCGAGCCGGTGACCGAGCCGAAGCCTGCCCCGGCCCGAGCAGTTGCGACCGAGCCGGCAGCCCGACCCACGCCTGAGCCCGTGCGGACCACCCCGGCTCCGCGGCGCGAGCAGCCGCAGGCTGCCGAGCGGGCTCCGAGGCCAACTCGAACATCGGCTCCTGCTCCGGCTCGCGGAGACTTCCAACTGAACGAGCGCATCCGAGTGGCCGAAGTGTTGCTGGATGTCCTCGTGACCGACAGGAAGGGCAACGTGATCGATGGCCTGGGCGCCGAGGACTTCGTGGTCCTCCACGACGGCGATGAGCAGGAAGTCACGAGCGCTTCCTTCTACGGCGGGCCGAGCGAGTTGTCCGCTACCGGCGAGGGCGGAACGACGCGGACCGACCGCTACTTCATCCTCATGTTCCACGACCAGCGCATGCAGGCGCCGCGACTGGCGGCGCCCCAGATGGACAACGCGCGCTGGCTCAAGCGGTGGATCGAGGAGGAACTCCAGCCGAACGATCAGGTGGCCGTGTTCGCGTACCAGGCGCGGCTCAAGGTCTACCTGGACTTCAGCCGCGATCGCGACGAGATCCTCGCGGCGGTGGATGCCGCCGCCCGGGGCAAGAGGGACCTCGAGCCCTGGACGACGCGCTCGGAACCCGAGTTCGACCCGAACTCGCCGTCGCTGATCGTGAACCTGCCCAAGGGCAAGGAACTGGCGCGGCAGAGCCGCAAACTCCAGCAGGCCTTGGAACTGCTCGGAGAGGCGGCCTCGGGAATCGCCGGTCGCAAGAACCTGGTCATGTTCAGCCTCGGTTTCGGCGAGATCGGCCAATTCGGGAGCTACACGCCCGACGCACGCTACTACCCGCAGATGCGGGAGGCACTGAACGCCGGCAACGTGGCGGTCTACACGATTGACACGATGGGCAGCTCCCGTCGCTCGATCGCGTCCGCATCGCTCAACGACTCGCTGAGCCTGATCTCGAATGAGACCGGCGGCCACTACTACGCCAACTTCACGAACATCATGTCGCCGATGCGCCAGGTGGCCGAGGAGAACCAGGGCTACTACCTCGTGAGCTTCCGCTCCGAGTACGAAGTCGGCACCCAGGGCTACCGCAACATCAAGGTAAAGGTCCGGGACGGCAAGTACAAGGTGCGATCCCGCACCGGCTTCCGCTACGGCGAGGCGTCGGGTCCGTAGCGAGCTTGCCACCCGCCCGCGCCTGGGGCAGAGGGGAGGCTCCCAGGTGCCGCTCGCGCTTGGTCGGATGGTGAAGGGGGGTGCGCTCACTGCACTCCGCTCGCTCCGGCCCGGCGTCAGTTGCTGAGAGGGCGTCGGGAGTCGCTCGCTCCGAGCCACCTGGGAGCCTCCCCTCTGCCCCAGACGCTGGCTGGACGGTGTCGGCCGGCGATTTGGTGAGTGAGAGTGTGCAACGAAACCCCGGCCATGTAGTCTGCGCCGACTGCAAGCCACACGACCAACGGAACAGATGAGGACTCCTGGATGATCTCCGCCGACGCGCGTTACGAGAAGAAGCGGATCGAGGTTCATGGCCATGAGATGGCCTATGTCGATCATGGGGAGGGCGATCCGATCGTCTTTCTGCATGGCAATCCGACTTCGTCCTACCTGTGGCGCAACGTGATGCCGCACCTGGAGGGCCGGGGTCGACTCGTGGCGCCGGACCTGATCGGGATGGGCGATTCGGCGAAGTTGCCGGACAGCGGGCCGGATCGGTACCGGTTCGTGGAGCACCGGCACTACCTGGACGGGCTGCTCGAGGCGATCGGGGTGGATTCGAACGTGGTCTTCGTGATTCACGACTGGGGATCCGCGCTCGGTTTCGACTGGGCGAACCGGCACCGCGACGCGGTGCGCGGCCTGGCCTACATGGAGGCGATCGTGAGTCCCGTCCCGACCTGGGACGCGTGGCCCGAGGCGGCGCGGGGCGTGTTCCAGGGATTCCGCTCACCGGCGGGCGAGGGCATGGTGCTGGCGAAGAACGTCTTCGTGGAACGCGTGTTGCCGGGTTCCGTACTGCGAAAGATGACGGAGGAGGAGATGGCGGTCTACCGGCGGCCGTTCGAGGACGAGGGCGAATCGCGCCGGCCGACGCTGACCTGGCCGCGCCAGATCCCGATCGCTGGCGAGCCGGAGGACGTGGTGGAGATCGTGCAGTCCTACGCGGGCTGGCTCAAGGACTCGGACGTACCCAAGTTGTTCGTCAACGCGAAGCCCGGCGCGATCCTCACCGGCGCGATGAGGGAGCTCTGTCGGACCTGGCCGAACCAGACGGAAGTGACGGTCAAGGGCTCCCACTTCATCCAGGAGGATTCCCCGGACGAAATCGGTTCCGCGATTTCGGAATGGTTGCCGTCGTAGCTGACGTTGTTCTCCCCGACACCCAGATTCGCATCTGACGCCTGAGGATTCAGGCACGGGGAGGAGGCTCACATGCTGCGCCAGCCGTCTTGGGAAAGCGGTAGCCGTCGCTCCGATCTACCAGCGATCGTCGTGCTGTGCGCCGCGACCGCGCTGGCCGCGGTTCCCGGAACGCTCGGGGCCCAGGAATCCGGCAACGGGCCGCGCCTGGAGAGGTTGGAGCGGCTCGACCTGCCGGACGACATCGCTCGGGCGAGCGACGTCCGCTGGCTGGAGGACGATGAGTTCCTTCTCGGTGTCATCGGACGGGGCCTCTACTCCTGGAGTATCGGTGATGAGGCGGGGCAACTTCGGGTGGCCCTCGAGGAGCCCAAGGCTGAGACCTTCCAGATCGGCGATCGGACCGTTGTCGATTCCAATCGGTACGAACGGGACTACGGCCAGCTTGCCGTCTCGCCCGACGGAATGGCGTTCACGGACCTGTTCTCCGGCATCCACCTGGCGACCGAGGATGGGGTCGACTCATTGGCCGACCTCAAGCACCTGGGCGACCTGGACCGGCGGGGTGCGCTGACCGCGGCGGTCGGTCTGGTCCGCAAGGACGACGATGCCTGGGGGCCGTACGCCGCCTGGCTGATCGAGGACGCTGGAGGTGGCCCGCGGGGTCTCCTGCCGACGAGGGACGGCGGGCATGGACTGGAGCTGTGCGGCGACGCGGAGCTCTCGGTGATCCGTTTCATCGCGGCGGATCGCCTGCTCGTGATTCCGGGAGCCGAGGCCGGAGTGTTCGTCTACGACCGCGAGGGCGCCCTGCAGCACAGCCTGGACGCGGAGACCTTCTTCGCCGAGGACGGCTGCGACGTCGAGGTCAACCAGTGGGGGCGCTCGCCCCTCAGCGATGCCTACGCTCGGGCCGATTGGTTGGGCCCCCGTCGCATCATCGACGAAGTCGTGGCCGACGGTGAAGGCAACGTGTACTTCTTCGTTCGGTACGCGGCGGACGGTCCGGCGGAGGCACTGGCAGCGAGCGACCGGAAGTGGCTGCCGGGCGGTGTACCGTTCCTCGTGGGTTTCGGGGCGGGAGTGCTGAACCAGCAGTTGATCAGGGACCGCGTCGTTGCTTCCGTACCTCCCCCCAGTGGCCGGGTGTGCTGGGACTTGGTCCACATCCATGTCGACGATCTTCGGACCGCCACGATGCAACCGTGTGTTGTGGAGTCGGAGTTCGCGGATACTCGGCTGCGCGCCGACCTTCGCGGTGATCGGGCGGTGCTTCTTCTTCGCGGCGGGGCCCTGCGCGGTGGAGATGTACGGTCGGGCAAGGCCTTCGAAGCGCGCCTTCGTCCACCGGTTGGCGCGGAGGACTAGGAGGATGCGGTTCTCAGCCTTTGCTGCTTGGTTGGTGGTCGCGGCGGTTGCCGTCCCGGTTGCGGGACAGGACGACGCGGTGGCGGACGCTTCGTTCCAGTTCGTATGCCCCAGGGAGAGCGAGCCTGCCTTCCTCGACGGGATCCCCGTGCCGACCGACGACACCTGGGAACGGCGGGACGACATTCCGGCAGGCCGTGCACCGGCCGAGTGCTGGGCCTGGAGCGACTCCTGCCCGCCGCTGTTTCTCGAGCCCGGACAGAACGCGGCTGCCGCCTGCCGCGCCGGCAGTGATTCGTTCAAGCCGTTGACCGTCCGCGTGCTGGACCCCGAGACCGTGAACCCGATTGCGGATCCGGTGGACGGGGTGGCACCTCTAGCCGAGTACAGCGTGACCGCGGCGCCCGCGGCGATGTGGCGGCAGGTGCCACGAGATCTGCTGCCGACGACGACTCTCGCGTCAGGGTCGCTTTCCCTCCCGCGCAACGACGAAGCGTGGCGCCTCCAGGCACTGGGAGAAGGCCTTGCCTCGACCTGGCGGGACCTGCCCTCTGAAGAGGGATCGGTTGAACTCGTGTTGGGGAAGGCAGTGAACCTCACGGTCCAGGTGACCGCCGGCGGCGCGCCCCTTGCCGGCGCGCGGATGTACCTTGTGAAGATGGAGTCGGGACCGTTGACTCTGCCCGAGCCTCTGGGCTTCGGGATGTCGGACGCTGACGGCAAAGTGAATCTGACCGTGTCAGCGCGGGAGCGCGCCGCGGTCCTCGTCTCCCAGGTCACCCGGACCGCTGCGGCGTTCGAGCGCTACTCCGAGGCGCCGTCGGTTGTCGAACTCGGTCCAGGCTTCGCTGTCACGGGTCGGACCGTCGATCCGGAAGGACGGCCCATAGCTGGGGTGCGGCTGCTGGGGCTGTCCTGGCTGGAGCACGAGCTTGCGGTAGTGCGGCGCCACCTGGGGATCTCCGGCCCAGACGGCCGGTTCTCGCTCACCGGTTTCGCGAAGGGTGCTGCGTCGCTCAGAACCGACGGCGGCGACCTCGAGTACTCGGAGAGGTTCGATCTGGAGGAATCCCTGGACCTTGGGTCAATTGTGTTGACGGCGGCAGAGACCTATTGGATCCAGGTTCTCGATGCCAGCCGCGGAACGCCGATACCCGGCGCACGCGCATCGTCCGAGGCCGGGGAGCAAACCACGACCGACCGGGAGGGAATCGCTCTGGTGTCGCCGCGGTTCGACCGCACCCTCATGATCAGCGCGAAGGGGTACCGGCGGGCGCGATTCGAGATCGGCGGCGGCACGACGGCCAAGGAACGCTCGATACCCGGCCTGCCCACCCTCCCCGTCGATGTGGCCGGCGGCGCCGGCGCCACGGCTGAAGAACCCCTCGTGCTCCGGCTGGATCCGGCCTTCACGGTCGAGGGCGTGTACATGGCCGCGGACGGTGTGACTCCTGTCGCCTCGGGGCGCCTGGTGGCCGCTCGCGACATGGCGAACGGTCAAACGACCAGCCATAGAACGATCGCCGCGGACGGTTCCTTCTCTGTCGACCTCGAACCGGGGTCCTACACCCTGGAACTGTCGGGCACCAATGCCGCTCGGACGGTGCTCGACGTCCGGGGATCGGCGGGCGACGTCCGCGACCTGGGCGTCATCGCGGCCCCGACATCCGCCTGGGTCTCCGGAACCGTGGTGAACCCGGAGTACGCGCCGGTGTTCGAGGCCTCCGTGTCCTACACGCCACCGTCGGAGTACGGTCAGTTGATGGCGTGGGCCATGGGTCGGGCAGCCACGGTGGCGACGAACCTCGACGGCTACTTTGAACTCCACGGGCTCGAGTTGGGCAGTTCGACGTTGCGCGTTGAGGCGGACGGATTCGCGCCGCTCGAGTTCGAGGTCGAAGCGAACGCGATCGAGTGGATCGATGCGGGATTCGTGGAACTCTCGCGGGGTCGCCGCATCACGGTGCGTTCGGATGTGGGCCGCGGGCAGGTTCTGGTTGACCCTGGCGGCCGAGGCCTGCCGCGCGATCTGATCATGGGCGATCTGGAGGACGGCGTAGCGGTCGTCGATCGCGTGCCGGAGGGCGCCTTTGTTGTCCGTGTGTCCGAGAATGGCGTGGCGGCTTGCGAGAAGGAGGTGGCGGAGGCAAGCGGCGACGATGTCGTCACCTGCGATCGCAGCACGGTAACGGTCACCGGCCGCGTGACGCTGGCCGGTCAGCCCGGGGCCGGAGAACTGTTCTGGGCTGCCAAGGAGAACGTCCGTCACGCTGGAGGCTTCATCAGGTCCGGCTTTGGTCCGCTTGCGAGGACGCGGGAGGTCGGGCCCAGCCGGTCGCAGAACCTGCA
>JAGWAG010000066.1 GCA_021296535.1 Acidobacteriota bacterium | reverse complement strand
GCGACCACCGCGGTCGCGTCGGGTCGTCCACTGACAAAGACCCAGGTAAGCCCGCCGACGCCGGCAATCAGCACGACGAGCAGGAACGCCCTCAGCAACCTGGTGCGGAGTTGCCGCCGATGTCCATAGCGCAGGTCTCTCCGGCCACCTGGCCGGTAGACGGAGTCTTCGCGGTCCGCTGCCGGCGAAGGGCGTGTTTCGTCGGCCCCGGGGGGTGTCTCGGTGGCCATGTGCCGAAGTCTACTTGGCCCTGGCGGCCGTCTCCGAGCCGTTGGCGATCTGCCTGGCGTCCTCGATCCTGACCACGGGACCGCCGGCCCAGGTGTCCCATTCCAGGGCCCCGAGCACTTCGAAGCGGCCATCGAGCTCGGCCAGTCGCTTCCGCCAGCCCCAACCGAGCAGTTGGACGAATCGGCCTGAGTCGGAGCCCCCGGCTCGCCTGACGCGCACCTTGACGTGGTCCTTTCCGAACTCGCGCACCGGCCCGCTACGCTCCAGCGGGCCCAGCCGAATCAACGGCCGGCGATTCGCCTCGCCATGTGGCTCCAACTGCGCGAGTTCACGGAACAGGCCCGGCTCGACCTGTTCCGGAGAGAGGGCCAGTTCATACTCCCGGCGTCGTACGAGCACTTCCGGCGGCCAATCCGCGGCCTCTTCCATCGCCGCCTTCAGAGCCGGCAATGCGGACACGTCCACCGACAGGCCAATGGCCTGGGGATGGCCTCCGAATCGCGCCATCCGCCCCTCGAAGCCGGTCATGAACGAGTGGAGATCAAGCCCCGGAATGCTGCGACCTGAGCCGGTGCCCGTCTCGCCCTCGACTCCCAGCAGGATCACCGGTCGATGGAACTCGCGGGCGAGGCGGCCGGCGGCAATACCCACGACGCCCCGATGCCATCCGGGGCTCCAGCCCATGAGGATCCCGGGCCGTCTTTCGTCGGCCGAGAACAGTTCCGTGGCCTCCCTTACCACCCGCCGTTCTTCGGCCTGCCGTTTCCGGTTGAGTGAGTCGAGCTCGCCCGCGAGGCGGTCGGCCTGGGCCCGGTCCCGGGTGAGCAACAGGCGGAGCGCCAGCTCGGCGCTCGCCAGTCGGCCGGCGGCATTGAGCCTCGGTCCCAGCCGAAAGGCGACCTCCGTCGACGAGACCCCACCCTCGACGCGAGAGACGCGCATCAGGGCCCGGAGCCCCGGGGACCGTGCCTTTTGACCCGGTTCTCCCCCACCAGGGGAACGACATCCGCGATCGTCCCGAGGCATGCCACGCGCAACAGCGCGGCCAGCGGCTCCTCGCGGCCGCTTCGGCGCAGTAAGGCCTGCGCCAGCTTGAACGCAAGCCCGGCGCCGCACAAATGGCGGAAAGGGTAGGTGCAGCCATCCTGCTGAGGATTGACCTGGATCGCCTGGGACGGAAAGCCGCTTCCGACAACGTGATGATCCGTCACGACCACGTCCATTCCCTGCCTGATCGCCTCCTCCACCGCCTCCTTCGAGGTCGTCCCGCAGTCCACGGTGACGATCAGCGAGGCACCGGCCCGCCGCGCCTTCTCGACCTGCGCGACCTGAAAGCCGTAGCCGTCGGTCAACCGGTTCGGGATGATTGGAACAACCTCCACGGCCAGGGCGCGCAGTACGGCCGTGAGCAGCGCGCAGGCGCTGACCCCATCCACGTCGTAGTCCCCCACGGTCCCGGCATACGGCCAGCACACGCTCGGTCGCCTCTTCCATTCCGCTCAGCAGGAAGGGGTCGTGCAGGCCACTGCGATGCGGCCTGAGAAACATCTCCGCCTCGGCCTCCGTCTTCACGCCCCTTCGGGCAAGGGGAGCCGCCAGCAGCCCGTATCCTGCCGCCAGAAGCCGCCCGGTGGCCTCGGGGGCGGGCTTCTCCAGCCACTCCACCGCCTCCTCGCGGCGAACGCCCTGCTCGGGAACAGTCACATCAGGTCCTGGGGATCCACGTCGATCGTGAGATCGGCGGCCGGTGCCGGCGCAATCGCCCGGGCCAACCGCCGGACGTCGGCGCCGCTGGCGGAGCGCATCAGGAACTGAAATCGCCACTGTCCCTTGAGGCGCTCGAAGGGTGCCGGTGCGGGCCCGGAAAAGCGCACCCCAGGGGCCAGCACATGGGCGCGGGCCGCCCCCGCGAGCTCCCTGATCCGCCGCCAACCACGTTCCCGATCACGATCGCGGATCACGAGCTGGACCATGCGGGTGAACGGAGGGTAGTGAAACACGCGGCGAAACCTCATCTCATGACTCGCGAAGGCCTCGTCATCGCCGTTGAGCACCGCCTGAATCGCATAGTGGTCCGGATGGTACGTCTGGACCACGAAGCGGCCCGGCCGTTCACCGCGACCGGCCCGCCCGGCAAGCTGCGTGAGCAGCGCGTAGCTGCGTTCCGCGGCGCGAAAGTCCGGGAACCCGAGATACGAATCCGCGGTAAGCACCGCGGCGAGCGCAACGTCGGGGAAGTGATGGCCCTTCGACACCATCTGGGTGCCGATCAGGATCTGCGTTCGCCCGCCGCGAAAACGTTCCAGGACGGCCGCGGGCCCTCCGACCCGGCGCGTCGCGTCGCGGTCCAGCACATCCACGACCGCCCCCGGAAACCGCTCCTGGACTTCCTCCTCTACCCTCTCCGTGCCGGCGCCGATCGGCTGAAGCGCGTCCTCTCCGCAGTCCGGGCAAAGCCGGGGTGCGTCCTCGCGGACGCCGCAGTAGTGGCAGATCAGTCTTCGCTCACGGCGGTGGAAGCTCTTGGGCAGGCCGCAGTCCCTGCAGGGCATGTTTTCGCCACAAGCACGACACAGGAGCTGCGGCGAATAGCCGCGGCGGTTCCGCAGCAGGATCACCTGCTCTCCCCGCTCCAGGCTGTGGGTGATCTGGTCCACGAGGAGAGCCGAGAACGTCACGTCCCCCGGACGGCGGGGTCCCCCGGCCTCCCTGCGGAGATCGACCAGAATCGGTTCCGGAAGTGAACCCGAACCCACCCTGGCAGTGAGCCGGAGGTGGCGATAGCGACTGCGTTCCACGTTCAACCGGGTCTCGAGACTCGGGGTGGCGGAGACGAGTACGGCGGTCGCGGCGCAGGAGCGTGCCCGTACCAGGGCCAGGTCCCGGCCGCTGTACCGCGGACGCGTGTCCTGTTTGTAGGCCGCGTCCTGCTCCTCGTCGACGACGATCAGGCCGAGGTTCCGGACGGGAGCAAAGACGGCCGACCGGGGACCCACGACGACCCGGCACTCCCCACCGCGGACGCGCTCCCACTCCTGATGGCGCTCCGCGTTGCCGAGGTTCGAATGCAACAGGGCGACCCGGTCGCCGAAGCGCTGCTTCAGCGTCCGCGCGAGCGCCGGTACCAGCGCGATCTCCGGCACCAGAACGATGACGGACCGGTCCTCTTCCAGCGCCGCACCAGCCGCTTGCAGGTAGACCTCGGTCTTTCCGGAGCCGGTCATGCCGCCCAGGAAGCAGGATCCGAACTGGCCACTCCGGACCGCGGCCACCAGGTCGTCGGCGGCAACAAGCTGGTCCGGACGCAGCTCGATCGGCTCCGTCTCGCCGTCACCGGCCAGGCGGTGACGGGCCAGATCCATCGTCTCGATCTGCGTGAAGGAGCGGAGAACGCCGAGACGGACCAGGCGCCTGACAACCGCCGCCGAAGCACCGGTTCGGGTACGCAGCTCCTCGAGTGTCGCCGGCCGGTTCAGTTCGGCCAGGTACTCGACCGCCAGACGACCCTTTGGAGACCGACCGCAAGCCTGGAGCTGGGCGTCGCGGTCCCCGGCCGGCAGTTCGACGGCCGCCCGGTACCGGGAACTTCGGCTACCAGGCTCGTACAGCCGGATTCTGCCACTCTCGCGCCAGCTCTCGATCCGATCGAAGAGGGTCGCCTCCCCCAGTTCCTCCCAGATCGTCGCCAGGGCAAGACGGCCTCGATCCAGGAGCAGACGTTGCAGAGCCTGACTCTTCGGATCCCGGCAGTCGTAGAGTGCGCCGCGGTTCGTCAGTTCCGCACGCGCGTCACCCCAGCCCGGGAGCCGACCAGGGATCACGTTCCTCAGTACCTCGCCGATCGGCGCCGCGTAGTAGGACGAGGCGAAACGGGCGATCTCCATCAGGTCGTCGGGCAGAACGGGTTTCAGGTCGACGACCGACTCAATCGGCCGCAGTTGGGTTTCGACCTCCGCCGGAGGGCGACGGGGAAGGCCGACAATCCAGCCGGTGACCCGTCGTTTCCCGACGGGCACCCGCGCTCGGACGCCGACCCGGGCCAGGCCGCTCCAGCGGGCGGGTACGCTGTAAGTCAGAGGATCGGGCAGAGGTAGCGGCACCGCGACTTCGGCAAACCCGCCACCGGCCGCGCCGGCGCTATCCAGCCCCATCCTCCCCGGCACAGTCGCCGCACACGCCGCCGGTCAACTGGGCTTCAGGCACGTGGACGCCGCATCGCGCACATCGGAGCAGCGGGCTCACCGATCCCGTTGGCCCATTCGTTTTCCGGCCGCCCCGCGGGTTCCCGGGCGAGAAACCGCCAGCCGCGCCTCGTGCGCCCCCCGTGCCTCGCGGCCTTCCCGTACCGGAAGAGCCTGCGGCGGATCGTTGCAACACCTGGAGCAGGCGCAGGAACGAGCGCGCCTCCGCGGCGCGTGGCGACTGCAAGAGCCCGCGCACCATCCGCGATACCCACATCCATGCCACCAGGAGGGCAATCAGGATGACGAGCAGTTTGGTCACGATCTACATCAGCCCAGGCAGCCCGGGCTTCCCCGCCGATTCCTCTCGTGGCCTCAGAGGCGGGGACCGCCGCGGCCGCGGAGCTTCAACTGGCCTTGGCCTTGGAGATCTTCTCGAGGCTGCCCGTCAGAGCCTTCTCGACCAGCACTTCCGCGTCCTCTTCGCTGATCTCCCGAACGTGCAGAACCTCGCTGACGATGAAGTACCTCGCCTTCTCGTACATCTTCTTCTCGCGGAACGAGAGACTCTTCTTCTGGCTTACCAGACGCAGGTTCTTCAGCACCTGGGCGGCGTCGGTGAGGGAACCGGTCCGCATCTTGTCGAGGTTCTGCTTGTAGCGCCCCTTCCAGTCCTTGTAGACGTCGATGTTGCCGTCCTCGATCAACCGCAGCAGATCCCTGATCTCCCGCGCCTTGGCCAGCCGTCGGAGGCCCACGCGGTCGAGGTTCTCCTCGGGCACCATCACCTTGGAGTCGTTCCCCAGGACCCTCAGGTGGTAGTAGGTCTGTTTCTCTCCACCGTCCGGGGCGCTCAGAGCAATCTGCTCCACGACGCTTACGCCGTGGTTGGGGTATACGACTTTCTCACCGACTCGGAACACTCTGCACCCCCATTTCGAAACCCCTTCTGACACGCGACAGTCGCCTTCCTCGGCAGACGTCGCCGAAGCCTTCCGAGATCGGCCGCCAGTTGCTGTTCTGGCTATCCCTAAGTCACGGACAGCCACACAGTTAACGGGCGCGGATTGTAGCCGAGAGGGTCCAGAACGTCAAGTTGTTCCCGCCCCATTTGCGCCTAGTCGCAAGTGCCTGCCTTAAGTCCTTGCAGGCGCTGACTTTGCAGTTCCAGGGCTGGAAGTTGCACAGTGGCGGTGCTACTCTGCGCCCCCGTCACCGCAGCACCTGCGGAAACGCGGTTTTCCACTAAGGCCGGAGTGGCGGAATGGCAGACGCAGGGGACTCAAAATCCCCCGCCCTCACTGGGCGTGTGGGTTCGACTCCCACCTCCGGCACCACCCGACCTTACCGATGAACGTCAGCTGTCGGTCTCGGCGTCGTCGACGAGTTCGATGCCCTTCTGATCCAGCAGCATGCCGATCGCCTTGAAGTAGGCGAGCAGGGCCCGCCGGTAGTTCGTGATCGCCTCGACCTCGCGGGTCCGCGCCGCGGTGAGATCCTCCTGGATCTCGAGGACCTGGAAGCTCGTCCAGAGTCCGTTCTCGTAGCGCTTCTGGGCAGCGTCCAGGTTCTTTTCCGCCAACTCTCGCGACACCCGGGCGGAGTCGATCTGCTTGCCCGCCGTTTCGACGGCACGTGTGGCGGTACGCACCTCCGTGCGGATCGACAGCGTCAGGTCCCGGAGCTCCAGTCGGCCCTGGTCCAACGCCAGTGCGGCGATCCGATTCTGGGCCTTGGCCGCCCGGTTCTGAAGAGGCTTCGACAGGCTCAGGCCGACGTTCCAGCCCTCGAAGACCTGGCCCAGAATCCCTTGGTAGAACTGGCCCAGGGTCGAGAAGTAGTCCAGCGAGTCCGTCCGCTCGTACTCGGGGGGACAGGGCTCGAACAGGTCCGCGATGCTCGGCTCGCCGGGGCGGTCACAAGTGAGCCGGTCGCCGCCAAGAGCGTTGCGCCCGTAGCTCACGTTCAGGCTGAGGTCGGGCCGCGCCTGGTTCTGCAGGAATCTAGAATCGATCACGAGCGTTTCGATCTGAAGCTCCTGCCGGTCGATCTCGGCCCGCCGGTCGAGCGCCCAGCCGAGCGAGGCCTCCAGGTCGATGACGACCCGGGAGATCTCGGGCGACGTGGTCGGCACGATCTCCAGATCCCAGAACGACCTCTCGTCAAGATTGAGCAGCCGCCTGAGCTCGTCCGCCGCGTCCTGGATCTGCGCCTGGACGCGGATGATCTCCTCCTCCCGGGTGGCGATGCCGGCCTCGCTCTGGACGAGTTCGAGCGGCGCCAGGGTGCCGACCTCGATCTGAATCCGGTTCATCTCGTGCAGTTCCTCGGCCAGGGCCAGGCTCTCCTCGGCGACCTTGAGTTGTTCCAGCCCTTCGACCAGGGCCCAGTAGCCGTTCGCCACCGTCTGCACCGTGTCGACGACCTGGACCTCCAGGTCATCCAGGCTCATGTCGCTGTTCAGCCTCGCCACGGCGAGATTGCGCTCGGTGATCCCCCTGCCCCGGTTCCTGAGCAGGGGCTGGTTGAAGGCGAACGTCAGGCTGGAGCGCAGGCTCGGATTGATGTCCGAGAAGCGGGAGTTCGACTGCGAGCGGCTGTTCTGCCAGTCGATCGAGAACTCGCCGCCCGACGCGACCGGCTTGCGCAACTCGACGTTCCCCGTGATCGTCTCGTTCTCCGTCACCAGAGCACCATCGAGTTGCGAGGCCGACGGGCGACTGTCGCTGTTCACGTTGGCACTGACTCCGAGCACCGTGTCGTAGATGCCGTACTCCTGATCGATCCGGAACAGCGACTGCGACCGCTGGTAGCGCTGCACCAGCAGTCCCAGGTTGTTCTTCAGGGCGATCGCGATCGCTTCGTCCAGATCGAGGAGAAGCTCCCCGTCCGCGATGTCCAGTTCGGGTTCGACCGGCTCGGTGATCCAGGTCGAGCCCACCTGCACCTGCGCTTCCGCCGGCGGCGCCGACACCGCGGGCAGAATGACGACAGTGCAGAGCGCGGCGATGACCACCGCGGAATCTAGCAGCCCGTGGTGAAAGTCCCGCTCGCACCGAGAGCGGTCAGGCGCGCGTCCAACAAGGCGCGATGAGGGAGCATATCGGGCCATATCAGACCGAAGAGCAACGATGTTGGACGTGATGCATGGCCGCTCGAATGCAGTGGGACTTTCACCACGGGCTGCTGGAACTCGCTGTACTGGGAACAGGTTCATCGGGGTACGTTCCTTCCTTCGACCGCGCTCCGGCCCGAACGGCCGCCACGCATCGTGTCTTCCTCTTTGACGCGAGAGGCGCGAGGTTGTTTCACCAACCCTACGTCAGTCGGCCACGACGGACGGTCCGGCTCACTGCCGGGACGGGCCAGCGCCGAGCCGCCCGTTCAGCAATCCGTGGGCAACCGACCTGGCCTCGTCCAGGCTTTCCGTCAAACGGTCCTCGGGAACGCCGCGAAGAATGTCGAGAGTCGACAGCGTCGTGGCGACGGACCCGGAGAGTCCGGTCACGACCACCTCCGTCCCCTCCGCCGCGGCGACTTGGACGAGCCGCCGGACCACCATGGCCGCGCTGTCGTCGAGGTGCACGGCCTCCGAGAAGTCGAAGATGACGACCTCGTGGTCCTTGATGTCTCCTCCGATCACCGAGGACAGCTTGCTCGAGGATGCCACCGTGAGCGTCCCCTTGAGCGCCACCAGGCCGACCCTGGCCGAGTACCTGTCCGCCGCCGGAAGCGCCTGCTCCTCGTCGAAGAAGGCGCGGTCGAGAAGCGGAACGGAAACGACGCTGTCCAGTTCGAGCCGCTCCAGGCGCCGCGCGTGCGCCATCCCCGCAGCGATCAGCCCCACCGCCACGGCCGTCACCAGGTCGACGAACACGGTCAGGCCCAGCGTGAGCAGCATGACGAACAGGTGTTCGCGCCGAATCCGGTGGATCCGCACGACCAGCGGCCAGTCGATGATGTCCCAGCCGACCTTCATCATGATGGCCGCCAGCACCGCGTGGGGCACCGGTTCGACGACCGGTCCGAGCCCGACCGCGAGCAGCAGCAGGAACATGGCGCGCAGCACGCCGGAAAGGCGCGTCGACCCGCCGGCGCGGATGTTGACCACGGTACCCATCGTGGCGCCGGCGCCCGGCAGGCCTCCCAGCACCCCGGACACCATGTTGCCGATCCCCTGCCCCACCAGTTCGCGGTTCGGATTGTGCCGGGTGCCGGTGAGGGAGTCCGCCACCAGCGACGTCAGCAGGCTGTCGACGGAACCCAGCAGGGCGAGAATCAGTGCCGGCTGCAGAGCCTGCAGCAAGAAGGCGGCCGGGGGAACCCCGATCTTCAGACCCGGCAGGCCGGCCGGCACGTCGCCGAGGATGGGCGCACCGCCCAGCCACAGCACGCCGAGCAGCGTGCCCACGATCAGGGAGAGCAACGGACCGGGCAGGTACTTCGCGAGACGGCGCGGCCAGAGCACGCCGGCGGCCAGGGTGATCAGTCCCACGGCGAGCGCGTGCCCGTTCAGGGCGCCAAGCGCCTCCGGCAGCGCCCGGACCGCACCCAGGGCGCCTCCCGTCGCCGGCGGCGACCCGAGCAGGGGCAGGACCTGGATCAGGATGACGATGATGCCGATACCCGTCATGAACCCGGACACGACAACGTAGGGCGTGTAGACCACGTAACGCCCGACCTTGGCCAACCCGAGCAGCATCTGGAGCAGGCCTCCCAGCACGACCACGGTCAACGCCTCGGTCAGATTCGAAGCGTGGGTCGTCAGAATGACCGTCATCGCAACGGTCATCGGCGCCGTCGGTCCGGAGATCTGGGAGCGCGTGCCTCCGAACACCGCGGCAAAGAAGCCGACCGCAATGGCGCCGTGCAACCCGGCCACGGCCCCCATTCCGGAAGCCACGCCCAGGGCCAGGGCGACCGGCAGCGCGACGACCGTTGAGGTCAGCCCGCCGAACAGGTCGCCGCGGAACGTCTGAAGGTCGTATCGCACGTGGTGGCGCTACCGTTTGCTCCCCCGGGACGTCCGGTTCTTCACGATTGGCTCCTTGCGGATCACCCTTCAGTATGTCGGAATCAGAGGCCGGCTGCGCGACGAACCCAGGTGGCGCAAGGCGCGCCGCCTGCGACCCATGCCTGCGCCCGTCATCCGGGCGCAGGCATGGCACCGCCATGCTACATTCCCGCGGCGATGAACGCTCTGGAAGGCCTTCCGACTCCCCGTCGCGGCAAGGTCCGCGACATCTACGACCTCGGCGACCTCCTGCTCCTAGTGGCCAGCGACCGCGTGTCCGCCTACGACTTCGTCCTCTCGCCGGAGATTCCGGACAAGGGCAAGGTCCTCAACCAGTTGACCAACTTCTGGTTCCGCCGGCTTGGAGACACGATCCCGAATCACCTGGTCGAAACCGACGCAGGCAACTTCCCCGCCGAGCTTGGGCGCCACGCCGACTACCTGCAAGGACGCTCGGTGCTGGTCCGCAAGGCGGAAGTCGTCCCCTACGAGTGCGTGGCCCGCGGCTATCTTGCCGGCAGCGCCTTCAGGGAGTACCAGGAAACTGGCCGGGCCTGCGGCCACGACCTGCCGTCGGGCATGCGTCGAGCGGAGAAGCTGGATGGACCGATCTTCACGCCGGCGACGAAAGCCGAAGAAGGCCACGACGAGAACATCGACTACGACACCCTCGTCCAGGGCGTCGGCCCCGAGATGGCGTCGACGCTGCGCCGGATCACTCTCGAGCTCTTTCTGGCCGGCCGGGAACTGGCGGCGCAGCGGGGCCTGATCCTCGCGGACACGAAGTTCGAGTTCGGACTGGTCGACGGCCAACTGCTGCTGATCGACGAGGTCCTCACCCCGGACTCCTCGCGCTACTGGGACGCCGCGGCCTGGAGTCCGGGCACCGAGCCGGTGTCCTTCGACAAGCAGCCGGTCCGCGACTGGGTCGCCGGTACCGGCTGGGACAAGGCCTCCCCGCCCCCGGAACTCACGCCCGAGGTCGTGAACGAGACCCGGGAGCGCTATCTCGACGCCTTCCGCCGGATCACCGGCCGCGATCCGGTTCTGTAGGTCCGACTCCGCCCACCGGCAAGCGGGGCAGCCGGCTCCTGAAGCCGCACCAGACTTCGTAGGCCGCGACACCGGCCCGAGCGGCAAGATCGGCAGCGCCGATCCGCTCGCCCTCCTGCTCGCCCAGCAGGACGCACTCGTCCCCCACCGCCACGCCGGGAACCGCGGTGACGTCCACGGTCAGCGAGTCCATGCTGATCTGCCCCGCAATCGGACACCGAGCGCCTCGCACCAGGACATCGCCGGGGCCGAAGCCGCTGCTGAAGCCGTCTCCGTAGCCGACCGGGACCAGGGCGATCACGGCCTCGCGCGGTGCCCTCCAGGTACGGCAATAGCCGACGCCGGTGCCGGCCGCTACCTTCCGAAGATCGAGGACCGGCGCCTTCACGCTCATCACCGGGCGCAACCCGGTCGCCGTCCCGGAGTCGGCGAGCGCCGCCAGGTCGAGACCGTAGAGCGCACCGCCCACACGCACCGCGCTCCAGCGGGCCGCCGGCCGCCTCAGAGCGGCAGAAGAGTTCGAGAGATGGAGGGTGACGCTCCGGCGTTCACCCGCATCGAACGCCGCGACGGCGCCGGCGAAGCGCCTTTCCTGCACGCCGCTGAAGCAGCTTTGCGGTAACTCGGATTCGGCGAAATGGGACATCAGGCCGACAAGTTCCAGCTCTCGCGTCGCGCGGAGTTCATCGAGTATCGACGGCCAGTCGTCGAGCGGCACACCGTGACGGCTCATCCCGGTGTCCAGCTCGACCACGACGCCGAGAGGGTTCCCCCCGGCGGCCTCCCGCCGGCGCCAGGCCGACCAGTCGGCGACCTGCTCTCGCCGCGTGAGCACGGGCGTCGCGTCCCAACGGACGGCACGTTCGAGTTCCTCGGTCGAAGCCGGTCCGCCCAGTAGCAGCAACGTGCTCCGGACACCGGAGCGCCGCAGTTCCTCCACCTCGCCCACCCGGGCGACGGCCAGTCCGTCGATTCCCAGCCGCTCCAGTTCGAGGCCCACCGACAGCGCCCCGTGACCGTAGGCATCGGCCTTGACGACTCCGAACACTCCCCGCCCGCCGATGGCCTGTCGCACCACACTCAGGTTGCCGGCCAGCGCGCCAAGGTCGACCTCGACCCGCG
>JAGWAG010000065.1 GCA_021296535.1 Acidobacteriota bacterium | reverse complement strand
GTGTTCTCCTTCGCCATGCTCGACTCCTATCACTTCGTCCCAAACACTGCACACCGATGCTGACGATCACTCAGGTCGACGCCTTCACGGCCGAGCCCTTCGGAGGCAACCCGGCCGCTGTCTGCCTGCTCCCGGAGCCGGCCGACGAACCATGGATGCAGCGGGTGGCGCGGGAGATGAACCTGTCCGAGACCGCCTTCCTGGTGCGTCGCGACGACGGCTCTTTCGATTTACGCTGGTTCACGCCGACGGTCGAGATCGACCTTTGCGGCCACGGGACCCTCGCAAGTGCCCACGTGTTGTGGGAAGACGGGCGTCTGGAACCCACGGCACCGGCCATCTTCCACACGCTGTCCGGTCCGCTGACGGCCATCCGGCGCGACGATTGGATCGAGATGGACTTCCCCGCCGAGCCGGACGAACCGGCATCCGCGCCGGAATGGCTAGCCGCCGCCCTCGGGGCAGAGCCGAAATACATCGGACGAAACCGCTTCGACTGCCTCATCGAAGTCGACGCGGAGGCGACTCTGCGGCGCTTGACGCCGGACCTGCATCGGCTACGGGATCTCGGCGTCCGCGGCGTGATCGTCACTGCCCTGGCGGAGACAGACGAATTCGATTTCGTGTCGCGTTTCTTCGCGCCCGCTACTGGCATCGACGAGGATCCCGTGACCGGTTCCGCCCACTGCTGCCTGGCGCCCTACTGGCAACGTCGTCTCGGCAAGGACTCATTCACCGCGTGGCAGGCCTCCCAGCGCGGAGGCCAGGTCCGCTGCGCAGTCCGCGACGATCGCGTGCTGCTATGCGGTCAGGCCGTGACGGTCATGCGGGCAAACCTGCTGGCGTAACGGAACTCCACACCCGAGAGGAGCCACCATGAGGCGAATCCGATACTGCGTCGCCATGAGCCTGGACGGGTACATCGCCGGACCGAACGGCGAGGCGGACTGGATCGTCATCGATCCCGACTACGACTTTGCCGAGCTCTACGGGGAGTTCGACACCTACCTGGTAGGCCGGAAGACGTTCGAAAGCACCGGCGGCCAGGACCAGGGCTCGATGCGGGGCGTTCGGACCTTCGTGTTCTCACGCACCCTGCAGCAGAGCGACTACAACAACGTGACGATCGTCGGCGACGACTGGAAGGACGTCGTTCAGTCGCTACGCGAAGAAGACGGCAAGAAGGACATCTGGCTGTTCGGCGGCGGTTCGCTCTTTCGCAGCCTCGCCGAGGCGGGCCTCGTCGACACGGTGGAGGTCGCCGTCATCCCCACGATCCTCGGCGGAGGCATTCCGCTTGTTGCCGAGCCGTCCTCACGCATCGGGCTCAGATTCGAGGGGCACTACGTCTACAAGGAGACGGGCACGGTGAGCCTCATCTACTCGGTGGTGCATTCTCCCGAAGCGAGCTAGCAGCTTGCGCGGCAGAGACTGGGTGCGCCGGCGTCCCCGCCGGCATCCGGCGCGAAGCGCCGGCTTCTGACCTTGTGCCGCGCGGCCTCAGAACCGGTCCGCCTCCCAGAACGCGAAGCGTTCCGGAGGCAGAAAACGGGCCAGCAAGTCTCCCCCGCCGGCCAGTCCGAGCTGGCCAGTCAGCGCGCCGTCATCCAGGCACCGGACCATCCAGGTCGCCGGCGGCCGGGCGTCAGGTGGCAGCTCGTCCCAGGCGGGTTGGGTTTCGATTCGTGCACCGGCAGCGACGAAGGCCCATTCCAGCACCTCGTCGCGAATCAGGGGCAGTCGGATCGATTCGACCCTCCGCCCGGCCATGGCGGTTCGCACCAACTCGCACAGGGCCGGCGCCGCATCCCGCTCGCGGCCCCACTCCAGGACGCGCAACCGGCCACTGAAGTCCGCGACGCGCAGGTACGCCGCCCTGCGAGATCCGTCGTCGGCGATCCAGATGTCCTCGTCCGGCGTCCCGGCAAGCCGGAAGCTGCCGCGCCAGTCCTCGGAGGAGCTCCGGTGGACGATGCCGTCAAGCGGCCGGCCGCCGGCGCCTTCCGCGTACGTGCGCCAGAGACGTCGCAGGTCGCCGCGGTCGGTCGTCGGGGCGTAGCGGCGAACGCCGGCGACCGGGGACTCGTGCGTCGCCGGCCAGTGCAACGTCCGCCAGCCGCGTGACCACGGCCGGTAGTCGTACAGCCCATACCACTTGAGCCGCTCCGCGAGCAGGAAGGAGAGCACCATTCCCCTCTCCCGCATGGCCTCGATCGTCCGTTCGAGGAGCGCTCCCGCAACTCCTCGCCGTCGCGAGTCAGGCCGGGTGAACACACTCCCGATGCCGCCCATCGGCAGCACGTGACCGCCGACACGCACCCGGCGCGGAAAGATCTGGACGCACGAGACCAGTTCACCGCCCTGTTCCGCCACCCACACGTTCCGCGGCTCGAACGCCGGGTCAAGTTCGATGTAGCGGCGGAAGAAGTCCCGGCCACTCTGGCCGTCGGGGAACGGCCAGCCGTCCAGGAGGTCAAGGAGCGCCTCGATCTCGGACGCTCGGAGGACGCGCAGTCGAGTGCCAGTCATGGCGCGACTCTGCCATGCGAGATGCGAATGCCCACTTGACCGCGGCGCAGGACTTAGCCAGACTTAGCTAGGCCGTAACTCTGGAGGGGAGAACGGATGCAGGTGAACATGCACGAAGCGAAATCACAACTCTCGCGCCTGGGCAAGCTGGCCTGGGAAGGCGAGGAAGTCGTCATCGCCAAGGCGGGAGAGCCGTACCTGCGGCTGGAGCCCTATCGCGACAAGAAGCTGGAACCCCGCAAACTGGGCGGTCTGGAAGGGAAGATCTGGATGGCGCCGGACTTCGACGAGCCGGACGAGGAGCTCTTTGAAGAGCTCATGAACTCGAAGATCTTCCCGGACGAAACCTGACGGTGGAGCGACTGCTGCTCGACACGCACGCGTTCCTGTGGTGCTTGTCCGACACCGGCAGACTGAGGGCGGCCTCGCGCAGCGCCATCGAAGATCCTCGAAACGAGATCTTCGTCAGCGCGATCACAGCATGGGAGATCACTGTCAAGCAACTGAAAGGGAAGATGGAAGCGCCCGACAACCTGGCGGCGTTGGTCGACGAAAAAGGCTTCGCTCACCTGCCGTTGACGTTCCATCACGCCGAGCTGGCAGCGCGCCTGCCAAGGCATCACAAGGACCCTTTCGACCGGTTTCTGATCGCCCAGGCTCAGGCCGAAGGGCTCGCGGTCATCACTCGCGACACGCACTTCCCGCTTTACGGGGTCCGGACCGTGCGCGCTTGAAGCCGAGCCGGTTGAACCGCGGTGCGCCGCGACGCTTGACCCAGCGCGGCGCTAGGCTTCCCAACGTGAACTTGCGCGCAGCCTCACTCACGGCCTTCCTTCTCTGGCCGCTCGCCCTGGCGGCCCAGACCGACTTGCCAATCCGCGTCGAGCCGTTCCGCCAGCAGGTCGCGGAGTACGAGCCAGCAACCGACGACATCGAGGCGGATCCGGCAGCGCCATCCCCCACGCGCACCGCCGACGCTCCCGGCGAAGTCCGCGAGGTCGTCACGGATGCCGCCATCCGAATCGCGGTCGCCTCGTCCACCGGCGTCTACCTGCGAGACGGCTCCGAGACGGACTGGCGGCGCCTGTTGCCGCGCGATGGCGACCGGAGCTGGGCGCCGGTCGACGTTCGCGCCGTGGAGTTCGACTACGACGGCAGGCTGTGGTTCGCCTCGCCCCAGGGCCTCGGCTCTCTCGACGAGATCACCGACGCCTGGCGCCTCTACGACCGGTCCGACGGCCTGCCCTGGAACGACTTCACGGACCTGGCCGCGGCTCCGGACGGCTCGATCTGGGCGGGCACGACGCGCGGACTGGTGCGCCTGATCCCGGGCGCTGCGCCGGACGACCCGCCGCGCTGGCAGTACCGGCAGGGGCGGCGCTGGCTGCCCCATGACCACGTCCTGAAAGTCCAGGTGGACCGGGACGGCACGGTCCGGGTCGAGACCGCCGCGGGCCCCGGCGCGATTCACATGCGCCCGATGACCCTGCGAAAAAAGGCGGAGCGTTTTCACGGGACGATCGACCGCTTCCACCGGCGAACGCCCTACGGCTACGTCCTGGGCGTGACCCTCGAACAGCCGGGCGACACGTCGGCGTTCCGCCAGTCCGACAGCGACAACGACGGCCTCTGGACTTCGATGTACGGCGCCGCGGAGTGCTTCCGCTGGGCCGTCACCAGCGAACCGGAAGCGCGCGAGAACGCGCGCAAGGCGTTCGAGGCACTGCGCTTCCTGCAACTCGTGACCCAGGGAGGGACGCCGCCGGCCGAACCAGGCTTCGTTGCCCGCACGATCCTGCCGGCCGACGGTCCCGATCCGAATGCCGGCCGGCTCGAGAACGATCGCCGGATGCGGGAGGAGCGGGACGGCCTGTGGAAGGTGATCGACCCCCGCTGGCCCACGAGCGCCGACGGCCAGTGGTACTGGAAGAGCGACACGAGCTCTGACGAACTGGACGGCCACTTCTTCTTCTACGCCCTCTACTACGACCTGGTCGCTGAGAGCGACGCCGAACGCGCCGAGGTCCGCGAAACCGTGCTCGCGATCGTCGACCATCTGATCGACCACGGCGGCGCCCTCGTCGACCACGACGGCCAGCGCACCCGCTGGGCCGTCTTCGGCCCCGAGCAACTGAACTACGACCAGGACTGGTGGGAGGAGCGCGGGCTGAACTCGCTGTCCTACCTGACCTACCTGCGGATCGCCGAGCACATGAGCGGACCCGGCGGCGGGCAACGCTACGCCGAGGCCGCCCGGAGCCTTCTCGACGACCATGCCTACGCCGCGAACCTGCGCAACCCCAAGGTCCAGAGCGGTCCCGGCACCGGCAACCAGTCCGACGACGAGATGGCGTTCATGAACTACTACCACCTGCTCAAGTACGAGCAGGACGAAGAGCTTCGCAGCGTCGTCGCCCACTCGCTGCGCCAGTACTGGAAGGTCCTCAGGCCCGAGCGGAACCCGCTGTTCGACTTCATCCATGCCTCGGCCATCGACGGCGCCAGCTACCGCGATGCCTTCGACGACGAGACGTACGGGCGCTCGGACTTCCCGCTGGACGACGCGGTGGAGAGCCTCGTTCTCTATCCCCTCGACCGTTTCGACTGGGCGCTCTCGAACAGTCACCGCCTGGACGTCGTCCTGCTGCGCGCGCAGGAAGAGCGCCGCGGCTCGCGAGGCCACCTGCTCGACGGCAGAGTCCTGCCGATCGACGAACGCTTCGTGAACCACTGGAACCACGATCCCTGGCGCCTCGACCATGGCGGTGCGGGCCGCTATCTGGCCGACGGCGCGAGCTTCCTGCTGCCCTACTACCTGGGCCTGTACCACGGGCTGATCGAGGAGAGCGGCGCCGAAACGGGCAGGGAGGCCGGGGAGTGACGACCGGCGAGGCCGCCGCGCCTCGCGTCGCGCTTCAGCTCTACACGCTGCGCCGCCAGGCGCAGAAAGACCTCGAAACAGCCCTCGACCAGGCCGCCGGCGCCGGCTACCGTGAGATCGAGTGGTTCGGCGGCCTCTGGAACCGCACGACCGCCGAACTGAAGCGACTCCTCGCCGACCGCGGTCTCTCCCTCGCGGCGGCTCACGTGCCCCTGGTCGACCTCGAAGCCGAGGCCGCCGCGGTGATGGAGACCTTCCGCGAACTCGACTGCGAGATCATCGCCTGTCCCTGGCTCGACGAAGACCAGCGAGGCGACGGCAGCCGCGAGCACTACGTGGGGCTGGGCCAACGGCTCGATCTGCTGAGCTACCGGTTCCGCGCCGGCGGCTTCCGCTTCGCGTACCACAACCACGAATTCGAGCTGCTGCCGTTCGACGACGGCTCACCGAAGCGCCTCGGCGTGGACGGTCTGCACACGCTCGTCTACTGCCGCTCACACGACGGCTGGGGGCTGGAACTCGACATCTACTGGGCCGCCTTCGCGGGGCACGACCCGGCCGCCCTCATCCACGAACTGGGCGACCGCGTCCACATCCTGCACCTCAAGGACGGGCTGCTGCCCGGTTCGCCTGACGGACGCACGCCCGAGCAAGCCACCGCCGAACGCTGGTTTCGGCCGCTCGGCGCCGGCGATGTCGACGTGCCAGGCTGCATCGAGGCGGCGCTCAAGGCCGGGGTAGACCTGTTCGTCGTCGAGCAGGACGAAACCGCGGAGCCGGAGGGCTCGCCCGCCGACGACGCCGCGGCAAGTCTGCGGTATCTGCACGCATCCACGCCTCTCGGCCACACGCCGACCGCGCGAGAAGCCACATGACCTGGGGTCTCTCCGGCCTCGACACGGGAATCGTCCTCGTCTACCTGGCGGGCATCCTGGTCATCGGCACCACCTTCAGCCGCTACGTGAAGACGAGCGGCGACTTCCTGCTCGCCGGCCGCGCCCTGCCCTTCTGGGCGATCGGCATGTCGATCGTGGTCAGCGACATCGGCGCCACGGACTTCATCGCCGTCGCCGGCGGGACGTACCGCTACGGTCTCGCCCAGGCCAACTTCGACTGGCTCGGCTCGATGCCGGCGCTCCTGATCGCCGCCTTCCTCATCGTGCCGTTCTACTGGCGAAGCGGCGTCTACACCGTGCCCGAGTTCCTGGGCCGGCGCTACGGCAGCGGCGTGCGCAGCTTCCTCGCCCTGGCCTGGGGCCTGATCCTGGTGCTCAACCTGGGCATCATGATCCACGCCACGGCGCTGCTCATGCGCACGGTGCTGGGCTGGGATCCGCAACTCTCGATCTGGATCACGACCGGCATCGTCGGCATCTACACGATCAGCGGCGGTCTGGCGGCCGTCGTGATGACCGACGTGCTCCAGCTCATCATCATGTTCGTGGGCGGCGCGGCGCTGGTCGCGCGGGCGCTCTACGAGGTCGGAGGGCTGGCCGCGCTGCGGGACGGCGTCCTGAACCAGGGCCCGGCGTACGCCGATCACTTCTCGCTCTACCTGCCCCACGACACGGCAACGCCCTTCCCCTGGACGGGCATCGTCCTGGGCCTCGGCATCGTCCTCTCCGTCGCCTACTACACCGGCAATCAGACGATCGTGCAGCGGGCGCTCGGGGCGCGCAGCGAGTGGGACGCGAAGGCCGGCGTGCTGCTGGCCGGCTTCCTCAAGCTGTTCATCCCGCTGCTCGTCGCGTTGCCGGGGCTGGCCGCGATCCTGATCGTCCCCGACCTTCAGAACGCCGACGAGGCGGTGCCGAGCCTGATCGCCCAGTTGCTGCCGCCGGGACTGCGCGGCCTGATGTTCGCGGCCTTCCTGGCAGCTCTCATGTCGAGCGTCGACTCGAACCTGAACTCGGCGGCAACCCTCTGGAGCCGCGACCTGCTCGGGCGTCTTCGCCGGCGGTGGAGCCGGCGCGACCTCGGTACCGCAGCCGAGTTGCGTTTCGGACGCATCCTCTCCGCCGTCCTGCTGCTCGCGGCCGCCTTCATCGCCCCCGAGATCGAGCAGCGCTTCAGCAACATCTACAACGCGATCCAGACGGTCTTCTCGCTGATCCAGGGGCCGACCCTGGCAGTGCTCCTGCTCGGCATCCTGTGGCGCGGCGCGAACCGCTACGGCGGCGCCACCGGCCTCGTCGCCGGCGTCGGCTTGTGTCTGCTGCTGAACAGCCCCACCATGGACGGGCTGTTCCCATCAGAAGAGCCATTCCTGTTCGTCGCCTGGTGGTCCTTCGTGTTCACCCTTGCCGTGACCTGGATCGTCAGCCGACTGACGCCGCCCGAACCGCCGGAGCGTCTGCGCGGGCTGGTCTGGGGCGAGGTGCGGAACGACGAGGCGGTGCAAGCCGCGCTTCGGAATCGGGTCGCGCGCCTGCAGGACACAAGCGTGGCGCCATGAGAACGATCTTCGAGTTCGTCCTTGGACCGATCGACTCCGCCATGGGTGCCTTGCCGCTTTGGAGCGCACGGATTGCCGTGGCGCTGCTGCTCATCCTGCCGGCGGCCGCTGTCTGGCGGCTCAGCCGCGACTGGGTGCTCCGCGGCGCGCCCGACGGCGCCCGCTGGCGCGATCTAAGAATCTGGGCCGCCCTGTTCATCGTCCCCTACCTCGTGATCTACCTCCTGCTGGCTTAGACCCGCGGCTCGTGCAACGCGATGACTTCTGACCAGACCAACCGCGACCGCTCCACCGCCCGCATCCTCGGCGTGTTCCTGGCCGTGCTGTCGATACCGGTTCTCGTCGGGGGCTTCTCGGCCGCCCTGACGATCGATCTCGCCCTCGGCACGGCCGCCGGGGCGGCACTGCTGCTGGCGGCCGCCATCCTCATGTTCTACGGAAGCCGCGGCCGCCCGAAGCAGCCGAGGAAGCGCTGAACGAGCCGCCCCAGCCGGGCCGGGCCATCACGCCGAAGGTGGCCGAAGACGAAGCGCGCCGGCTGCTTTCGGGCGGGCGGCTCCGCCGACTCCGGAGAGGAAGACCCCTGGCGCTGGAACTCCTGTACCTGCCCCACTGGCTCGTCGTCTACGAGGCGTTCGGGATCGAGTCGGTCGGGTGCGCCGACGCCGGCGAGCAGCTCGCGGTGCTCGTCTGCCGCCTCAGCGGTCAGGCCGCGCACATCCGACTGGACTCTCTCGAGATCGCACCAGGACCGGCAACCCTTCTGCCTGCGCTCCGAGCCGCCGAAGCGGAAGAGCAGGCCGCCGACTTCGTCGGTCGCGTCCTGCTGATGGCCGCCCGCGGCAAACGCCGCCGTGAACGCGGCCGGCTGTTGCGCTCAGAAGCCTGCAGCTACCCGTACTGGGTCGGCTACTTCAAACGACGCGGCGTTCTCGACTTTCTCGCGGTCGACGCCCTGTCCGGAAAGCACGCCGGCACCGCCGTCCGGAGCGCGATCGCTACGGGCCTGCAACGAGAAGATGCACTCAAGCAGGAAGCGAGACATCGGGCCTGCTCCTGACTCCGCGGATCCCGCCGCTCGCCTCCTCGTGCTTCGCACTCATTCGGAAGAGGCGTCGCGGCCATGGGCGCGCGCGGCCGTGTCGACGAACTTCTCCGCCGTTTCGAGGGCTTCCTCCGCCATCTGTCGGGTGTAGGTCTCGGCCGGAATGCCCTCGTCCTGACCGTTCGGGTAGCGGGCCTCGACGTAGTGGACGTCCAGGGACTTGCCCAAGACACGCAGCTCGAGCAGATCCGGCGCTCGTTCGGCGTAGCGGTCGACCATGTCGACAAGCGAGTGGGTGCGGACGCGCCGCTCGCCCAGGCCGTAGGCAATCGCCTTGACGGCCTTCTCCGCCGCCTGCTGAGCGATGAAGCAGGCCTGGTTGTAGTGTCCTCCGTCGAAGGCGTAACGGGCGAACCCGAAGTCGTATTCGGCCATGCCCAGCCACCGTTCGGCTTCGGCCCGCGCCACCTCCGGCAGCGTCGGCAACGAGGCCGCCGCACCGCCGCGGAGCGTTTGAAGTTCTCGCTCGACGAGTTGGGCCCATGTCGTTCCCAGGTGGACGGGCTTCGCCTCCAGCAGCGCATCCACCAGGAAGGGCCTGCCCGCGGACCTCATCGTCTCGAACTCCTCGGGCGTGTAGACCAGAAGATCCACGGCGCCACCGGCTGCGGCGATCGCGTCGGAGTAGGCCAGCCGGCGCAACGGACTCGGCTCGTCGCTCGGCTGGACCACGATCAAGTCGATGTCGCTCTCGGCGCCTGCCGTGCCCCGGGCCTGCGACCCGAAGAGCCAGGCGCCGTAGGCGTCCTGCTCTTCCAGAAGCGGACGCATGGCGTCGAGAAGCTTTTCCAGTCGACTCATAGCGGAAGCCTATCCCGCATCGCCCGGCATCATCCGGCCAGCCCGGGTATCTGACGGCGCTACACTTCGCCCTTCCCAACCGAGGAGACCCGCATGGCTGACGCGTTCGAAGCGCCGAAAACGATCCGTCAGATGCTCGCCGAGCAGGAGTACGGCGGGCACATGTCCATCCACGACGACACGACGGCCGAGCGGATGGGATTCCAGGCCGGCGGGCCGATCGAGGGGCCGACCCACTTCAGCCAGTTCGTGCCCCTGCTCCACGACCTGTGGGGGCAGGAGTGGTTCGAGACCGGCTGCCTGAGCGCCCACTACCGGAACATGGTCGTCGAAGGCGAACAGGTGCGCGCCCTCGTCGAACAGCCGGCGGACGGTCAGACCCAGGTCCACATCCGGGCCGAGAAGGCGGACGGCACGGAGGTGCTGATCGGCACCGCCTCGATCCGAGGTGACGTCGAGTCGTCGGAGATCGCGACCCGGATAGGCCGTCTGCGGCCACCCGGGCCCCTGGTCATCCTCCGCGATCTCGAAGTCGGGATGAAGGGCAAGGGACTCGAGGAAGTGCGGATGGACTTCGACCAGCACATGGGCAAGCTCTATCCCTTCAGCCTGAACCAGAAGCTCGACAGGATCACCGAGCCTTCCCCCTGGTACACGGAGGCCGAAGGCGCCTCATCGCCCTGGGGCCGCGCGATCATCCCGCTGGAGATGGTCAGCGTTCTCGCCGGCTACTCGAACCGCAAGGCCGGCTTCCCCACCCGCGGACCGGCGCTGGGTCTGTTCGCCGGCCAGCAGATCCGGATGATCGACGGTCCCCTTTTCGTGGGGCAGGACTACCTGCTGGAGCGAGAGATCGTCGCGCTGAGCGAGAGCCGGCGCACGGAGTCGAACTGGGTCAGGACGACATTCCTGGACGCCGGGACGAAGGAGCCCAAGGCCGAGATGATCCTGAACAACGCGACCCTCAAGCACTCCTTCGAGGGCTACGAGAAGGAACGGACCGCCTACGAGGAAGAACGGGCGGCGACCGTATGAACGACATGAGGGAAGCGAAGTCCGAGCCGATCCACGGCCAGATGACGTACGACGAGTCGGTCGCCCACCTGACCGGCCCGGGCGCCGACTGGGAACTGGTGACGGAAACCGTCCGCGGCGTCGACTACAAGGTGTTCAAGAACCTGCCGCCGACGCTGCGCTGTGTCTACGACCAGGCGCGCCAGGACCACGGCGACAAGGACTTCCTCGTCTTCCAGGACACCCGCCTGACCTACGACGAAGCGTACGAACGCGCCGCCGCGCTCGCCCACCAGTTGGTCCACCGCTACGGCGTGAAGAAGGGCGACCGGGTAGCGATCGGCATGCGGAACTACCCGGAGTGGGTCATCGCCTTCATGGCGATCACGTCGTCCGGCGCCATCTCCGTGTCGCTGAACGGCTGGTGGTCGGGCGAAGAGCTCGAGTACGGCTTCAAGGACTCCGGCGCCAAACTGGCCATCTTCGATCAGCAGCGCTACCAGCGGGTGGCGAGCCGGCTGCCTGAACTCGGCGTCACGAGCATCGGCGTGCGCTGGGAGGATGAACTGCCCGACGGCGTCGACGACTTCGACGACGTGTGGCGGGAGGCCGCCGGCCAACCGATGCCCGAAGTGGATCTCGGTCCCCACGACGACGTGACGATCCTGTTCACGTCCGGCACGACCGGGTTTCCCAAGGGCGCAGTCTCGACCCATCGCGGCGTGTTGAGCGGCATCGGCAGTTGGGGCTTCTACGGCGCCCAGCGAATCGCAATGGGCCTGCTCGAGGAGCCGGAGGAGAACCCCGAGTTCCAGCCCTCCATCCTGATGCCCCTGCCGCTGTTCCACGTCAGCGGCAGCCACGCCGGCCTGCTCGCATCTTTCGGCGTCGGCCGCAAGATCGTGATGATGTACAAGTGGAACCCGGAACACGGCCTGGAACTGATCGAACGCGAGCGCGTCACGTCCTTCAACGGCGTGCCGACGATGACCTGGGAAATGCTGCAGTCGCCGTCGCTGAACCAGCGCGACCTGCGCAGCCTGATCGCCGTCTCCGGCGGCGGCGCACCGATCCCTGGCGGCATGGTCGACCGCCTGCAGGTCCTGATGCCGGACAAGCACTGGTCCTTCGGCTGGGGAATGACGGAGACGAACGCCGGCGGCGCCGGCAACACGGACGAGGGCCTGGTCGAGAAGCCGGACAGTTGTGGCAAACCCTGCCCGATCGTCGAACTCAAGATCATCGACGACGACGGCAACGAGCTGCCCTCCGGCGAGCAGGGCGAGCTGATCATGAAGTCGTCGATGAACATCCGCGGCTACTGGAACCGCCCCGAGGCGACCGCCGAGACGATCCAGGACGGTTGGCTGCGCACTGGCGACATCGCCGAGATCGACGAAGACGGCTTCCTCTACATCCGCGACCGCAAGAAGGACATGGTCCTGCGCGGCGGCGAGAACATCTACTGCGCCGAGATCGAGCGCGTCGTCTACCAGCACCCCGCCGTCTACGAGGCCGCCGCTTTCGGCGTCCCCGACGACCGGCTCGGCGAGGAGCTGGCCGTGGTCGTCGTGCCCAAGGACGGCGCGGACCTCGACGCCGCCGGCGTGCGAGCCCATGTCGGCGAGCATCTTGCCCGCTTCAAGGTGCCACGCTACGTCTGGCTCCAGGACGAGCAGCTTCCGCGCGGCGCCACGGAGAAGATCCACAAGCGCACCCTGCGCGACCAGATGCTTCAGGAAGCACCGGAATTCCAGTCGTGCGCCTGATGACAGGCGAACGACTGGTTCGCGTTTGGCGCGAGGACGCGCCAAACGGGTCCCAGTGACGCCGGCTCGGCCGGCGCGTCGCACCAAGGAACAGATGACCACCGACGAAGTCCGGATCGAACCCGGCGACCCCGGCGATCCCGCCTTCGTGCGTCTGCACGAGGCGCTCGACCGTGAACTCGGCGAGCTCTACCCGGCGGACAGCATCTACAGCGTCGAGCCCGACAAGCTGGATGCGCCGGGCTGCTGCCTGCTCCTCGGCCGGACTGCCGACGGCGAGGCCGTGGCCTGCGGCGCACTCCGTCGCCTGAGCGCCGAGCAGGCGGAGATCAAGCGGATGTACGTCGAGCCGGAGTACCGTGGCAAGTCGCTCGGCCGCCGCATCCTGGAGGAACTCGAAGCACGCGCTGTCGCCTTTGGCTACCGCTCGCTGCGCCTCGAGACGGGCGAGATGCAGCCCGCAGCCGTCGGCCTCTACCGCTCGTTCGGCTATGTCCAGATCCCCTGCTACAACGAGTACGCCTACGATCCGCATAGTCTCTGCTTCGAGAAGAAGCTGCAGCAGGGCTGAGGGCTTGCGCGGCAAACTGGGTGCGCCGGCCTCCGGCGGCGTTAACATCCGGCGCAATGGCGAAGAGTCCAGCAAACGAGACCATCGGCCGACGACGCGCCCTCCAGGTGATCGGCAGCGCCGCCGCGTTGCCGCTCCTGCCGAAGGAGTTGTTCGCGAATGCCCACCTCGCGCATGTCCACCTGCACCGGCAGGAAACCGACGGTGAGCCAGCGCCGCTCACCGTACTGACCGAACACCAGGCAAGCACGTTGGGCGCGATCGCCGAGCGCATCCTGCCGGCGACGGACACCCCCGGCGCCGGCGACGCGGAGATTCCCGGCTTCGTCGATCGTCTACTCGCGGGCTGGCTACCGGACGCGGCCCGGGATCACCTGCTCGCCGAACTCGACCGCTTCGATGCGC
>JAGWAG010000064.1 GCA_021296535.1 Acidobacteriota bacterium | reverse complement strand
TGTCGCTTCGCGACGCGAACGAGAAGCTCTTTGCGCTCCGCTTCCCTGAGGTCTGCCCGCCTGCGCGGGTGAGCCGCCGCATTCGGGAACTGCTCGTCTTCCAGGAGGAGATGGGCGGCGAGATGATCGTCAAGCCGCTCGACGGCGCCGGCGGCGAGGGGATCTTCCACCTGAAGCCCGGCGATCGGAACACGAGCGCCATCCTCGAGGCCGCGACCGGCCACGAGAGCCGGTACATCATGGCGCAGCGCTACCTGCCCGAGATCCGGCAGGGCGACAAGCGGGTCATCCTGGTCGAGGGCGAAGCGCTCGGCGCGGTGTTACGCGTGCCCGCCGAGGGCGAGTCGCGCGCGAACTTCCACGTCGGCGGCCGAGCCGCGGCCACGGAGGTCGACGACCGCGACCGCGAGATCGCCGCGGCAGTCGGTCCGGAACTCGTGCGACTCGGGATCGTCTTCGCCGGAATCGACGTGATCGGCGGCTGGCTGACCGAGGTCAACGTGACGAGTCCCACCGGCCTGCGCGAGATCGCCGACCTGGGCGGACCCCGCCTCGAAGTCGACGTGCTCGATGCCGTCGAGCGCCGGCGTAACGCCGGCTGATCCGTCACCGCAGCGTCACGAACTCCTCGGCCGAGGTCGGGTGGATCGCCATCGCGGCGTCGAAGTCCTTCTTCGTTGCGCCCATCTTCACCGCCACGGCGAGCCCCTGGATGATCTCGGGCGCGTCGGCTCCGAGCATGTGGGCGCCCAGAACACGGTCGCTGGTCCGGTCGACGATCAGCTTGATCAGGGTGCGCTCCTGGTTGTCGGTCAGCGTCAGCTTGAGCGGCCGGAAGCGGCTGCGGTGGACTTCGATCTCGTCGTACCGCTCTCTCGCCTCCTCCTCCGTCAGGCCGACCGCGGCCAGCGGCGGCTGGCTGAACACGGCGGTTGCGACGGTCTCGTGGTCGACAGGTGTCGGCTCGCCTGCGAACAGGGTCCGAGCCAAGCACATCGCCTCGTGGATCGCCACCGGGGTCAAGTTCAGGCGGTCCGTCACGTCGCCGATCGCCCAGATGTTCGGCACGTTGCAGCGCGAGAACTCGTCGACGAGGATCTCGCCCAACTCACCCAGCGCCACGCCGCAGGCCTCCAGTCCCAGGTCGGCGACCAGGGGCTTTCGGCCGGTGGCGTAGAGAACCTCACCGCATTCGACCGCCGCGCCATCGTCGAGGTGGAGCCGGAGACGGTCGCTGTGACCAGCCGTCACCTCTTCGATCGACTCCACCTGGCATTCGAACCGGAGCTCGATTCCTCGCGACCGCATCTCCTCGGCCAGGTGGGTTCGAATCTCCTCGTCGAATCCGCGCAGGAACAGCGGTCCGCGGTAGATCAGGGTCACGTCGCAACCCAGACCGGCGAAGATACCCGCGAACTCGACGCCGATGTAGCCGCCGCCGACGACCGCGAACCGTTCCGGCAGCCGCTCCAGGTAGAACGCCTCGTTGGAGCTGATCGCATGTTCGATACCGGGAATGGCAGGCATCTCGGGCCAACTCCCGACCGCGACCAGGATCTGGTCCGCCGTCACGCCGTGGCGACCGGTCCCGCCGGATTCGATCTCCACCGTATGCGGATCGAGGAGGCGCGCCCGTCCCTCGAACAGCTCGACGCCGGCGCCGTCGAGCAGGCCCCGGTAAATCCCGTTCAGCCGCTCGATTTCCCGGTTCTTGTTCGCGATGAGTTGCCCCCAGTCGAAAGCGGACTCCGCGGCCGTCCAGCCGAATCCGGAGGCCTCCCGGTAGTGGTCGGCGAACCCCGAGGCGCAGACCAGGAGCTTCTTCGGCACGCAGCCGACGTTGACGCAAGTGCCGCCGAGGTAGCGCTCCTCCGCCACCGCCACCCTGGCGCCGTAGCCGGCCGCCATCCGGCTGGCCCGCACGCCGCCGGAACCGGCGCCGATCACGAAGAGGTCGTAGTCGTAGTTCGTCATGGGCGCAACGCTAGACCAATCGGGCGTGAAACCGCCAAGCGCCCTTAGACTCCGACCGATGAACACCGCAGTAGACCCGTCAGGGAGCGACGGCATCGCTTCCTGGGCGCCGCGCGCGGTAGCCGGCGGCGTGCTGATGGGCCTGGCCAATGTCGTGCCCGGGATCAGCGGCGGCACGATGCTGCTCGCTGTCGGCATCTACCCCCGCTTCATCGAGGCGGTGGCCGACACGACCCGGCTGCGGCTGCGGCTTCAGCCGCTCCTGCTGCTCGCGACGGTCGCCGTCGCGGGCGGGCTGGCGATTCTTCTCCTGGCCGGCGTGCTGCGCGACCTCGTGGTCCACCAGCGCCTGATCATGTACAGCGCCTTCATCGGCCTGACCCTGGGCGGTGTGCCACTGGTCTGGCGTCTCGCCGAGCCCGCCGGTCGCTCGTTCTGGGCGGGCGCGGCCGGCGGCTTCGCGGCGATGGCCGGGCTCGCCGTGCTCCAGAGCGGCCCGACCGAAGCGGGAGCCGCCAGCGGACCGTTTCTGCTCGCCGTAGCGGGAGCGGCCGGCGCTGCCGCGATGATCCTGCCGGGCGTGAGCGGCGCCTACCTGCTCCTCGTCCTCGGCCAGTACGAGCCGATCCTCGGCGCGATCGACCAGGTACTGGAGGGCCTCGGCGACCTGAATGTCCGGGCGCTCTTCGAAGCGGCAGGCGTCCTGCTACCCGTTCTCGTGGGGATCGCGGTCGGCGCAACCGTGATCAGCAATGCCGTGCGGCTCGCCCTGCGACGCTTCCGTCAGGCAACGCTGGGGGTGCTCATGGGCCTTCTGCTTGGCGCCGTCGTCGGCCTGTGGCCCTTCGAGGACCCGGCTTCCCCCGCACCGCTTCAGGCCGCGTCGGCGTTGGGGCTCGCCGGCGCCGGCTTCGTCCTGACCTGGAGCATCAGTCGGTTCGGAACGACACGCGCGCACCGCTCCGGGCAGCAATAGACGCCCTCCCGTGCTGCGCTACAGTCGCGGCTTCTTTCCGCTTCCCACCCGGGTGGCGCATTTCGTGCCATCCGCGAACCAGTTCGCGCGGCCACCATCGGATGCGCGGATCGCATCAACGGAGTTCCCGACGATGAAGAACCGTCTCGCCCTGTCTCCCGCCGCCGGCTTCCTCGCCTTGGCCGGGCTCCTCCTGTCCGCGGCGACTTCCGCCTTCGCAGCCGACGGCCGGACGCTGATTCATGCCGGCTCGCTGGTTGACGTCGAGGCCGGCGACATCCTCGGCCGGCGCACGATCGTGGTCGAGGGCCAGTCGATCGCCGGGGTCGAGGATGGGTTCGCCGACCCGGAAGACGGTGACACGCTGATCGACCTCTCCGGCCACACCGTTCTGCCCGGCCTGATGGACATGCACGTCCACCTGACCTCTGAGCAGGCCGGCGCCGCCTCCTACCTCGAACGGTTCCAGCAGACTCCGGCGGACGCGACGGTCAAGGGGCTGATCTACGCGAAGCGCACGCTGCTCGCCGGCTTCACCACCGTCCGCGACGTGGGCGGCGAAACGACGGCGATCCTCGCGGTGCGCAACGCGATCAACCGCGGCGAGATGCCCGGCCCGCGGATCTTCGCCGCCACCGCCTCGCTCGCCACGACCGGGGGCCACGGAGACCGGACGAACGGGATGAGGCCGGACCTGCAGGGCGACCCCGGTCCGAAGCAGGGCATCGTCAACGGCATCGAGGACGCCCGCAAGGCGGTCCGGCAGCGCTACAAGGAAGGCGCGGACCTGATCAAGATCACCGCCACGGGCGGTGTCCTGAGCCTCGCCAAGAGCGGCCAGAATCCGCAGTTCACGGAGGAGGAGATTCGCGCGATCGTCGACACGGCGAAGGACTACGGCTTCATGGTCGCCGCCCACGCCCACGGCGCCGAGGGCATGAAGCGGGCGATCCGGGCCGGTGTGACGACGATCGAGCACGGCACCTACATGGACGAAGAGGCGTTCGAGCTGATGAAGGAGCACGGCACGTACTTCGTGCCGACGATCTCGGCGGGCAACTTCGTCGCCGAGAAGGCAGCGGTACCGGGCTACTTTCCGGAGATCATCCGCCCCAAGGCCGCGGCGATCGGACCGGTCATCCAGGACACCTTCGCCAAGGCTCTTCGAGCAGGCGTGCCGATCGCCTTCGGCACCGACTGCGGCGTTTGCCCCCACGGCAGCAACGCCCAGGAGTTCCTCTACATGGTCGAGGGCGGCATGGCGCCGATGGCCGCGATCCAGTCCGCGACGACGGTGACCGCGAAGATCCTTGGCATCTGGGAGGAAGCCGGCTCGATCACCGCCGGCAAGGCGGCCGACCTGATCGCGGTCGAGGGGGATCCGATTGCCGACGTGACCCGGCTCCAGGACGTCCGCTTCGTGATGAAGGGCGGGACCGTCCACAAGTCGCCGGACTAGCCCGCAGGGGCGCGAATCCGCGCCACCCGTGAACCAGTCCGTGCACCCGTCATCGGGTGCACGGATGACACGCCGGCGCACCCGGTCCCCGCGCGTCAGGCTCGCTTGCCGCCCAGCGTGCGCTCCGTGTAGCGGACCCGCGCCGCCTCGGACTCCGCGTCGCCACGCACCCACTGCAGCGTGTCGCCGTCGGCGAAGTCGGTGGTGCCGGCAATCGAACGCGCGACCGCGTTGACGTGGTCCTTCGTGATCGCCGCGGGCACCGTGGGCATCGCGGCCAGACTACGGGCGAGTTCCAGGGCCTCTTCCTCGAGCCGCTCCGGCGCAACGATCCGGTTGACCATCGCAGCGACCTCCGACGGGCCGAAACGGCGACAGGTGATGATCAGCTCCTTGGTCAGGGCGGGGCCGATCTCGCGCACCATGCGCGGCACGCCGCCCCAGGCCAGCGGCAGACCGAGCTCGACCTCCGGGATGAAGAACACGGCGTCCTCGGCGACGACTCGCAGGTCGCAAGCCGCCATGAGCAGAAAGCCGCCGCCGACCGCGTACCCCTGGACCTGGGCCACGGTAAGCGCGCGCATCTGCTCCAGCGCGTCCATCGCGCGCCGGCCGAGCTGCCCCGCCTCGCGACGCTGTCGCCAGTTGAGGTCCGAACCGCCGCCCATCGCCTTCAGGTCGGCGCCGGCACAGAACGCGCGGCCCTCCCCGCGCAGCACGACCGCGTCGACCTCGCTTCGGCCGTCGAACCAGGCGGCTGCCTCGGCCAGTTCGCGCAGCATCGTCCCGTCGACGGCGTTCAACCGTTCAGGGCGCGCCAGAGTCAGGAAGCCCAGGTTGCCGTCGCCTTCGACCCGGATCGTCTCGAAACCGCTGCCATCGCCCATTGTCCGATCTCCTCTCCGTCTTCGTCTACTGCGGCACGCCGGTGCTCTATCATGCCGTCCGCCGGCGCCGCCATCTCGGGCCGCGCAGACTCTCCTTGACCCCCGCGTGACGCTTCAACTTCAGGTCCTCGGCTGTGGCGACGCCTTCAGCAGCGGCGGCCGGCTGCACACCTGCTTCCTGCTCCGCGGCGAGACGGATGGCGTAGCCCTGCCGCCGACCCTGCTGGACTGCGGCGCGACCTCGCTGGCAGCGATGAAGGGCCGCGGCATCGAGCCGGCGACAGTTCGGACGATCCTCATCACGCACCTGCACGGCGACCACTTCGGCGGACTGCCCTTCCTCCTGTCGGACGCTCACTACCGCGCCCGGCGCACCGAGCCGCTCACGCTGGCCGGTCCGCCCGGTCTCGCCAAGCGGCTCGGGCAGGCGCGGGAAGCGCTCTACCCGTCCTCCACCAAGCGCGACCTCGCCTTCGAGCTTGAGATCGTCGAACTCCACGAACGGCGTTCGGCCGACGTCGGCGGTCTTCGGGTGACCCCGTTCGAGGTCGTCCACCCGTCCGGCGCGCCGAGCTATGCGCTGCGAATCGAGTACGGAGGCAGCGCGCTCGCCTTCTCCGGCGACACCGAGTGGACGGAGGCCCTTGTCGAAGCCGCCGCCGGCGCCGATCTGTTCATCTGCGAATGCAACTCGTACGACCGGCCGATCCCGAACCACCTGAACTACCGAGAACTGCTCGCCCGGCGGCCTCTCTTCGACTGCCGGCGAATGCTGCTCACGCACCTCGGTGAGGACATGGTGAACCGTGGCGGCCTGGAGATCGAACCCCTTGTGGAGGGCCGCATCTACCAGGTCTGAAAAACGCTCCGCCGGCTTGCTACACTCCGCGTCCGAAACCGACCCAGGAGCAGCAATGAACTTCGATTTCTCGGACGCCCAAAAGGCGCTAAAGCAGCAGACCCGCGGCTTTCTCCGCGCCGCCTGTGACACGACCGTGCCCCGGCGCGTGCTGGAGAACGCGGACGAACCCTACGCCCGCGATCTCTGGCAGCAGATCTGCGCCAACGAGTCCCTTGGAATCGCGATTCCGGAAGAGTACGGCGGGATCGGCTTCGGCTACCTCGAACTCTGCGTCGTCGCCGAGGAACTGGGCCGGGCCATCGCGCCGGTACCCTTCTCCTCCTCCGTCTACCTGGCCACCGAGGCAGTGCTGCTGGGAGGTTCGGAGGACCAGAAGCAGGCCCTGCTGCCGAAGCTCGCTGCCGGCGAGGCGATCGGCACCTTCGCCCTTTCCGAAGGTCCCGGTCAGGCCACCGAGGCGAACTTGCAGACCACGCTGAAGAACGGGCGCCTGAGCGGAACGAAGGTCCCCGTACCCGACGGCGATGTGGCCGACTTCTGCGTCGTCGTCGCCAGGGACGGTAACGGCACCTCGCTGGCCGTCGTCGATCTTGGCGCCGACTCGACACCCTCGATCCCTCCCGCTCGAACGCCCGGATCACCTTCGACGGCGCCGAGGCGGAGCTTCTCGGCGACTCCGGCCAGGGCTGGGAGCTCAAGAATCGCGTCTTCGATCGCGCCGCGGTGCTGTTCGCCATGGAACAGCTAGGCGGCGCGGACGCCTGCCTCGAGATGGCGATCGGCTATGCCAAGGGCCGCTACGCCTTCGGCCGGCCCATCGGCTCCTTCCAGGCGATCAAGCACAAGCTCGCCGACATGTACATCAAGAACGAACTCGCCCGCGCCAACTGCTACTACGGCGCCTGGGCCCTTTCGACCGACGCTCCCGAACTGCCGGTGGCGGCGGCCGCGGCGCGCGTGGCGGCGATCCAGGCCTTCCACTTCGCTTCGAAGGAGAACATCCAGACGCATGGCGGCATCGGCTTCACCTGGGAGTCCGACTGCCATCTCTACTATCGCCGTGCCAAGCTGCTCGCGCTCAGCATCGGCAGTGAACGGGTATGGAAGGACCGGTTGATCTCCGGTCTGGAAGAGGAGGCCGCCTGATGGACTTCAACGACACGCCCGAACAGGCCGCATTCCGCAGCGAGGTCCGCTCCTGGCTCTCCGCCAACGCGGAACCGCGCAAGGACCGCCCCAGCGTCAGCCGCAGGCTGGACGCCGAGGAAGGCCTCATCCTGGCCAAGAAGTGGCAGAACCAGAAGGCCGAGGCCGGTTACGCCTGCCGGCACTGGCCGGCCGAGCACGGCGGCCAGGGCCGGCCGATGATCGAGACGATCATCTACGACCAGGAGGAGGCAGGCTTCGACGTCCCGACCGGTTTCTTCAGCATCGGACTCGGACGCCACCGAGGAGCAGCAGGCGCGCTACATCCCGCCGATGATCCGCGGCCAGGAGGTCTGGTGCCAGTTGTTCTCCGAGCCGGCGGCCGGCTCCGACGTCGCCGGGCTACGGACCCGCTGTCACCGCGACGGCGACGACTGGGTGGTCAACGGCCAGAAGGTGTGGACCTCGGGCGCCCACTACTCCGACTACGGCATCCTGGTTGCCCGCCACGACTCGTCCCTGCCCAAGCACAAGGGCCTGACCTTCTTCTTCATCGACATGAAGTCCCCCGGAATCGACATCAAGCCGATCAAGCAGATCAACGGCGGTTCGAACTTCAACGAGGTCTTCTTCACCAACGTCCGCGTGCCCGACAGCCAGCGCCTGGGCGCCATCGGGGAAGGCTGGCAGGTAGCGATCGCAACCCTGATGAACGAGCGCCTGGCGGTCGGCGACGCGCCCCCGCCCGATTTCCGCGAAGTGATGAAGCTGGCCGCGAGCTGCCTGCTCGACGGCAGGCCCGCACTCGAGGACTCTGCCGTGCGCGAGAAGATCGCCGACTGGTACGTCGAATCGATGGGCATGAAGCACACGAAGGCACGCACCCTGACCGCACTCTCGCAGGGCAAGATCCCCGGCCCCGAGAACTCGATCGGGAAGGTGATCTCCGCGTCCAAGTTGCAGAACGTGTCCTCCTTCGGCGCCGACCTGATGGACATGGGCGGCGTGGTCACCGACCCCTCCCTGATGCCGGCCTCCGCCCTGTTCCAGCAGTCCTACCTCTACTCCCCCGGCCTCCGCATCGCCGGCGGCACCGACGAGATCCTCCGCAACATCATCGCCGAACGCGTCCTCGGCCTCCCCGGCGAGATCCGCGTCGACCGCGACGTTCCCTACAGCGACATCCCGACGGGGTAGCTGATCGAGCGGCGAAGCGGCGGTGGGCTCACCCGCCCTCCCGGACCGTGGGACAGCGACCTGTAGGCCAGGTTCCAGGCGCGAGTCCTTCGAAGGGTCTTGCCGATCAGAGTATCCGCGCAACCCGGGTTCGCGCTTGGTCGGATGGGGAGGGGGCCTGCGCTCACTCCACTACGCTCGCTCCGGTTGGGCGTCGGTTGGCCGAAGGGCGCCGGCCGTCACTCGCTCCGAGTTCCCTGGGCCCCTCCCCTCCGATCTCCTCGCAGGCTGGGCGGCGTCGGTACGGCAGGTCCGTCTGCGGGTAGCTTCCTCGGTGGCAAGGGCAGTCAAAGGGTCCCCAGCAAGCCGAGCGACGGTTGGATTATGGCCGTTCCCTGAACAGGATGTGAGCCGCGAATGCACGCCGATCTCGAACGTTGGCGGCTTCAAATCGCTCGACGATAAGTCGCGCGGTTCTAAGCTGCCCTACAACATCCGACTTGAAGAACACCTGTGCGGGGTCGTAGTCCGCTGTATGGCGCTCCTTCTGGAGGTCGACAAGGAGGTCGGCAAAGCTCTGGATCTCCTGCGGGAAGCTCCGGAGCAGTCGCTTCTGACCGTGGGACAGCGACCTGTAGGCCAGGTTCCAGGCGCGAGTCCTTCGAAGGGTCTTGCCGATCAGAGTATCCGCGCAACACTGCGCCAAGGAGTGGAAGAGGGCGTAGTAGACGGTGCTCACCGCGCGGCGAAGGTGAGTCTGCAGCGGCCGCCCGCGGCCAGAGGGGAGCTGCTGCTCGGCGGAGACGAGAAGGTCAGAGGCCTTCAGGACGCCAGTCTCCCGCATCGGATTGCGTGACCATGTGGATGCTGGGTGTTACGTCCAGATCCTGGTCCCAGAGCAGATCGCGGACCCTTCTTCTGAACGAGATCAGGCCCTCGGCTTGCTCTAGGGCCTCTACCTCCCCCTCGTAGATCGCCCAGACGTCGACGACCTCGTCGCCGTACCAGGATCTGCCGGGCTGCACCCAGATGTTCGTAAACCGCAGGCCGGGGAAGACCTCGTGGACAATCCGACGGACGTCGGTCCTGATGCTGGGCAATTCTCGACGGAGATCCCGGCTGACCTCTTGAAGCGATTGGCTGCTCACGTCGACCCTTCCTTCTTGACGACGATACTCCGTTTGCAACGGAGGTCTCAAGGACTTAGACGGATTTCGACCACCCGTGTGCGTTCTATGGCCGCCAATTGACCGTCGGAGACCGGTGCTAGGAACCGCTCGGGTGACCGTGACGACCATGCGCGACGAACAACGTGGCTCCCCATGGGAACCGTTTTCCGACGGGCTTTGACGCCCGCCAGTTCATCGCCCGGCGCTTCGACTCTGTTCGTCGTTCAACCTTCCAAAGTTCGCTGACGGCGAAGATTGCCACCGAATTCGACCCTGCGAGCTCGCGTCGTCGCCAACGCCCTCCAGCCCGCGAGGAGATCGGAGGGGAGGGTCCCAGGGGACTCGGAGCGAGCGACGCCCGGTGCCGTCGCGGCTGGCAACACCTGACCGGAGCGAGCGTAGTGGAGCGAGCGCCGATCCCTCCAACCTCCGACCAAGCGCGAGCGACCCCTGAGACCCTCCCCTCCGATCTCCGGGAGGGCGGGTGAACCCGACTCCGGTTCGGCGCACCGCCCTGCAGCCGCAGCAGTCGCTAGCTGTCGTTGGCGAGCTTGCGGAAGTACTCGTCGACGAGTTCGCGGTAGCCGGGAGGGACCTGATCGGAGTTGCCGAGGTAGACGCGTTCCGTGTCGGCGCCGCGCAGTTCGCGCCAGAGGCGGTACTCGAACTGCCGGAGTCCTTCGACGATGTCTCGGCGCAGGGACTCGAGGGCCAGCGGATCCTTGTTGAGCCCGAGCAGGTCGAGATCGCCCATCTGGCCCAGGAGTCGGTCCACGTCGGAGGTGTCCATCCCCTCCCGCCGGAGTTCCCGTCGCAGCGCGTCCAGGTCCTGGCGCCGCTGGCTCAACTCGCGTTCGGCCTGCCGCAGGTCCTCCGTGGTGAAGACGCCGGGCTGGTAGAAGCCGCCGGAACTCGATCCATACTGGCTGGGTCGACCCCAATCCCGACCGCCGCCCTCCTGGTTGCGGGCGCCACCCTGCTGTGAGGAATCACCCGGCTGACCGCCCTGCTGCTGGCCGCCGGACTGCTCACCGCCCTGCTGTTGGCCGCCCTGCTGTTGGCCATTCTGTTCCTGGCCGTCCTCCTGTTCGCCCTGCCTCCCGGGACGCTGGCCGAGCCGCCTGCCGGCATCGGCACGGTCTCGCAGACGGGCCTCGAATGAGGACATGTTCTCCACCAGATCGCGAGCCTGCTCGAGCATCCGCTCCTGACCGTTGCCTCCGCCTTCCCCGACGCTCGCCTGCGCCTCGGCGATCCGCTCTGCCACTTCGTCGATGTCCTGGCGGATCTGACCCTCGAACAACCGCGCGAACTCCGCGTCCCGGCCGGCCAGCACGCCCTTCGAGTAGCGAATCTTCTCCTTCAACTGCTCGTCCCGAATCAGTTCGGCCGACGCCTGCAGCTTGCGCGCCGCCTCGGGTTGCTCTTCGCGGGCGCTCCTGGTCATCCGGTTGAGCTGAGCCTCCAGACCGCCAACTTCGTCGGTCAGTCGGTCTTTCCGCTCCATGATCCGCTCGATCAACTCCGCGCGCTCCTGCGCGGTCAGGTCGCTCCGTCGCCGGCCGTCTTCGCCCTCCTGTCCCGCCAGCTCTTCGACCTGCTCCTCGATCCGGCTCTGCATTTGCGATACGCGCTCCGCTCGCTGCTGGAGCTCCTCCATGTCCCGGCCGAGCTGCTGGCGTTGGTTGCGGTCCAGCAGACGCCGCGCGTCGCGCAACTTGTCCAGCGCCGCGATGCCCTGCGCCCCGGCGCTGGACTGCGAGCCGGAAGAACCGGCCTGTGACCGCTTCATCTGCTCGACCGCCTCCCGCAAGGCCTGGGTCGTCTGCTGAAGTTCGGAGCGCTGCTGCTCGCGCGCCAGCCGTTCCAGCCGCCGCGCCAGTTCCTCGGTCTCGTCGATCAGTTGCTGCTGGCTGCCGCCACCACCGCCGCCCTGCTGCTGGCGGCCGCGCAGCCGGTTCTGGCGTTCGTTCTCGCGCTGCTGGCGCCGTCCCAGCTCGCGCAACTTCTGCATCAGTTCGTCGATCTCGGCCTGGGTCTGTTCCGCTTCACCCCGCTGCACCGTCTCGTACTGATTTCGCAGCTTGTCGAGCTCCAGTTCGAACAGGTCGGCGAGGTCCTCCGAGAGCTGCTGCTGGTTCCCGCCGCCGCCACCGCCGCCGCCCTGCTGGAACGAAACGGTCAGGGTACGGAACGCGGATTCCGCTCGCTGCAGCGCCGCGAGAGCCCGCTTCTCCACCGTCATCGCCTCGTCGGGCCGCTCCGCCTCGAGTTCCCTCTGTGCGACCGCCATCTCGGTGGCGGCCTGCTGAAGGAACTCGATGATCTTCGAGAACTCTTCGTCACCGAGCAACTGCTGGCCGCGATTGCCCATCCGCGTGATCAGGGAGCCGACCTGGTCCCGCAGCCGCCCTTGCATCAGGGCGACCGTCGTCAGATTCTCGGACATCTCCCTGTCCGAGTACTCCTCCGCGTCCCGGACCAGGCGGAAGGTGGCCGAGATGATCATCTTCTGCTGCACCGACAGCGTGTTGTCGAAGCCGCCGTCACCGCCCATGCCGCCACCGCCGCCCTGTTCGGCGCGCCGGTAGTTCCGGTCGAAGGGTCTGATCTCCAGGAAGTAGATGTCGCTGATCACCGGCTTCGAGCGCCCGCGGTCCCAGGCCTCGGCGTAGTAGGAGATCGAATCTCCGACGCCCAGTTCCATCTCCTCGAGGAAGAGCGTGTGTGCGGCGCTGACCTTCTTCATCGACGACCGGCTGTCCAGCAGGTTCAGCGCCGTCTCCTCGCCGCCATTGATCGCGTAGCGGATACCCAGTCGACTCACGCCGTAGTCGTCCTCGGCTTCCACTTCGACGAAGACCTCGTCGACCAGGGTGACCTGGATGTCGCGGCCGGGATTCGTGAAGCGAACGATCGGGGGCTGATTCTCCAGCGCGGTGATCATGTACTCCGCCGAGGCCCGGTGCCAGCGGCCCTCGTCGTCCATCAACTCGATGCGGTAGTACGTGTTGCCGCTGATCCTGTAGGCCGCCGTCAGCCTCCCGTCTCCCGAACTGAGGTCGATCGGTTCCTCGCCTTCGATCAGAAGCCGTCCCTCCGGCACCTCGAAGATCGGCAGAATGCTGAAGAGAACCCGCGTACCCTCGAGTACGGCAATGTCTCCTCCGTCCTCGACCGTCCGGTCGGACAGACCGCTGAAGTCGGGGAACTGGTACTGCAGGTCGATCTGCTCCACGTACGGCAGATCCTTGACCCGGATGCGGTAGATCGGGGAACGCACCCCCGAGGCGTCGACGTAGTAGTCCGTGTCCGCGCGCAAGTTCAGGGCGATGAAATCGTGGGTGGCCCGCACATCACCGATCATCAAGTCGGCGTCCACGTCGACCTCGGCGTTCACCCGGTTCATCGGCCACTGCCGCCATTCGCCCTGCGGGTCGCCGCTCGCGTCCAGCGGCCGGAGCGCGACTTCGACGCGGTCCGGATCGAAACCGAGGACGGCCGCGCTGATCAACTGGTCCGATCCGCGAGCCACCGTCATGTTGCCGGGTCCCACCCGCAACTGGTAGGGATTGTCCGCCGCGGCCGCCTTCCAGGGCGTGAACAGCAGCATCGCACCGTGCTGCAGGAAGGCCGGACTTAGCAGGACCGCGGCCATGCCGGCGCCCGCCACGCCCGCAAGGGCGACGGAGAAACGGCGCAGCGATCCGCGCTCGATCCGGGAGGCGAAGCCGCTGTTCTCGCAGCGTTCGATCGCTTCTTCGAGAACCCGCCGCTGGAGCTCGGGCGACACGCGCTCGGCATCGCGGACCGAACCCTGCTGCACCGGTCCAAGTTCGACCGCGCTCAGTACCGACGCCTTGAGAGTCGGCTCGTGCTCTTCGACGTACAGCGCCACCTGCTGCCTGGACACGCGCTGGGCCAGGGGTACGACCAGCAGCCGAACGGCGAGTGCGATCAGGGCCACGTAGGTCAGCCAGCGGAAGATCCGGACCGCTCCCTCGCTGTAGAGGAAGTAGTCCATGCCCCATACCGACACGGCAAAGGCGGCGAATCCGGCCATTGTCAGCATGACGAGGCCGCGCAGTGCGACCTTCGCGCGCCACCGCGCCCGCACGCGCCGAATGACGCTCATCAGCTCGCCATAGGTCGGGTCGTAGATGGGATCGAAGCTGGCTGCCATCACGTCTCCTCGCCGGTGGGGCTCCATGCTGTCACGACTGGCGCTGCAGTGGCACGTCGCCTGCGGTTGCCGAACAGGCCCTCGGCCACCAGAATCGTCGCGGCCGCCGCAATCAGGTACCACCACAGGCGCTGCCGCTGCTCCCGCTCCTCCGCCGTCACCGGCGTCGCGAGGGACGCCGCGGCGTCCTCGGCCTGATCCGGTCGAATCCGGGACGCGAACTCATCCACATCAAGCCCGCCCAAGTCCGACTCCGACACCGGCACGTTGGCCGCGAGGGTCAGACGCTCGGAAGTCACGTCGGCCCGCACCTCCCGGAAGTCGTAGAAACCGGGCTCTTCCACATCGAGCAGTAGATCGCCACCGCCTGTGCCCAGGCGGCGTTCCCTGCCGGACGGAGCGACGGAGATGTACCCATCGCCTTCGCTTCCGACCGTACCGGGCAACTCGACCGAGGCGACCTCGCCCACGCGGTACCACGAACGGGGCAACGCGTAGCCGGCCAGGTACTCCATTGAACGATGGACGAAGGGAAGAAACACGGCTTGCAGCGGCAAGGTGTTCCAGAAGGTGTCGAACGACGTGGGGAGCACCAGCACACGCCCGGCCCGGCCCGAGGCGGCATCGGCGACCCCGTCCTCTGCCCGAGCGGGCATCAGGTCGAGCAGAGCCGGCGCCCCGTCGTCGAACAGGGCGATCGGCATTGCACCCTCGGGTGTCTCCAGCCGGTGGTAGCGGAAGAACGACGCCGAGGAAAAGTCCCCGCTCCTCGCCGCCGCGAAGACATCGAAGACCGGATGGCCGGTGTCGAACCAGGCCAGCGCTCCGGGTGTGCCGGCCAGCCGGTCCACCTGCTGCGTACTTTCGACTCCGAACTCCCCGAGCAGGGCGGAGGTCGAGTTCAGGCCGCGCTCGACTCCGATCAGCAGGCCCCCGCCCTCGCGGACGAAACGGACGACCGCCGCGTCCGCCGCGGCGGGAAGCTGCTGCGCCGAGTCGTTGATCACGACGACGGACTTGCCTTCCAGCATCGCAGGCTGAAACCCGGAGGCCTGGACCCGGTTCACCCGCAGGAAGGGACGGCGCCCGAGCGACAGGGCTTCCTCGAGGTACCGGCTGCGGCGCCGGCCCCCGCCGGGTTCGATGACCAGGACGCCGACCTCGTGAGCGGGAGACAGCACGAAGTGAAACTCGTTGTCCGTGGCGAGGGCGTCCTCGCGCAGGCGCACCGTGCCCCGCGTGGTCCGCTCGCGCTCCAGCACCTCGGGAGCGAAACTGACCATCGTCGACGAATCCAGCGGCAGTTCCACGGCGCGTGTCTGGATCACCTCGCCGTCGAAGAGCAGATCGACTTCCGCCCGCAGGGGCTCGGGCGCTCGCTCCGGATCGGCAGCGGCGCCGACCCCCTGATAGCTGACCCGCGCCGCGATGCCGACGCGTTCCCGGGCGCCCTCTCCCGCCTCGCCGGCACCCGCCCCTCCGGAAGGCATGCGGGCGTGGTCGAGCACCACGTCGGTAACCGCCGCATTGACCTCGTCCTCTTCTTCCGAACGGACATCGACCAGACGCAGTTCAACGCCCTGGGGCAAGGCCGCCACGTTGTCGGGCGCCCAGGAGGAACGCTGAAAGTCGCTGACGATCACGAGTTCTCGCGCGGCGGCGCTTCCCGCATCCGCGAGGACGCCCCGGGCCACCTGAATCGCGGGCAGAAGGGACGTGGCACGCGGTACGAGCTCCGTCTCCCGGGCCAGCGTCGCCAGCAGGGCGCCGTCCGCGGTCGGCGCGGCCACCATCGCGGCCTGATCCGAGTAGACGATCAGAGCCCCGCGATCCACCGCACTCATCCCGTCGAATGCCGAGGCTGCCGCCGACGTGGCTCGCTGCCACCTGCCGCCGAAGCCCATGCTGAACGAGTTGTCCAGCAGCACGACGGTCAGCCGGTTGGCCGCCGCCGCGTTCGCCGCCGCATCGCCCTGAAACAGGGGCCGCGCGAAGGCCACAGCCAGGAGCGCCAGCGCCAGGCAGCGTAGCGCCAGAAGCAGGAGATCGCGCAGACGACGCCGGCGCACGGAGCGGTAGGGCGCCCTGGAAATGAACATAAGCGACGGGAACGGCACCATCCGGCTGCGATGACGCAAACGCATGTGGATGATGACCGGCACCGCGACCGCCGCGAGGCCGAGCAGGAACAGGGGTGCGAGCAGGCCCACCCGTCACCTCGTCTTCATCGCGTGCAGGCGGGCCGACAGGTAGCTGTAGAGCGCCGCGTCGAGGGGTTGCGATGTGTCGACCAGCGTGTAGTCGATACCGGCCTCGATCAGGGACCGATCGAGTGTCTGGGTGTGCTCGCGAATCAGGTCCAGGTACTGGTCGCGGAGCACGTCCGGCATGACCGCCTGCCGCGTGCCGGTCTCCAGGTCGCGAAGATCGAGCTCGCCCTCGAACTCGAAGCGGAGTTCCGCCGGGTCGAGCAGGTGGAAGAGGATCACGTCGTTGCCCTTGTGCCGGAACCCTGCCGCCGCCTTGATCACCGTCTCCGGATCCTCGTAGAAGTCCGAGATGAGGACGACCATGCTCCGCCGGCGCACTGTGTCCACGACTTCGAGAAGCGGTTCGCGCAGGCTGCCTCCCCCGCCCGGCTCGATGCGGTCGATCGTGTGCAGGACGACCTGGAGGTGCTTGGCTGCCGGCGGCACGAAGTCGACCAGCTTGTTGTCGAAGGTCACCAGGCCGATGCGGTCCTTCTGCTTGGACGCGAAATAGCCAAGGCACGCCGCCAGATAGCGCCCGTAGTCCAGTTTGGTCAACGCCCCGGTGCCGAAATCCATCGAGCGGGAGACGTCGAGCCCGATCGTCAGGTTCGTGTTCGTGTCCGCCTCGAACTCCTTGACATAGAAACGGTCGGTACGGCAGAAGAGCTTCCAGTCCACGCGGCGGATGTCGTCGCCCGGCTGATAGGCCCGGTACTCGGCGAAGTCCATCGAACGGCCCAGGAACGGTGAACGGTGAAGGCCGCTGACGAAGCCCTCCACCACCGTCTTGGCGAGCAGATCCAGACTGCTGATGCGACTCAGCGTCCCCGTGTCGACGAACCGGCCGTAACTCATCCCCGCTCTTCCATCACTTCATCCGGCTCGCCGTCACCGGCGCCAACGTGACGCGGGTCTTCTGACCGTGACGCGGGTCCTCTGACCCGCGATCTCCGACTGTTCAGCACCACTCTCCTGGCCATCACTTCATTCTGCTCGCCGTCACCGGCGCCAACTCCAACAGCCGGGTAACGATCTCGTCCGTCGTGATCCGCTCCGACTCGGCATGGAAGTTGGTCAGGATGCGGTGCCGCATGACCGGCGCCGCGAGGGCGCGGACATCCTCGTGCGCGACGTGGTAGCGGCCGTCCATCAACGCCTTGGCCTTGGCCCCGAGCACCATGAACTGGGCCGCCCGGACGCTCGCCCCGTACTGCACCCACCGGTTCACGAAGTCCGGCGCCTCCGGCGTGTCGGGCCGCGTCATCCGCACCAGGTGGACGGCGTAGCGCAGGATCGGATCGGCGATCGGTACCCGCCTTACCAGGCGGTGAAACGCGCGCAGGTCGGCTCCCGTGACGTGGGTCTCCAGCGTGAACTCCCGCACGGTCGTCGTCGCGTCGACGATCTCCATTTCCTCGTCCTCGGGCAGATGGTCGATCACGATGTTGAACATGAAGCGGTCGAGCTGGGCTTCCGGCAACGGGTACGTCCCCTCCAGTTCGATCGGGTTCTGGGTCGCGAAGACGAAGAACGGCTGTTGCAGGTCGTAGGTGCGACCCTGCACGGTGACCCGGTGCTCCTGCATCGCCTCGAGCAACGCCGCCTGGGTCTTGGGCGGCGTCCGGTTGATCTCGTCCGCGAGCACGATCTGAGCGAAGATCGGCCCCTGCATGAAGACCATCTCGCGCCGCCCCGTGTCCTGATCCTCCTGGATGATGTCCGTGCCGGTGATGTCGCTCGGCATCAGGTCGGGCGTGAACTGAATACGGCTGAAGTCGAGGTCGAGAATCTGGGCCACCGTCTGCACGATCAGGGTCTTCGCCAGCCCTGGTACCCCGGTCAGGATGCTGTTGCCGCCGACGAAGAGCGTCATCAACACCTGCCCCAGCACGTCTTCCTGGCCGACGATCTGCTTGGCGAGCTGGGTCATGATCTGCTCCCTGCCCGCCGCCAGCCGAGCCGCCAGTTCCACGTCGCTCTCGCTGGTCAGGCCCTGGCCGCCAGGCGCGCCGTCGACCGCCTGTTCCGGGGTGTCGTCAAGGGTGTCGTTCATCGAGTTCTCCATCGTTCGGCGATTGTTCGGGGGATCAGTTGGAAGGCTCCGTCGGAATCCGGGGGCGTCTCAGTGAGTCATGCCGTAGATCAGGTAGTTCACGCCCAGCTTGAAGCCCTTCTGGGTCACGTCGACCGGGTAGATGGCGTACTCCGACCATTCCCAGAAGTCGCCAATGTCCATGTTGTAGTTGATGGCGACCATCAGCCGCCGGGTCGGATCGTTGTCCTCGAAGACGCCGTAGATCTTGCCGCGCACGGGAAATATGCCGGGAAGGTTGAGATCGAAGTCCAGATCCTCGAGCGGGAAGAAGGCACGGAACACCGGATGGTCGATCGTCATCGGCACCAGTTCGTAGCCGGGCAGGAGGCGCCCCATCTGCCGCTCCGTGTTCTCCCAGTAGATCGGATAGCCGGGCCGGTCGAAGATGTCGTCGACGACCAGGAAGCCGCCCTTGAACAGGTAGGAGCGGAGATTGGCGAGTTCCTCTTCGGTCGGGTTCCAGAAGCCCGCTTCGCAGAGGTAGGCCCAGGGATGCTCGAAGAGCCGTGGATCGGTCAGTTCGATCACGTTGCCGCCACCCGTGAACACGTCGATGTGGGTCATCTCGTCGACGATCCGGGTGAAGTTCCGTTCCGCGTCCGGATAGTCGTGGTTCCACTTGAGATCCAGGCCCCACATGAACGGACCGCTCCCCCACTGGGTGGGCTCGAACTTGATCCGGGCGAAGGTGAAGCCGCCCGAATAGGGAAACGACGGCGTCTCCACCTTCGGGGCCCGCCAGAAGTCGTCGCGAGCGAACAGGGCGCCCGCCAGGGCGGCAAGGACGACCACAGCGGCGAGAACCGGGCGCCCGCGGCGTCCCCTCCCCCTCCCCCACCAGGTCGAGCAGGAGTTCCTGCGCGGGGTCGTAGCCGGGCGCCACCTCGAGCGCTCGCAGCACCGACCGGCGCGCCTGCTCCGGCTTACCGGCGTGATGCTGGGCCACCGCCAGCTCGTAGAGCGCGACGGCGCGGTCCGGCGGATCGAGAGCGACCAGGGCGGCACGTTCCCGCACGGCAAGTTCGAAGCGGCCCAAGGCCGAGGCGAGTTCGGCGAGACGGCTGTGCACCTCCAGATCGTACGGTGAAATGTAGAGCGACCGCTCCAGAATCTCCGCCTCCTGCTCGGTGCGGCCGGCGCTCTCGAGCAGTCCGGCCAGAGCCAGATGCTCATCCCAGGCCATCTCGTTGCTTGCCACCAACGTGTTGAGCGCCTCGATCGCCTCGTCCTCGCGTTCCTGCTGCCGGTAGATTTCGGCCAGCAGAGTGTAGGCGTTCCCGGGACCCACGTAGTCCGGGAACAGGTCACGGCCGCGCAACAGCGGAGCCTCCGCCTCCTCGAAGCGCTCCTCGCGGAACAGGGCCGCGCCGTAGGTCATCTGGATTCTGAAGTCGTCAGGGCTCTCCTTCGCCGCGCGCGCAAGGGCGTCGAGATCCGGTCCGCGGGTCGCGAACGGGTTGCGTGTCGGCGCGCGGGACGGTCCGCCCTCGCCTGCTTCCCGCTCCTCCTCGTCAGGCTCCGGCGGCGCCTCGCCGAGCGACGCGATGGCGGCACCGTAGCGCGTGCGGAGATGGCCGAAGAACCGTTCGTCGAAGTCTTCCAGGGCGAGGGACATCGCCTCCTCGAACACTTCCTCCGTGCTCTTGCCGTCGCGATAGCCCGCGAGCATCGTGAGAATCGCGTCGAAGCCGTAGTTCTCCTCGATCCACTCGCTGATCAGCGATGCCTGGAAGTAGGACAACCCGATCTGGTTGGGGAACTTCGGCCGCACGAAGCCATCGTTGATCTCAGCGATGCCCAGCAGCTCCTCGTCGCGCAGCGCGGTAAGAAAGCCGACCTGTACGTCGTCGCCCCAGCCGGGCCGCGCACGTCGCTCCTCGAACACCGACAACCCCTCGGTCAACCAGCGGGGGATCCTCGAATCCGTGACGAGCAGCGTGAACGTATGGGCGATCTCGTGCCAGAGCGTGCCGCCCCAGTTGAAGTGGCCGACCTGGCGTGCCGACGGCGAGTCGAGAGCGATCACCGGCCCGAAGCAGACGCCGAGCGCGCCGAGCCCGGCCAGCCCGACGGTGCGAACCGAGAAGTCGGCATGCGACGGATAGACCTCGACGCGAATGGGCGTCGGAGGTTCAAAGCGGTAGCGCTCGGCCAGCGTCGCCCAGGCCTCCTCCGCCAGCTCGACCATGTAGGGGGCCAGCAGTTCCGCCTCGCGATCGTGGATGTGGAACTCGAAGTGCTCGCTCTCGACTTTCCGGTACTCGCCGAACGTGTCGAGCAGGTCGAGCGTGTTCTTCGTCCAGACGTTGTACGGATCGCCAGCGAAGGAAGTCTCGAGGTTCGCCCTTCCGGCCTCGATATCCCCCAGCCGGAGCTGGTTCATGCCCAGCAGGCCGTAGGCCCGCCAGGACTTCGGGTCGATCCGTACGGCCTCGGCCGCGAAGTCCCGCGCCTTTGGATAAAGCCGGTTGTCGACGCTGGCGTCGGCGAGGTCGTTGAACAGGTCGGCATAGCGCGGATTGTCGGCGAGCACGCCGTCGCGGAGGGCCGCGAAGTCCTCGTCGCGACCCTCCAGGAACGCGGCCGCAGCGAGCAGGGTCTGGGCGGTGAGCGAACCCGGGTCGATCTCGAGCGCCTTCTCCGCCTCTTCTCTCGCCTCCGCGAAGCGCTCGGCCTGAAACCGGAGACGGGCCCGGAACACGCGCGCCGGAATCAGGTTCGGGTTGACCTCCAGAGCGGAGTCCAGGACGCCCTGGGCTCGGGGGTCGCCGTCGAAGCGCATCGTTTGCGCCATCGCGAGCAACGCCTCCGCGTGACGGGGATTCGACCGCAGTACGTCGGTCAGCGACGAACGGGCCTGGCTGCTGTCGTACTTCTCGAGGAACAGCTCGCCGAGCCGGATGCGAGGCACCGGCCAGGAAGGAGCGAGCGCCACCGCCTCGTCGTAGGCCCGCAGCGCGTCCTTGAACAGTTCCGGATCGTCGCGCCCCAGGAACTGGCAAGCCTGCCCCACGGCAACGAGTTCCTCGGCCGTATCGGCGGCGCCGCGGTTGTAGGCGTCGATCATGCCGTAGAAGCCTGAGGTTGCCGCCTCGATCTCGCCCCGCTCCCAGGCCAGCCGAGCGAGTTCGAACGAAGCGACGAGGGCGTCCGCGCCCCGGGCGGCCCGGGCCTCCTCGAAGGAGCGCCCGGCCGTTTCCCGGTCCCCGCGAAGGAGCGCTACCCTGCCGCGCAGCACACCGAGCCCA
>JAGWAG010000002.1:8731-53952 GCA_021296535.1 Acidobacteriota bacterium | reverse complement strand
CCGCTGATAACGAAGCCGCGGGGTCAGAACTGCGGTTCAGGCACAGGTGACACGCAATGCACGATCTACAGCAAGTCGAGCAGGAGTACGTGCAGCAGGGCCTGCCCGATTTTCGGGCCGGTGACACGGTCAAGGTCCACGTTCGGGTCAGAGAGGGCGCCAAGGAGCGGATCCAGATCTTCCAGGGCGTGGTGATCTCCCGCCGCGGCAGCGGCACCCGGGAGACGTTCACCGTGCGGAAGGTCTCGGGCGGCATCGGTGTCGAGCGGATCTTCCCGCTTCATTCGCCGGTGATCGGACAGATCGAGGTCGTGCGCCGGGGCAAGGTCCGCCGCGCCAAGCTCTACTACCTCCGCAAGCGGCGCGGCCGCGCCGCCCGCATCGAGGAGCTCCGCAAGCGCTGACGAACTCGAAGTCCGCGACGGGTTTGGCGGCGCTGATCGCCGAGACGTACCGCTTGCGCCTGATGCGTGGGCTCGAGCAGCAGTTCGCGACGGCCGGCTACGGGCTCGTCGCCGGAGTTGACGAGGCAGGTCGAGGCTGCCTGGCCGGCCCGGTCGTCGCGGCGGCGGTGGTGGTCACCCCGGACATCCTGATTCCGGGGGTCGACGACAGCAAGCGGCTGTCCGCGCGGCAGCGTGAGCGGTTGGCCGGAGCGATCAGGCAGCGGGCGGTCGCCTGGTCGGTTGCCAGGGGCGACGCCGCCTTGATCGACCGCATCAACGTGCTCGAAGCCACCCGTTGGGCGATGCGGAGCGCGCTGCGGTCACTGCGGGTGCGCCCAGCCGTCGCCCTCGTCGATGCCGTGCGGCTCGAGGCGGTGGACGTATGCGGCGCCGACGTGCCGCTGGTGCCCCTGGTGCGGGCCGATTCGCTCAGTTTCGCCGTTGCCTGCGCCTCGATCATCGCCAAGACGGACAGGGACCGCTTGATGGCGGCGTACGACCGGCAGTACCCGGGTTTCGGGTTTGCCCGCCACAAGGGGTACGCGTCGGAGGATCACCGCGCCGCGCTGAAGGAACTGGGGCCGACGCCGCTGCATCGGCTCACCTTCCGCTCCGTGCTGCCGACATAAGATCGCGAGCGTGCGCCGGAATTTCCTGCTGTTCGCGATCGTGGCCGGCATCGTCGCCGTAGCGGCGGTCGTTCTGTGGTTCGCGCCAAAGGCGCAGGAGGCGAGGGCGCCCAGGCTGGTCCGGGCCTGGGTCGGCGTGGAGGTCGGGGACGAGGGCGTGGCGAGGACGGGCACGGTCGAACTCGGCGCCGGCGAGGGCTTCCGGTTGCATGCGGTCGTCGAGGCGCAGCGCGGCGGAGACGGCGAGGCCGTGTACTACAGCGCTACCCCCCGGGTGGTGCTCGACGGCCGGGAGGTCGATGCCTTGCCGGTGGAAGAGCTGAGCGTGCTCGGCCGGGTCAGGGTGCTCTGGTTCAGCGTCGAGAACGGTCTCCCCTTTCGCGAGGTGGAGAACGGCGCCGACCTCGAGAACTTTGGCTACGAGGAGTTCTTTCAGCCCGAGTGGGGCAGCGCGTGGTCGATCGACGGCACGCTCGAGGCCTACTTCGACAGTTGGGTGGAGGACGACGGCCCGCCTGTCGACCGGGACTTCGGAACACTTCGGTACCAGGTCTGGGTGGAGACTTCGCTGGACGAGAACGCCCTGGTTCCGGATCAGCGGGTGAAGTCCGACGCCCTCCCGGGCGCGACCCGGGTCGAGGCGCGCCTGCCCGACGCGCTGCGCGTCCCGTCGGCGGTGTTCGGGCTGCCGGGCATCGTTCGCGGCGACGGCGAGTGGGATGAGGCGGCCCTGGCGCGCCTCCAGGCGCTCCACGGCGACCGGCTCGCCTTCAGCCGCGTGACCCTGCTGCAGGAGCTGCTGGATGCCGGTGGTGTCGGCTGGGATGACCTGAACTGGCAGCTTGCGTCGCTCGACGGCAGCCTGTCGTGGCGTGCTCCGGACGCGGGCTCGCCGGCGCCGGGCGACCTCGTCCGGGTCGGGGACCGGTGGGTGGTCCTGCTGGGCGACGAGACCGGGCTCGGCGAGACGGGGATGCTGGACGGAGCGGATCTCTGCCTGGACTTCGACGCCGGCGCCTCCGTGCGGCGGCTGGACCAGATCTTCCTGCTCGGGAGCGAGGACGAAGGGGACGTGCAGGTGGCGGCGCCACGGCCGTCTGTCTGATCTGGCGCGCTATTGCGCCGCGACCTCGCCGCCGGCTGAACTCCGGATCGCCTCTTCCAGCCTGCCTCTCCGGAGAAGCTCGCTGAAGACGTGCGGCTCCTGGTCCGGCCGGTAGAGCGCATAGAAGGGGATGCCGTAGCGTCCGAAGCTCGCCAGATAGCGGGCGATGCCGTCGTCCCGATTGGTCCAGTCGGCCTGCATCGCCACGACGTCGTAGCGGGTGAAGAGGGCGGCCGTCTCCTCGGTCTCGAGGACGAGACTCTCGTTCACCTTGCAGGTGGCGCACCAGTCCGCGGTGACGTCTACGAAGACGAGCCGTCCCTCCACGGCGAGGGTTTCCGCCTGGACAGGGTCGAAGGGAACCCAGTTGAGGACGTGTTGCGTGGCAGGTCCGGATCCGCCGCCGCCGGAAAGGGCCGGTGCGCCGTTCGCCAGAACCAGCACGAAGACGGCCGCGGCCACCGCGCCGACGCGTCCGAGGATGCGCGGCGCCGTTCTCTTTGTCCGGCCCTGCAACCAGATGAAGAGGGCCAGGACGAGAAGCCCGATCTCGAGAAAGGCGAGGCGGGCGCTGTCCATCTGGGCGGCTAGGACGTAAAGCAGCCAGACCGTCGTGCCGGCGATCAGAAAGCCCATGATCCCCCGCAGCGTCGCCATCCACTCGCCGGGTTTCGGCAGCATCTTGACCGCGTTGGGGACCGCGGCGAGCAGCAGGTAGGGGGCCGCGAGTCCGACGCCGACCGCGGTGAAGACGGTCACGATCGTAGTTCCCGGCTGGCTCAGCGCGAAGCCGACCGCGGTGCCGAGGAAGGGCGCGGAGCACGGGGTCGCCATCAGGGTGGCGAAGACGCCGGAGAAGAAGTGCCCGGAGTAGCCCTCGCTGCGGCCGCCTCCCAGACGTTTGGTCATCGCGTGCGGCAACTGGATCTCGAACAGACCCCAGATGTTCAGGGCGAACAGGGTGAGGACGAGCACCAGGAAGGTGACGAACAGGGGGTTCTGGAACTGGATTCCCCAGCCCACTGCCTGGCCGGCCGAGCGGGCCAGGAGCGTCGCCGCCGCGAGCACCCAGAACGAGACGAGGATACCCAGCGTCGTCATCAGGGCGCCCGCCGTGATCTCCCGGCGGGGACGGCCCGAAGCCTGGGCCAGTCCGAAGAGCTTGAGCGAGACGATCGGCAGCACGCACGGCATGCCGTTCAGGATCAGTCCGCCGAGCAGGGCCGGAATCAGCGCCGCGAAGAGTCCGATGGCGCCGGCGGAGGCGCCGGCCGACTCTGCCGGAGGGGCGTCGAAGGCTGGATGGCCGGTCGGCTCGCCGGTGGCGCCGATCTCGAGTTGAACCGTTGCCTCGGCGGTGACCGGCGGCAGACACTGGATGTCGTCACAGGCCTGGTAGGTGAGTTCGGCGGACACGTCGACGGCGCCGGCTGGCGCGTCCGCGGGCAGGTCGAGGTCCGCGTGGATCACCGCCTCGTGCTCGTAGACAGCCAGCAGCTCCTCCGAGAACCCGAACTCCCACATCACGTGGTCGGGGTAGCTGACGGCGGGCTGCGGCCAGCCGGCGGGCAGCTCGAAGGCGATCTCGGTGGGGATCAGGTAGTCGAAACTCGGCGTGTTGCTCTGGATGTGCCAGCCGTCTTCGATCGTGATCACGGCGGCGATGCGCACTGCCTCGCCGGGAGCGTAGGACGTGCGGTCGGTGAAGGCCTCGAGCGAAGCCATCTGAGGCGGTCGGAACTGGCCTCCCGCGACCGCCGCGAGGCACAGGACCGCGGCGACGGCAACCGCCGCTCCTGCCCCCAACCTGCTGCTACGATCCTGCTTCATGCCTTCCGGTGAGCGCGAGTCGGCGACGATGGCTGTCTCCCGGCGGGTGGCCGAGCTGCGCCGCGAGGGGGTCGAGGTGTTCGACCTGGGAGCCGGAGAGCCCGACTTCCCCTCGCCGGAGACAGCGGTAAGGGCTGCACAACGAGCCCTCGACGAGGGCCGGACGAAGTATACGGTGCTCGAAGGCACGCCCGAACTCAGAGCCGGCCTCGCGGCCCGGTACGGCGCCCGGGGAGCACCCTGGGGCGCGGCCAACGTGCTGGTCACCGTGGGCGCCAAGGCTGCCCTGTACCAGCTCGCCAAAGCGTTTCTGTCCGCGGGCGACGAGGTCGTCGTGCCGACGCCGGCCTGGGTCAGCATCCCGGCCCAGGTGAGGCTTGCGGGTGCTGCTGCGGTCACGGTGCCGATGGCGGCCGCCGACGGCTTCGCGATCCGGGCCCAACCGCTGCTCGAGGCGATGTCGAAACGCACGCGCGCGGTGATCGTCAACTCGCCCTGCAATCCGACCGGCGCGGTCGTGTCGATCCTCGATCTGGAGCGGATCGCGGCCGCCTGCGCCGAGCGGAACGCCCTGCTGATCTCCGACGAGACGTACGAGCGGTTCGTCTACGACGGCAAGCGGCACGCCAGCGTGGCGTCCCTGGCGGCGAGGTATCCGGAGACGGTCGTCCTCGTGGGTTCCTTCTCGAAGACGTACGCGATGACCGGATGGCGGCTCGGCTACCTGCTCGGCGCCCCTTCGGTGGTGGCCGCGGCGGCCGCGGTGCAGAGCCACGTGACCTCGAACGCGACCTCGTTCGCGATGGCCGGCGCCGAGGCGGTGCTCGAGAGGGAACCGCCCGAGGCGGCAGACCTGGTGGCGGCGTGCGCACGGCGTCGCCGGCTCCTGCTGGCGGAGCTGGACCGGATTCCGGGCGTCGTTTGCCCGCCGCCGGCCGGCGCCTTCTATGCGTTCCCGGACGTGAGCGCCTGGTTCGACGAGGACTGCCCCGACTCCGCGGCGTTCAGTCGCCGTCTGCTCGATGAGGCCGGCGTGGCGACGACCCCCGGTTCGGCTTTCGGCTGCGAGGGCCACATCCGCTTGTCGTACGCCTGCAGCGAGCGGATGCTGGTCTCGGGGCTGGAACGGCTCGCCGGGCTGCTGAGCGGCGCCGGAGAAGCCGGCAGGAGGCGCGTGGGATGAGACCATTGATCGGCAGGCTCGCGTTTCCGATGTTCAATCTGTTCGGCATCCGCGTGCGGGTCCATTTCACGTTCATCCTGCTCCTGGTCTGGCTGGCGGTGCTGGCGCCGGACATGCAGAGCAGCGTCGCGATGGTTGGCCTGGTCGTCGTGGGGCTGTTGGCGAGTGTCGTCGTTCACGAGTTGGGCCACGCGCTGACTGCTCGCCGGTACGGGATCGAGACGCGCGAGATCGTCTTGACGCCGATCGGGGGCGTGGCCCGCCTGGACGGTTATCCGCAGGGCAGGGCCGAGTTGGCGATCGCGGCGGCCGGTCCGTTGGTGAACCTGGGTCTGGCGACGACGCTTTTCTTCGGGCTGGTCTTGGCCGGGCTGCCGCCGTGGGGCGTCGGCCCCGTCGTCGACCTGCCTTCGGCACTGCAGTGGTTGCTGTTCGGCAATCTGTGCCTGTTCGCGCTCAATCTGCTGCCCGCGTTTCCCCTCGACGGCGGCCGTATCCTCCGCTCGGCGCTGTCCTCCTTCCTGGGTCAGGAACGGGCGACCAAGATCGCGACCCGGCTGGGGATGGTGCTGGCCGCGCTGCTAGGTGTGGCGGCGCTCGTGCCGTGGCCGGGGGGCATGGCGTTCAGCATTCTGCTGCTCTTGACCGCCTTCTTCGTGCTCGTCGGTGCGAGCCGGGAATCCTCCCTGGTGCGGACGCTGCAGGTCCTGCAGGGTCGTCGCGCCGGCGAGGCGATGATGACCCGCTGCGAACGGCTGGCGCCGCAGGACACGATCGAGTGGGCGGTGCGCCTTCTGCTCTCCACGACCCAGCGGCAGTTCCCGGTCGTGGATGGCTGGGGACGGGTCGCGGGCGAGGTGGACCGCGAGCGCCTGCTCGACCTGGTCGCCCGTTGCCCGGGCGACACCCCGCTGCTCGAACTGATGAACCGCCAGCCGCTGACCGTGACCGAGGACTGCGACCTGATGGAGGTGCTGCGGCAGTTGCAAAGCTCGGCGCGAGCGCTCTGGGTGGTCCGGGACCAGGAGCTACGGGGAATGCTCACCGCGGACGGCCTGTCGCAGTTCGTCGAGGTGTGCAGTCGGTTGCGGCATCGGGATTCGGGCGCGGTGGGGCCCTGAACCTGCGCCGCGGGCTGCTAGAGTGGGCAACTCTCACTGGAAGGAAAGACGCGTGAGCGACGACGCAAAGGGATCCGGATTCTCTCGCCGGTCGTTCCTGCGTGGCGGCGCCGCCGGGGCCCTTTCGAGTGGCCTGGCGGCGGGGCTGCTGCCGGGCGACGCGGCTGCTGCTGCCGCGGCGAACGATGCAGACGGCGTCCCGATCGCCGGGCCCGACCCGGTCGAAGTCGAACTCGAAGTGAACGGCGCCGTCCGCCGCCTGGAAGTGGAACCGCGGGTCACGCTGCTCGACGGGCTGCGCGATGTCCTGGACACGACAGGCCCGAAGAAAGTCTGCGACCGCGGCACCTGCGGCGCCTGCACGGTGCTCGAGGACGGCCAGCCGATCTACGCGTGCAGCCGCCTGTTGATCGAGTCCGCCGGGCGCAGCATCACGACCGTCGAGGGACTGGGCTCGCCGGAAGCCATGCACGAGGTCCAGCGCGCCTTCGTCGAGAACGACGCGCAGCAGTGCGGCTACTGCACGCCGGGCTTCGTCGTCGCCACCGCGGCGCTGCTGGCGCGCAACCCGGCCCCGGGCGAGGAGGAGATCGAAGCCGGACTGGGCGGCAACTTCTGCCGCTGCGGGACCTACATGGGCATCCGCGCCGTGGTCGGTGGACCGGGCCACGGTGGCGGACACGGCGGAGGGAACGTCGGTGGCTGACTACTCCTGGCCCGAGGTGGACCGTAGAGGCCAGATCGGCCGCCGCCGGACCCGCCTGGACGGTCCGGTCAAGTCGACCGGCTTCGCCAGATATCCGTCGGACCAGAATCCGCCGGGTCTTCTGGCCGCGAAGATCCTGACCTGTCCCCACGCCCATGCCCGGATCGTGGCGCTCGACACATCGGCGGCGGAAGCGATTCCCGGCGTGCGCGTCGTCCACGTGATCCAGGGCGAGGGTTCCGAGATCCAGTGGGCGGGCGACGAGGTGGCCGCGGTCGCTGCCGACACCGAGGACATCGCGCGCGACGCGCTGCGTGCGATCCAGGTCGAGTACGAGGTCCTGCCTCACTTCGTCACGGAGAAGCACCGCGACCGGGCGCCGGCGGCCCAGCCGGGTTCCGAGCGCACCGACGGAGACCCGGACGCCGCCTTCGCCTCCGCCCATCGCACGGTGGAGCAGACGCTCGGGATGCCGCAGATGGCCCACATGTGTCTCGAACCGCACGGTCAGGTCGCGTCCTGGGACGGCGACGAACTCGAGGTTCATGCCTCGACGCAGGCGGTCTCCACTCTGGCGGGCCAGTTCGCCTCGGAACTCGGCATACCGGCGACCCAGGTGCGGATCCGGACCGAGTACATGGGCGGCGGCTTCGGCTCCAAGTTCTCACCGGACCGCTGGGGGATCGTCGGTGCGGAACTCGCTCGCGAGGCCGGCGCGCCGGTCAAGCTGTTCCTGGACCGGGACCAGGAAGTGTCGGTGGCCGGGAGCCGGCCGTCCGCTTTCGCCCGGGTCCGGGTGGCGGCGGACGAGCAGGGCAAACTGGTGGCCTGGGATTCGGACTCCTGGGGTTCGGGCGGCTTGCCGGGCACCGGCCAGACACCGCTGCCGTATGTGTTCAGCAGGTTGCCGAACCGGCGCCTCCGCCACACGTCCGTGCCGACCAACCTGGCCGGATCGCGGGCCTGGCGGGCGCCCAATCACCCCCAGGCGTGCTTCCTGACGATGGCCAGCCTGGATGACCTGGCGAATGAGCTGGACCTCGACCCGATCGAGTTCCTGGACCGGAACCTCGAGTTCACCGGCCGCGCCGACGTGTACCGGGAAGAACTCGGCATCGCCGCCGGGATGGCCGGGTGGAAGGAACGCTGGCAGCCGCGCAAGAGGTCCCGGGACAGCGCTCTCCAGCGCGGCCTGGGCGTTTCGATTCACACCTGGGGCGGGCGCGGCCACGCGAGCAACTGCGACGTGACCGTGCATCCCGACGGTGCGGTGGAGGCCCGGCTCGGCTCCCAGGACATCGGTACGGGGACGCGCACGATCGTTGCCCAGGTGCTGGCCGAGACGTTCGGCCTCGAATTGCCCCAGGTGCGGGTATCCCTGGGCGACAACCGGTTCCCGCAGTCGGGTCCGTCCGGTGGCAGTTCGACGGTCGGCGGAGTCTGCGCCTCGACCCGTCGAGCGGCGCAGGACGCCCTGCGCGAGGTTCTGACGCGAGTCGCGCCCGGGCTGGAGGCGGACCCGGAACAGTTGACGGCGGCCGGCGGCCGCGTGTTCGTGGAAGGCGAGCCGTCGCGCTCGATGTCCTGGACCGAAGCCGCATCGCGGATCGGCGGCGCGCCGGTCAGTGCCCAGGGGCGCAACCCGGGCCCTGGACGGCTGATTTCGAGCGGCGTCGGCGGCGTGCAGATCGCGGAAGTCGAAGTGGACATGGACACCGGCGTGGTCCACGTCGAGCGGATGATCGCGGTGCAGGACTGCGGCCTGATCGTCAACCGGCGGCTGGCGGAGAGCCAGGTCTACGGCGGACTGATCATGGGTGTCGGCTATGCGCTGTTCGAAGAGTGGATTCCGGATCCGGTCACCGGGCGTCTGCTGAACGCGGACATGGAGTTCTACAAGCTGGCGGGTCTCCTGGATGTCGGATCGCTGGAAGTGCACATGATGACCGGCCCCGGTTACGACGAACGGGGCGTGATCGGCCTGGGAGAGCCTCCCGTGATCTCGCCCGGGGCCGCGATCAGCAACGCGGTGGCGAATGCAATCGGCGTGCGCGTGCCCTACCTGCCGCTGACGCCGGACCGTGTGCTGGACGCGCTGGCGGGCCGTGGGGGGATTGCCTGATGCGACCCTTCAGCTACGCGGCGCCCGCGACGGTTGAGCAGGCGGTGAGCCTGCTGGAAGCGGAGGGCAGCGAGGTCCTCGCGGGCGGAACGGACCTCCTGAGCCTGCTCAAGGACGATGTCGAGCAGGTTGAACGGCTCGTCGCGCTGCGCGGCATCGAAGACCTTTCCGGCATCGACGCCTCTGGCGGCCGGCTCCGGATCGGTTCGATGACGACGTTGCAGGAGTTGCGGGACCACGCCGATGCGATGGCCGCCGAGCCGGCGCTCGGAACCGCGATCGATGGTGTGGCCAGTGCGCAGTTGCGGGCGATGGGTACGGTCGGCGGCGATCTGCTCCAACGGCCGCGATGCTGGTACTACCGGCGTGGCTTCGGTCTGCTCGCGCAAGGAGAGAACGGCCGCTCGATGGTCACCGAAGGCGACAACCGCTACCACGCGATCTTCCCGGAGGGCGATGCACGCTTCGTCAGTCCCTCGAGTCTGGCGCCACTCCTGATCGCGCTCGAGGCGGAAGCGACGGTCCACGGACCGGACGGTGAGCGGCGCGTGCCGGTCGAGGCGCTGTACCGGACCCCGCGGGCTGAAGGAGAGCGTGAGAACACGTTGGGGCCGGGTGAGCTGCTGGTCGAGGTGACGGCAAGTGTCGGCGCTGCCCGCTCGGCCGTGTACGAGGTACGGCAGCGCCGGTCCCTGGACTGGCCGCTGATGGCCGCCGCGGTCTCCCTGTACGGGGAAGGGCCGTTGGTGGACCGGGCGCGGATCGTGCTGGGCCACGCGGCTCCGACTCCCCGGCTCGCGGCCGCGGCCGGCGACCTGCTGGCTGGTCGCGAACTGACGCCGGAACGGATCGTTGAAGCCGCCGAGGCGGCGGTGGAGGGCGCCCGGCCGATGAGCGGTAATCGGTACAAGATTCAACTTGCCACGGTTGCAGTGAGGCGTGCGCTGCTGCGCGCTGCCGGGATGGAGGCCTGACGCGATGGCTGACCGACGGGGTGGGGCGGCCGGGACCCCGGAACTGTGCCGAAGGCTGCGTTGGAAGACGATGTTCATGGCCCTCGCCCCGGCGGATCCGGCCGCCGACGTGGATCCTCAGCACGAAATCGACGACGGTTTCGTCTGGTGTACCCACAGCATGAACTGTCTCGGACCCGACGGCGCGGTAGCGTCGAGGGAACATTGCCGGGAGGGCCGCAGTTGCTTCGAACGCTTCGGAAGTTCGACAGGAGTCGAACGGTACGGAGGTTCGACATGAGTCGAACGCTTCGGAGGTTCGACATGATTCGAACGACACAGAGGTTCGACATCAGTCGAACGATACGGCCAGAACCACGGAGATTCGCCGACATGAGACTTGCCGAAACGCATCGCCTGCACGCGGCCGCGCTGGTCGCACTGGGTCTGCTTCTTCCCGCCGTGGCGTTGGGGGCCGGGGTGGGGATATCGGGTACCTACGTCGAGGCGCGCACCGCCGATGTCTACACCGGACCATGCTTCGCCAACTCGGAGGTCGGACTGGTCGGCAACGAGGCGATCATGGCCTGGCGGGTCGATGACGGCGGCTGGGACGGCGTGGATCTGTCGGGGCTTTCGGTGCTCGCCGTCGTGCGCTCGGAAGCCACGCTCGGCGATCCGTATGCCGAATCCGATGCCGCGGAGTCGATCCTCATCGTCGACGCGAATGCGGACCCGTCGCAGCGGCGGGCTCTCGAGGGTTTCGCGCGCGGCATGGGCGGCGAGCTGCTTGCGGATGTCGCCCAGGTTCAGACAGCGGAGGTCGAGTTCGACGTGCTGGCGAACGGGGCCGCGGCGGTGAGCGCAGGCGAGCTCGCGGCGCTGCGGACCCGGCCTCTCGATCACCGGGACCACCTGTGCGGGAACGAAACCGTCTTCTACCCGCCCCTGGCCCCGACGGTCGGTGCGGAGCCCGGAGTCGCACTCGAGCACAGTTGGCAGGGAGAGGGCCTGGGAGGCACCTGGAAGAGTCCCGGCAAGCGCAGTTCCTTCGTGGGCCGCTTCAGTCGGTAGACGCGGTCTTATTCACAGCTCTTCGTCACAGAGGGATCGGCGGAATCGCCCCCGCGATCGACACGAATGATCATCAACAAGCGACAGATCGGCGATTCCAGCCTGCTGGCGGTGGAGGGCGTAATCAAGCTCGGTCAGAGCGCTCGTTTCCTTGCCGACGCGTTGAAGCGGAGTCTCTCCGAGGGAGACGGCCACGTTCTGCTCGACCTCTCGGACGTGAACTACATGGACTCGACGGGCATTGGAGAACTCGTGGGCTATCTGGTGCGCCTGCGCGCCGAGGATCGCAAGCTGATCCTGATCCGGCCCTCCGAGCGGATCGTCCAGTTGCTGACCGTTGCCGGGGTGGGGTCTCTCTTCCCGACCTACGACACCGTGGCGGAGGCTCTGGCCGCCGAAGCCGAGAACTGAGGCCTCGTCCGGGCGCCCGTGCCGGCGCCCATCGCGGCCTAGCCCCCTGAGGGGAACCGGCAGGGCGTTGCCGCGTCCCGGGTCAGGGGATCAGGGTTTCTCGACGGCCAGAACGAACGGTTCGGGCAAGAGATTCTGGAGCGTGAAGCGGCTCCAGTTCGAGGCTTCATCGTCGCCGGCGGTGACCGAGACCACGGGCAGGTCGCAGGTGAACTCGGCCAGAGCGTCCCGGCACTGACCGCAGGGTGCGCATGGCGGCGTGGCGCCGGTGACGATGGCCAGTGCCTCGAACGAAGTCTGTCCGTCGACGACCGCCGCCGACAGCGCGCCGCGTTCGGCGCAGAGCGTCAGACCGAGGACGCGATTCTCCACATTGCAGCCACCGTAGATGCGGCCGTTCGGGGCCAGCAGGGCGGCGCCCACTCTGAAGCCGCTGTAGGGCGCGTAGGCTCGTTCGCGGCTTCCTGCCGCGACCTTGACGAGCGCCTGCCAGTCGATTCCTTCCCACGTTGCTGCGTGGTCCGGGACCGGCGGGTGGAAGAGTGGTTGCCGGTTCATGAGGCGAGACCCTAGCAGTGCCAGGTGGACTCCCGAGCGGGGCGGAGGCCAGGAAACGTGATACCCTGCGCCGCGCTTTGGCTTTGAGTTCTCGCGTGGTGCCGACGCACTTGATCCATACGGTTCGCGGTCCCCGTCGTACCTCTGATGTCGGACCGCACGAATGAGAGGTTGCTGGATTGACTGAACCCCCGGTTGCGCCGCCAGCCGGCGGCCAGGAAGTCGGCTGGCGGGACGGTAGTCTGGTCGTACCGGAACGGCCGATCGTTCCCTTCATCGAGGGCGACGGCATCGGTCCCGACATTTGGCGCGCCAGCCAGGCGGTGATCGACGCCGCGGTCGAGAAAGCGTACTCGGGCACACGCTCCATTGCCTGGCTGGAGATTCTGGCGGGTGAGAAGGCCCTGGAGCAGACCGGGGAGTGGCTGCCATCGGCGACCGTCGACGCGATCCGCTACTACCGGGTGGCGATCAAGGGACCGCTGACGACGCCCGTTGGCGGCGGCATCCGCAGCCTGAACGTGGCGCTCCGTCAGCTCCTCGACCTGTACGCCTGCGTGCGCCCGGTGCGCTACTTCAACGGGGTGCCGTCGCCGGTGCGCGAGCCGGAGAAGGTCGACATGGTCCTGTTTCGCGAGAACACCGAGGACGTGTACGCGGGTCACGAGTGGCAGCAGGGCAGTGAGGAGACGGTTGCCCTGATCGATTTCGTCCGGAGCAGGCTGGGCCGGGACATCCGCGCCGACTCCGGCATTGGCATCAAGCCGGTCTCGGTGACCGGAAGCAAGCGGCTGGTCAGGAAGGCGATCGAGTACGCCCGCGCCCAGGGACGCGAAAGCGTCACGCTGGTGCACAAGGGAAACATCATGAAGTTCACCGAGGGCGCCTTCAAGGAGTGGGGCTACGAGCTCGCTGCCGAGGAGTTCGCGGACTGCACGGTGAGCGAGGACGACCTGTGGTCGAAGCACGGCGGCCGGCTGCCTGATGGACGCATCCTGGTCAAGGACCGCATCTCGGACGCCATGTTCCAGCAGGTGCTCCTGCGGGCAGACGAGTACGAAGTGATCGCGACGACGAATCTGAATGGCGACTACCTGTCGGATGCGCTGGCGGCTCAGGTCGGGGGCCTCGGGATGGCGCCGGGCGCCAACGAGGGCGACGGCGTCGCCCTGTTCGAGGCCACGCACGGCACGGCGCCGAAGTACGCGGGCCAGGACAAGGTGAACCCCTGCTCGGTCATCCTGTCGGGCGTGATGATGCTGAACTGGTTGGGCTGGCAGGAGGCAGGCAGGTCGATCGAGAACGCGATCGGCCGGGCGATCCGCCAAAAGCGCGTGACGTACGACCTGGAACGCCAGATGGAGGGGGCGACGCTGCTCAAGACCTCCGAGTTCGGCCAGGCGATCGTCGAGAACCTCGACTGAGGCGCTGGCAACCGTGAAGATCCACGAGTTCCAGGCCAAGGAACTTCTGCGCGGATTCGGCGCCAAGGTGCCGCAGGGCGAGGTGATCTCCGATCCGGCGAAGGCGGCCGAGATTTGCCGCGACTACGGAGGCCGCTGCGTGGTCAAGGCCCAGATTCACGCCGGCGGGCGCGGCAAGGGGGGCGGGGTCAAGCTCGCCTCGAGCCCGGACGAGGCGGAACGTCTGGCGGGCGAGATCCTCGGCATGCAGCTCGTGACGCACCAGACCGGTCCCGAGGGGCAGCAGGTGCGGAAGGTCCTGATCGAAGAGGCGCTCGAGATCGAGCAGGAGCTCTACCTGGGTGTGACCCTCGACCGGGCGGCCGAGCGGCCGGTGCTGATGGCTTCCCGTTCGGGCGGCATGGACATCGAGGAAGTGGCGCGCACGGACCCCGACGCGATCCTGCGCGAGCTGATCGATCCGCAACTCGGCGTACTGCCGTTCCAGTGCCGCAGGGTGGCGTCCGGCCTGGGGTACTCAGGCGGTACGGCGCGCCAGATCCAGGCCGCCATCGCCAGCGTGGTTGCCGCGTACCTGGAGACCGACGCCTCCCTGGTCGAGATCAACCCGCTGATGGTCGACTCGTTGGGCGACGTCTACACCCTGGACGCGAAGATGAACTTCGACGACAACGCGATGTTCAGACGGCGCGAGATCGCCGAGCTGCGGGACGTCCACGAAGAGAACCCGCTCGAGGTCGAGGCGTCGAAGCACGGCATCAGCTACATCAAGCTGGACGGGAACATCGGCTGCATGGTCAACGGCGCGGGTCTGGCGATGGCGACGATGGACATCATCAAGCTCTACGGCGCCGAACCGGCCAACTTCCTGGACGTGGGCGGCTCGGCCTCCCAGGAGGCGGTCGAGAGTGCTTTCCGGATCATCCTCTCGGACGCGTCGGTGAAGGCCGTGCTGATCAATATCTTCGGCGGCATCGCGCGCACCGATCGCATCGCTCGCGGCGTGGTCGCGGCGATCGATGAACTCGCCGCCGCGGACACGCCGGTCGAGGTCCCGGTCGTTGTACGGCTTGAGGGGACGAACGTCGAGGAAGGCCGCGAGGTTCTCGAACGAGCCGACTTCGACTTCATCGTCGCGGGCGGCATGGCGGATGCCGCCGAGCAGGCCGTGGCGGCACTGGAAACCCAGACGATGGGGGCCTGAGGAGCCGGAGACGATGTCGATCCTCGTTGACAGGGACACGCGCCTGATCGTGCAGGGCATCACCGGTCGCGAAGGCCTGTTCCATGCGATGGGCTGCCGTGACTACGGCACGCAGGTCGTGGGCGGTGTGACGCCCGGCAAGGGCGGCAGCACCGTGGAGGGTTTCCCGGTGTGGGACTCTGTCCGCAAGGCGCGGGATGCCGCGGATTGCAACGCCACCCTCATCTTCGTGCCGCCCCCGTTCGCGGCCGACGCGATCATGGAGGCCGCGGACGCCGGTGTCGAGTTGATCGTCTGCATCACGGAAGGCATCCCGGTGGGCGACATGGTGAAGGTCAAGACGTTCCTGGCGAGCCGGAACAGCCGCCTGCTGGGACCGAACTGTCCGGGCCTGATCACGCCGGGAGAAGCGAAGGTCGGCATCATGCCCGGGCACATCCACGCGTCGGGCAACGTCGGCGTGATCAGCCGTAGCGGCACGCTGACCTATGAGGCCGTGTGGCAACTCACCAACGAGGGGCTCGGCCAGACGACGTGCGTCGGCATCGGCGGCGATCCGATCAACGGCACGAGTTTCATCGACGTGCTTTCGCTGTTCGCCGCAGACGAGAAGACGGAGGCGATCGTCCTGATCGGCGAGATCGGCGGCACCGCGGAAGAGGAAGCGGCGGCCTGGATCCGGCGGCACCTGGACATCCCGGTGGTCGGCTTCATCGCCGGCGCGACGGCGCCGCCGGGACGGCGGATGGGCCACGCCGGCGCGATCGTCGCGGGCGGCAAGGGCACGGCCGCGGAGAAGAAGGCGGCACTGGAAGCGGCCGGGGTCCTCGTGGTCGATTCGCCGGCGGAGATGGGGGCGCGCGTCGCCGCGGCTCTCGCCTCCTGAAGGCCCTGCTTCGTCTCAAGGGAGATCGGTCAAGAATGGAAGAGACACTGTCGATCATCAAGCCGGATGCGGTCCGGGCGGGAAACACCGGCCGGATCATCGCCCACCTCGAAGACGCGGGGTTCGAGGTTCAGGCGATCCGGCGGCTACGCCTTTCGCAAGCGCAGGCCGAGGCCTTCTACGCGGTGCATCGGGAGCGGCCGTTCTTCGCGGACCTGGTGGCCTTCATGACCAGTGGTCCGGCGGTGGCGATCGCGCTGGCTCGCGAGAACGCGGTGACCCACCTCCGCGACACGATGGGCGCGACGGACTCCACCCAGGCGGCTCCGGGCACGATCCGGAACCTCTACGGCTCGAACATCCAGAACAACGCGATCCACGGGAGCGACTCGCCTGAGAACGCTGCGATCGAGCGCACTTTCTTCTTCGCCGGCTGCGACCTGGTCGGTTGAGATTTGGCTCCGGGGCGCCCCGCCCGCCGGGGGCGGTGGGGCCTTACGCTGCGTCGTTCACCTACGGGCCGACGCCGCGCGGTCGCAGAACCCGGCCCAGGCCGCCGAGCGCGGCGTCGGCAACCAGGGCAAGGACTGCGGCCGGAATGGCTCCCGACAGGATCTGCTGGATGTTCACGAGTTGCACGCCGGCGATGATCGGCTGACCGAGACCGCCGGCGCCGATGAAGGCGCCGATCGTCGCGGTGCCGATCGTGATCACACCTGCCGTGCGAACGCCGGCCATGATGGTGGGTATCGCGAGCGGCAGGCGGACCCGTCTCAGAACCTGGCCTGAGGTCATGCCGAGCGCCGTGGCGGCCTCGACGGCGTCCGGGTCGGCCTCCCTGAGTCCGGTACAACTGTTCCGCAGGATGGGGAACACGGAGTAGATCCACAACGCCACGACGGTCGGCGCCACGCCGACGCCGAGAAGGGGGATGAGGAATCCGAACAGGGCGAGCGACGGCAAGGTCTGGGACATGCCGATGATCCGGATCAGGGTTTCGCTGGTTCCCGTTCGGAAACGGTCGAGCGCCAGGGCCAGTGGCACCGCGAGCAAGATGCCGAGGCTGAGCGCGACCCCGGAGAGCCAGACGTGCTCGATCGTGTACCTGGTGAGTTCGCGCCGGCGCGACCACATGTACGCGGCCAGCCCGGAAGCCGGCGGTTTGAGGTCCGCGTGCACCGTTTCCGCCCCGGCGGGCAGCAGCTCCAGTTCCCGCAGCAGGTCGTGGGCAACGACTTCGATCGCCTCGTGCTGTTCCTGGAGCCGAAGGTTGACGGCCCGCATCCGGTCCTCGTCGATCGCCTGGCCGAGCAGGCCGAGGACGGCGCCGATTTGCGGGTAACGGTCGAGTGTCTCGCCGCGAACCAGGGGCGCGACCTCGTAGGGCGGGAAGAAACCGAGGTCGTCCTCCAGGACGACGAGGTCGTAGACCAGGAGGCGCCCGTCCGTGGTGTAGGCGTCGATCACGTCGACGGCCCCTGCCGCGGCGGCCTGGTAGGCGGGTGCCTGGAGCAGGGGCTGGACGCTATCGAAGCGGATGCCGTAGGTCCTGGCAAGGCCCGGCAGGCCGTCGTCGCGCTCGATGAATTCGTGGCCGAAGCCGGCGCGGAGGTCGGGCGCGACCGTCACCAGGTCGCTGATCGTGCGGAGATTCCGGCCGTCCGGGACGACGAGATCGCTTCTTATGGCCAGCTCGAAGGAGTTCTCGAACCCGAGCGGCGACAGCCAGTGGAGGTCGAAGCGCCTCAGAAACTCGGCGCGGACGGTCTGCAGCGCTTCGAACCTGGAGGCCGAGGGATCCCGGCCCAGCAGCGTGACCAGCCCGGTGCCGGTGTACTCGGGGTAGATGTCGATGCTGCCCTCGCGCAGCGCTTCGAAGCAGAACTCGGTTCCGGCGAGGCCGAGCCGCCTCTCGACGTCGAGATCCGTTCGGGCCTCGATCAACTGCGCGAACAGCTCGCCGAGCAGACGGTTCTCGGCGAAGTTCTTCGATCCGACGACGATCCTGCCGCCGGGCTCCGGATCCCCGCTCTCGTCCTGTGCTCGCGCCGGCGGACAGACTGCCGCGCAGACGGCGGCGAGGAACAGAACGGGCGCGCGGTTCACGGCTGGACGACTCCCGAGCGGTCCAGAAGTTCTCGGACGTAGGGGTCGGCGGGCCGTTCGACCAGCTCCCGGGAAGTCGCGGTTTGCAGCAGCCGGCCTTTCCGCATGACAGCGATGCGGTCTGAAAGCTGGAAGGCCTCGTCGAGGTCATGGGTGACGATGACGGCAGTCTGTTTGCCCGACGCCCGGAGCCGCTTGAACGTCTGGCGGACTTCGGCCCGGGTGATCGCGTCCAGTGCTCCGAAGGGTTCGTCGAGCAGGACGAGGGGCGGGTCGGCGGCGAGCGCACGGGCGACCGCGACCCGCTGGCGTTGGCCGCCCGAGAGCTGCCGCGCATAGCGGTTGGCGTAGTTGCCTGGCGGCAGGCCGACCAGCTCCAGCAGTTCCCGCGCCCGGCGGCGCCTGCGGTCCCTGGACCAGCCGAGCAGCTCGGGCACCAGCGCCACGTTGCGTTCGATGCTCCAGTGCGGGAGCAGGCCGCCGGTCTGCTGGACGTAGCCGATCCGCCGCCTGAGTTCCGTTGGCGGCATCGTCGACAGATCGACATCCTCGAAGAAGAGGGAACCTGCAGTCGGCTCCTCCATCCGGTTGATCAGGCGCAGGATGCTGGACTTCCCGCAGCCGCTCTCGCCGACCAGAACCAGAGTCTCACCGAGCTCGATGTCCAGGTCGACGTTGTCGACCGCGCGTACGTCGTCGGCACGCCTTGGCGCCGGATAGACCTTCGTCACACCCCGCAGGCGCATGACTGCCTGAGCAGGATTGGGGCTGGAGGACACGACAACGGAGTCGGAGCAGCGATGGATCGTACCCCAGTGCTGGCCGCGGAGAGGGCGGGCGCAGGTTGGTTGAAGGCGCCATCGTTGGCCGGGCCCATGGCGTGCGCAGGCGCCTTGATACTGTCGGCGCTTCGCGCGAACACCGTCGGAACGGGTAGGAGGACCCAGGAACTGGCCGCAGGCGTTCAGCTCTTCTCGAGCCGGTGGGGCCTGATGCTCGCCATGCTCGGCATGGCCGTGGGCACCGGCAACATCTGGCGTTTTCCCCGGATTGCGGCGTCCAACGGCGGCGGTTCTTTCCTGGTCGCTTGGGTCGTTTTCCTGTTGCTGTGGTCGGTGCCGCTGATCCTGGCCGAGTTCGCGCTCGGGAAGAAGGTGCGCAGTGGCACGGTCGGCACCTTCGCCGCGATGATGGGCGAACGGTTCGCCTGGATGGGCGGGTGGATTGCGTGGGTGGCGGCGGCGATCGGCTTCTACTACGCGGTGGTCATGGGCTGGACGCTGCGCTTCTTCCTGGCCGCCATCACGATGCAGCTTCAGGGCGAGGGCTCGGCCGAGTTGTGGGAGGAGTTCTCTTTCTCACCCGCGGCGCTCATCTTCCACGCCCTGGCCCTGGCGATGGCCGTGACCGTCGTGCTCCGGGGAATCCGGGGGATCGAGGCGGTGGTGCGGGTCCTGATGCCGGCGCTGCTGGTGCTGGTCGTGGTGCTCGCCATTCGTGCGGTGACTTTGCCGGGGGCGTCCCAGGGGCTCGAATTCCTGTTCAAGCCCAACTGGAGCGACCTGCTCGACGTCAACATCTGGCTGCAGGCGCTGACCCAGAACGCCTGGGACACCGGCGCCGGCTGGGGCCTGGTGCTGACCTACGCGGTGTTCTCGCGCCGCCGGGAGGACACGAACCTCAACTCCTTCCTGCTCGCGTTCGGCAACAACAGCGTCTCCCTGTTGGCCGGGATCATGGTCCTGTGCACCTTCTTCTCGCTGATGCCCGCTGCCGCTGCGAGCGAGATCGTGGGCGCCAGCAACGAGGGCCTGACCTTCATCTGGATTCCCCAGCTCTTCAACGCGATGCCGGGCGGTGCCCTCTTCATGATCCTGTTCTTCATGGCCCTGGTGTTCGCCGCCTGGACGTCGCTCGTCGCGATGTTCCAGTTGGTCGGCCTGGCGCTCGAGGAGGCCGGTCTCGAGCGGCGCAAGGCGATCATCTGGCTTGCCGTGGCGGCCTTCGTGCTCGGCGTGCCCTCGGCCCTCTGGCAGCCGTTCTGGTTGAACCAGGACAACGTCTGGAGCGTTGCGCTCATGTTGTGCGGCCTCTTCTTCGCGCTGATCGTGATCCGTTACGGCGTGACGCGCTTCCGTGCCGAGATGATCAACACCGGCGACCAGGACATCCGGATCGGTGCGTGGTGGGACTGGGCGATCCGGCTGATCGTGGTCGAGGCGCTGGTTCTCGTCGGCTGGATGTGCTGGAGCGTCCGCAACGAGCCGCTCTGGGGGCCGCTGGGTGTCGGCAACATGTTCGCGCAGTGGATCGTTGTGGTTGCCGTTCTGATCGCGCTGAACGGAGTGTTCCTGCGCGGGTTGAAGAAGCGAGCGCAGCGGCTCAACTGAGCCGGCGGTGGAGCCAGGCGCGGACGCGCTGGATGCGCAGCCAGGCGTTCGGCCAGCGGTTCCTGACGAAGGCGCGAAGGCGGAAGTTCAGCCGGTTGCTGGCGAGTGACAGCAGGGCCAGACCGGCGGGTACGAGGACGATCGCGGGAATGAGGGGCAGCGGGCCGAAGATCAGACCGAAGAGGACGAGAAAGGAGCCCAGGGCGAAGAGCAGGATGCGTACGCCAATGCGCAGGGGCGGCAGCTCGGGCTCGTCCTCGACGAAATGTCGCGGCGGCAGGTCCGGGGGGCGTTCGGGCTGCGGCACGGTCATCCTGACCTTACGTTCAGGAAGCGGCGCTTGCCGACCTTGAGCAGCAAGGCACCGGAGGCGGAAGGAAGCGGGAAGAAGGGGTCGAGGACCTTCTCGCCGTCGATGCGAACGGCTCCCTGCTGGATCAGGCGGCGGGCTTCGGCTTTGCTTCCGGCAAGACCGGTGTCGGCGATCACGGCGAAGAGAGCCTGACCGGCTGGGACGGCTCGCGTTTCGATCTCGTCCGGCACGCCGCCGCGGCGGAACATGCGGTCGAACTCGGCGCGCGCTTCGTCGGCCGCCTCCCGGCGGTGGAAGCGGCGTACGAGGTCGTGCGCGAGGTCGGCCTTCAGGTCTCTGGGACTTGCGTTTCCCGATTCGACTTCCGCCTTCTGGCGGTCGATTTCGGCCTCGTCGAGATCGGTCAGCAGCAGCCGCCAGTCCCACATCAGCGAATCGGGGATCGACATCGTGCGGCCGAACATCTCGCGGGGCGAGTCTTCGAACGCGATCGCGTTGCCGAGGCTCTTCGACATCTTCTGCGCTCCGTCCGTCCCGACCAGGAGCGGGACGGTGAGGGCGATCTGGGGCTCCAGGCCGCGTGCGCGCATCAGGTCGCGGCCGACGAGGAGGTTGAGCAACTGGTCGTGTCCGCCGAGCTCGACGTCGGCCTTGAGTTCCACCGAGTCGTAACCCTGGGTCAGCGGGTAGAGCAGTTCGTGAATCGAGATCGGCTCGTGGTTCTCGAACCGGGCGCGGAAGTCCTCCCGCTCCATCATCCGGGCCAGAGTGTAGGAACCGGCCAGCCGGATGAGCCCCTCGGCGCCCAGCTCGGAGAGCCACTCGCTGTTGTGGAGGATCTCCGTGCGGTCCCGGTCGAGCACCTTCCAGGCCTGCTCCTGGTAGGTCGCCGCGTTGGCCAGGACCTCGTCACGCGAGAGCTGCGGCCGGGTGGCCTTCTTCCCCGTGGGATCGCCGATCATGGCGGTGAAGTCGCCGACCAGGAACAGGACCCGGTGTCCGAGCTGCTGGAAGTGCGCCATCTTGCGCAGCAGGACTGCGTGGCCCAGGTGCAGATCGGGCGCCGTCGGATCGAAGCCGGTCTTGACCAGCAGCGGCCGGTTCTCGTTGTGGGACTCTTCGAGGCGCCGCCGCAGGGAGTCCTCGGAGGCGATGTCGACCGCGCCGCGCAGCAGCAGTTCCATCTGCTCGGAGACAGGCGGGAAGCTGCTCATGGGGCGGAGGGTAGCAGTGTCGCCTGGTCGCGAATACGGCCGGAGGCGACGATCCGGGCGTCGCCGGACAATCGCCAGCGAGCTGCGCCGTCCGGCGCCGCCGCCGCCGCTTCCAGACGCAGTTCGCAGCCGCTGCGGGTGGCAGCGACCAGGGGCAGGGAAAGGCGGCCTTCGGCGATGGCGCAGGCGGCCGAGGCCACGACGCCGGTGCCGCAGGCGAGGGTCTCGGCTTCGACTCCGCGCTCGAACGAACGGATCCGGAAGCCCTCTGGAAGGTTGAGATCGACGAAGTGGACGTTCGCGCCTTCCCTTCCGAGATCCGGGTGGGAGCGGAGGATCGGCCCGAGGCTGGCGACCGGCGCCTGGTCGAGATCCGTTTGCCACCAGAGAACGAAGTGGGGTACGCCGACGTCGATGCGGCGGCCGGGGAGGGCGTGGCCGTTCGCCTGCAGGGTCATCGAACGTCCCTGACCGGGCGCGGAGACCAGGACGGCGGTGCGACTTTCGTCGAGCGGTTCGGCTGTCAGGGTGCCCGCGGCGGTTTCGATCTGCACGCTCGAAGCCGAGGGTTCCTGGTCGAACGCGAGCCGGGCGGCACAGCGGGCCGCGTTCAGGCACAGGTCGGCCCGGGCTCCGTCGGCGTTGGCGTAGTCGAGGACGTAGCGTCCCGCGGCCGCGCGGCGGAGGCTGAACAGGCCGTCGGCGCCGACCGACAGGCCGCGCCGGCACCAGGCCCTGACCGTCTCGGCGGCCGGAACGGGACGGTCCAGAAGGGCGATGAAGTCGTTGCCGGCGCCTGAGAGGAGGAAGAACGGCGGGCCCTTTGAGGTGGTCATGGCGGCGTGGCTTCGTTGTCCTCGCCGTCCTCGCCGTCCGGTTCGTTGTCCGCTTCTTCCTCGTCCTCCGCGGCGGTTTCTTCCGCCTCAGGCTCCGCGGCCCCGTCTTCGGCGGGTACGGCTTCGCCGGGCGCCACCTCAGCGACCGGGTCCGGCTCGCGCAGGGGCGGCAATGGATCGCCCTTTCGGCCGCAGCCGGTGGTGGCCATCAGGATCAGCAAGACCGCGACGATCACCGCCAGGCCGATGGGGCGTCTGTAGCTGGACCTACAGGACATAGCGGCTGAGGTCCCGGTCTTCCACCACGTCGGCGAGCGCCCGGGTCACGTAGGCGGCGTCGACCTCCAGAGCGACACCCTCCATGTCGGGGGCCTCGAAGGAGACTTCTTCCAGCAGGCGCTCCATGAGGGTGGCGAGACGCCGGGCGCCGATGTTCTCGGTCTGGGAGTTCACCTGAACGGCGAGGCGGGCGACCTCCTTCACGGCGTCCTCGCGGAAGGAGAGGTCCAGGCCCTCGGCACCGAGAAGAGCGCTGTACTGCGTGGTCAGGGCGCTGTCCGGCTCGGTCAGGATGCGGACGAACTCCGCCTCGCCGAGAGCGCCGAGTTCGACCCGAATGGGGAAGCGTCCCTGGAGCTCGGGGATCATGTCGGACGGCTTCGCGACATGAAAGGCGCCGGCGCCGATGAACAGGACGTGGTCGGTCTTGACCGGGCCGTACTTCGTCGTCACGGTCGTTCCTTCGACGATGGGCAGTAGATCGCGCTGCACGCCTTCCCGCGACACGTCGGGACCGTGGCCGCCGTTGCGGCCGGCGACCTTGTCGATCTCGTCGAGGAAGACGATGCCGGCCTGCTCGACGCGCAGCCTCGCTTCCTCAGCGACGTCCTGGCGGTCGATCAGTGCCTCCGCCTCCTGCCGGCGCAGGATCTCGCGCGCTTCGGAGACCTCGACCATCTGGCGCTTGCGCTTTCCGAACAGCCCCGGGAGCATGTCCTTGAGGTTGATCCCCACCGCCTCCACGCCCTGGGGCGTGAACATCTCGAATTGCTGTTGTGAGGCGTCGTCCACTTCGATCTCGACCATGCGATGGTCGAGGCGCCCCTCTTCGAGCCATTCGCGAAAGCGTTCCCGGGTCTCGGTCGGTGCGCTGTAGGCGTCCGGGTCGTCCGTGTCGGCGGCCGGCTGGGGCGCCTGGGGGACGAGGAGCTGAAGCAGTCGCTCGTCGGCTCTCGACGCGGCCTCCGCTTCCACCGCGGCTCGCTTCTCTTCGCCGACCATCGCGACTGCGAGTTCCATCAGGTCGCGGACAATCGACTCGACATCGCGGCCCACATAGCCGACCTCGGTGAATTTGCTGGCTTCGATCTTGAGGAACGGGGCCCGCGCGAGTTTGGCCAGCCGCCGCGCGATCTCCGTCTTGCCAACACCGGTCGGGCCCATCATCAGAATGTTCTTGGGGGCGATGTCCTCGGCGGTTTCGGGATCGAGTTGCTGCCGGCGCCAGCGGTTGCGCATCGCGATCGCCACCGCGCGCTTCGCGTCCTTCTGGCCGACGACGTGCCGGTCGAGGGCCGCGACGATTTCGCGCGGGGTCAGGTTCTCGACGAACTGGGCGCTCTGCGCCAGCTCCGCGGTCACGTCGCGGGCCCGCCCGCTTCGAGGCGCTCCACGGTGACCTCGTGGTTCGTGTAGATGCACAGATCAGCCGTGATCCGCATGGCCTCGCGGGCGACCTGTTCCGCGTCGAGCTCGGTGTGCTGGATCAGCGCCTGGGCGGCGGCGAGAGCGTAGTTCCCGCCGGAACCGATGGCGAGCGGCATGCCCGCATCCGGCTCGAGCAGGTCGCCGTTGCCCATCGCGAGGAAACTCTTCTGGCCGTCGGCGACGATCATCTGGGCCTCGAGCCGGCGCAGCGCGCGGTCGGTTCTCCAGTCCATCGCCAGTTCGATCACGGCGCGCTCGAAGTTGCCCTGGTACTCGTCGATCTTCGCTTCGAAGCGCGAGAACAGGGCCAGGGCGTCGGCGCCGCCACCGGCGAAACCGACGAGAATCCGGCCCTGGTTGGCGCGCTGGACCTTGCGGGCGCGTGCCTTGACCACCGTATGCGCGGCGCCGTTGGTGACCTGGCCGTCGCTGGCCATGCATGTCACATCGCCTCTGCGGACGAGCAGGATGGTGGTCATGTGGTCGGGGGGTCTCCCTGGGGTTGGCGGCCGCCCAGATCTACGGGCATTCGGCGTCGTCCCCTCGTTTCACGGATTCTCGCGCAGAATGTTGCGCAGCGAGACCTCCGGTTGGGTCCAGCCGGGGCCGCCGACGTAGCGGCCGATTTCCTTGCCGTCGCGGTAGACGATCGCGGTGGGGAGTTCCTTGACTCCGAGGCGGTCGACCTCGGCGTCGCCCCAGGGGTTGTCGTCGCCGAGGCCGTAGTAGGTGAAGCGCAGCGGCGATTCCAGGAGCTGTTCGTGCACCTTGAGGCCGCGCGGCATGAAGCGCTCGCAGACGTGGCACCAGGAACCGAAGACGGTCCGGACTTCGACGCCGGCGCCGAGTTCGGCCAGCTCGGCGACGACTGTCGGGTTGCTCTCGTAGGCGTTCGCCGAGCGGCGATACGCGGGGTCGTGGTCGTACAGGGCCTCCAGTGTCGCTTCGCCGGCCAGCGAGGGTCGTTGCCGGAGCTGGGCGCGCACCCCGTCGACGTCGAACTCGAGCCCCTTGGGAATCTGGCGAAAGGGCATCGGGGAGCCGAACAGGGCGCCGGGCAGCAGGTCCACCGTGTCCTCTCCCGCCGGCGAAATCTTCAGCAACTGAACCTTGTACGAGGCCTGGTTTCGGGCGCTGAGCAGCACCGGCGAGGGCAGGTCGTCGGCGATCACGAGGAACGCGCCGGCGGCCCGGGAGAGGTAGAGCTGCGCGCCGGCGGCCTCCTGCCCCTGGAGGAAGAGCTGGTAGTCGCCGACGAGTTGAAAGCCGCGCAGGTCGTCCTGCGCCCCGGCGGTTCCCGCGGCGGCCAGGAAGGCGGCGACCGCCGCCAGGAGCACGCGTACCGTTGTCTTGCGGGCGATGGGAAGTCTCATGCGGTTTCCTTTTCTGAGGGAATGGCTGCTGAAGGCAGGTTGTGTCGTCGAACGAGGCGGCAGAGGATGCGGCTCCCCTTAGCCGCCCTTCGCTCGGGGGTGGGTTTCCCGGTAGACCTGAAGCAGGCGCCCGGTGTCCACGTGTGTGTAGCGCTGGGTGGTGGCAAGGGAGGCGTGGCCGAGCAGTTCCTGGATCGAGCGCAGGTCGGCCCCGGACTCGAGCAGGTGGGTGGCGAAACTGTGTCGCAGGGCGTGCGGATGGGCGCCCGCCGCCTGCGCCGTTTCCGCGACGTAACGGTCGATGATGCGGCGGACGGAGCGCGCGCTCAGCCGGCTTCCCTTCTGGTTCAGGAACACCGGTTCGTCCCGGTCGGTTCCGCCGCTCGGGCTCCGGAACACCCCTTCCCAGGCGTCGAGCCACTGCCTGAGCGCCTGCTCCGCCGGCTCTCCGAAGGGCGTCATGCGCTCGCGGTCGCCTTTGCCCACGACCCGGAGCACCCTGGCGCCGAGGTCGATGTCGCGCCAGTTCAGCGCGACGAGTTCGCCGACGCGCAGACCGGAGGCGTAGAGCAGCTCCAGGAGCGCGCGGTCCCTGAGACCGAGCGGTCCGGCGCGGCTGGCGGGCGCTTCGAGCAGGGCGTCGATCTCGCCGGGTCGCAGGTGCCGGGGCAGCGTCTTCTCGACCTTCGGCGTCGGCACGGAGTCGGCCGGGTTCGACTGCATGCGGCCGGATAGACAGGCATAGCGGAACAGGCCCCGAAGTGACGACAGATGACGACCCTGCGTTCGACGGGCCAGCCGGCGCTTGTTCAGAGAGGCGACGAAGGACCGGACCAGAAGCTGGTCGATGTCCTTGAGGTCCGACGCGTTGCCGCCGCCGCCGGCGCGAAAGTCGGCGAAGGCGGCCAGGTCCCTGCCGTAGGCCCGTACGGTGTGCTTCGAGCAGTTGCGCTCCAGCTCGAGGTACTCCAGGAAGTCCGCGATCAGTTCCGCGAGCGCGCCGCGGCTTTCGTCTTCTTCGTGCGTCCCGGCGCGCTGAACGGTGGTTTCCATGAGAGTGCTTCGCCGATGCCCATGCTATCGCCCCGAAACCCGTCGCTAGAGGAGCGTGCGCGGCAGAAACTGGGTGCGCCGGCCTTCTGGCCGGCATCCGGCGCGAAGCGCCGGCTTCCGGACCTTCTGCCGCGCTAGCTCCGTGTTTCGGCCCATCCCGTCCTTGCCGAGGAACTCTCGCCGCAGACTTGCTGCGCTGCGTTCTGCGGCGCCAGCTCCTTGGCGGCCCAGTCTTCCAGAGCTTGCCGGGCGCGGGCCACGTAGGCGGCGCGGCGGTCGCGTCGCGGCACCCGTCGGCCAAGCGGTTCGAGCAGGCCGTAGTTGATGTTCGTCGGCTGGTAGCGCTTCGGGTTCGACTCGGTCAGGTGTCTCGCCAGGGCTCCCAGCGCCGTCGTGTCGGGCAGCGGAGGCGGCGGTTGCTCTCGCTTCTGGAGCAGCAGGTAGAGCGCGACGGCAAGTCCGGTGGCGGCGGACTCGAGGTAGCCCTCGACGCCGGTCATCTGTCCCGCCAGCCTCAGGTTGGGCCGCGCGCCGATGCGGTACCAGCGGTCGAGGTGCAGCGGCGCGTTGATGAAGGTGTTGCGGTGCACTTGGCCGTAGCGGACGAAGCGGGCCGCTTCCAGACCCGGAAGGGTGCGCAGGACACGGCGCTGCTCGGGCCAGGTCATCCGCGACTGGAAGCCGACCAGGTTGTACTGGCTGCGGGCGAGGTCCTCCTGGCGGAGCTGGACGACCGCATGGGGGCGGTCGCCTTCCGGGGTGGTGAGGCCGACCGGCTTCATCGGCCCGAAGCGCAAGGTGTCCTCGCCGCGACGGGCGAGTTCCTCGATCGGCAGGCAGCCCTCGAAGAACAGGGGCCGTTCGAACTCGCGCAGCTCGATTGTGTCCGCCTCGAGCAGCCGGCGGTGGAAGGACCGGTACTCCAGTTCGTCGAGCGGGCAGTTCAGGTAGTCGTCGCCGCCCTTGCCGTAGCGGGAAGCCCGGAACAGCACTTCGTTGTTCAGACTGTCACCCGTGACAATCGGAGCGATCGCGTCGTAGAAGTAGAGATGGTCGGCACCAATCAGTTGCTCGAGCTCACGCGTCAGCGCTTCCGAGGTCAAGGGCCCGGTCGCGATCACGCAGTCGCCCTCGTCGGGCGCCGGCAGCGCGGTCAGTTCCTCGCGCCGGAGTTCGATCAGCGGTTGCGCTTCGATTGCTGCCGTCACAGCGGCGGCGAATCCCGCGCGGTCAACGGCCAGGGCACTGCCGGCCGGCACGGCGTTGCTCCGCGCGGCGGCGATGATCAGCGAGTCGAAGCGCTCCATCTCCCGCTTGAGCAGTCCCGCGGCATGGTGCGGGTCGTCGCTGCGCAGCGAGTTGGAGCACACCAGTTCGGCGAGGTCGCCGCCGGCGTGAGCCGGTGTGGAGCGCTGCGGCCGCATCTCGTACAGAGTCACGGCGCGGCCCCTGGAGGCGAGTTGGAAAGCGCACTCGCTACCGGCGAGCCCGCCGCCAACGACTACGACGGGCGCGGTCATCAGTGCATCATGGCTCAGGGGCCGCCGGCTTGACAAGGTTCACTGCTCTACTAAGGTGCCCGCGCTCATGGCTAACTCTCTCGAGACCGATCCGAACCTCGCCCGCAAGGGTAAGGTGGCCCGCGCGCATGGCTAACGCTCTCGTCATCGTCGAGTCGCCGGCCAAGGCCCGGACGATCGAGCGCTACCTCGGTCCCGGCTACAAGGTCGAGTCTTCGATCGGTCACATACGGGACCTGCCGCGCACCGCTGCCGAGGTGCCGCAGAAGTACCGGGGGCGCGCCTGGGCACGGCTTGGCGTCGATATCGAGGGGGGATTCGATCCCCTGTACGTGATCCCAAGCGAGAAGCGAGCTCAGATCACCAAACTTCGCAGTGCGCTGCGCGGAGCCGACGAGCTGGTGCTCGCCACCGATGAAGACCGGGAAGGCGAGGCGATCGCCTGGCACCTCCAGGAAGTACTGCGTCCCAAGGTGCCGGTGCGGCGGATGGTCTTTCACGAGATCACGAAGGCCGCCGTCGAGGCGGCGCTGAGCGATACGCGAGAGATCGACCGGCGCCTGGTGGACGCTCAAGAGGCGCGCCGGGTACTGGATCGGCTCTACGGCTATGAGGTCTCGCCGGTGCTGTGGAAGAAGGTCCAACCGCGGCTTTCGGCGGGCCGCGTTCAGTCGGTGGCGACCCGGATCGTGGTCGAGCGGGAGCGCGAACGGATGGCCTTCGTTGCCGCCGACTACTGGGCCGTGGAAGTGGAGCTTGAAACGGAGGACGGCGAGGCAAAGCGCTTCCCGGCCCGCGTGTCGGCTCTGGGTGGCAGGGCTCTGGCGCGCGGGCGCGATTTCGACCGGAACACCGGCAAGTTGAAGACCGCCGCCCACCTGCTGCTGGAGGCCGAGGCCGGCAAGCTGGGACGCGAGCTGCCGGCGACGCGCCCAGCGGTCTCCGAGGTCAGGGAGCAGCCGTTCACCCGCCGGCCGTACGCGCCCTTCATCACTTCGACCCTGCAGCAGGAGGCCGCGAGGAAGCTCCGGTTCACCGCGCAGCGGACGATGAGGGTGGCCCAGGGTCTGTACGAGAACGGCTACATCACCTACATGCGGACGGACTCGACCGCACTTTCGGGCCAGGCGATCGCCGCCGCGCGGCGGCAGATCGTTGAACTCTACGGGTCCGAGTATGCGCCGGAGAAGGCGCGCTTCTACGCCGGGAGGGCCAATGCCCAGGAGGCGCACGAGGCGATCCGGCCGGCGGGAACGGACTTCCGGACGCCGAAGCAGGTCAGCGGGAGCCTGGACCGCGACGCCCTTCGCCTCTACGAGTTGATCTGGAAACGGACACTGGCGTCCCAGATGAAGGACGCGAAGGGGACGAGCACCCGCGTCCTCCTCTCGACGTCCACGCCGTCGGCGGACGCCGTGGGGCTGACCGCCTCCGGCCGCGTCCTTCGCTTTGCCGGGTTTCTGCGGGTCTACGTGGAGAGTCGGGATGATCCGAAGGCGCGAGCGGAAGACGAGGAGCGCTTTCTGCCGGCGCTTCGCCTGGGCCAGTCGGTCGGCGTGGCAAGCGCCGAGCCGAAGGGGCATACGACCCAGCCGCCGGCGCGGTACACCGAAGCCAGCCTGGTGCGGGAGTTGGAAGAGCAGGGTGTGGGGCGGCCGTCGACCTACGCCGCCATCCTTCAGACGATTGTCGACCGGGGTTACGTCTGGAAGAAAGGTTCGGCCCTGGTGCCGACGTTCCTTGCCTTTGCCGTCACGCGGCTGCTCGAAGAGCACCTGGGAGATCTCGTCGACCTGGACTTCACGGCGCGCATGGAGAGCGATCTGGACGAGATCGCCGGCGGCGCGCTCGAAGCGGAGCCCTGGTTGCGCAGCTTCTACTACGGCCGCAAGAGGGACCAGGCCGGCGATGGACGCCGGGGTCTCCAGTCCATGGTCGGCGAGGGCGTGGGCGAAATCGACGCCAGGGCGATCTGTTCGCTTCGCCTGGGGAAGGACGAGGAGGGCCGGGACGTGGTCGCCCGTGTCGGTCGCTATGGCACCTACTTGCAGGCCGGCGATGACGGGCAGCGTGTCTCGATCGAGGACGACGTGCCGCCGGATGAGGTGACTCTCGAGCGTGCGTTGGAGTTGCTTCAGGGGGCGGCGGAGCAGAGCGGTCCGCTGGGACAGCATCCGGAAACGGGCGAACCGATCTACGTCAAGACGGGCCGGTACGGCGACTACGTTCAGTTGGGCGATCCGAGCCCGGAGGGAAAGGGCCGCAAGCGCTCCGCGAAGACCGGCAAGCCGAAGATGGCCAGCCTGTGGCCGTCCATGGACCGCGGCAGCCTGACGCTGGACGAGGCCCTCCTGGTGCTTTCGTTTCCGCGTGAACTTGGCGACCACCCGGACACCGGTGAGCCGGTCACGGTGCAGGATGGACGTTTCGGTCCCTACGTTCGCAGTGGCAAGGAGAGCCGCAGCCTGGAGCGCCACGAGCAACTGGCAACCGTGACTCTGGACCAGGCGCTCGAACTGCTGCGCCAGCCCAAGCGCCGGCGCGGAGCCTCGGCGTCGGTACTCAGGGAACTCGGAGAGCATCCCGGGAACGGCCTCGACCTTTCGGTGAAGAAGGGGCGGTTCGGGCCTTACGTGACGGATGGCCAGGTGAACGCCTCGTTGCCGAAGGGTCGGGATCCCCAGGAGGTGGATCTCACGGAGGCGGTCGAGTTGCTGGCGGCTCGGGAGGACAAGCTCAGGGCTCAGGGCAAGGACCCCAGGGCGCCGAAGCGGCGGCCGGCCCGGAAGCGCCGGGCGACGAAGAAGAAGACGCGCTAGCGCGGCAGGATGGTCGCCGCTTCGCGGCGCGTCCTTCTCAGAAGCCGGCCAGAGGGCCGGCGCACCCAGTTCCTGCCGCGCAAGCTCCTAGCGGGTCATCAGCGCGTAGTGCGCGCCATCGTAGCGGCGCACCAGACCGTCGACCTCCAGGCGGGCCAGGGTCGCCAGCACCCCCGGGATCGGAAGCCGCAGTCTGGACGCGAGTTCTTCGGGCGTCCGGGCGCCGTTCCTCAGCGCCACGAGGAGTTCGTCCACCTCGGTGGCGGTGCTCGTGGCCTTTGCAGTGTCGAGGCCGGGTTGGCCGCCGGCGTCCGCGGTTGAGCGCTCCGGCGCCCTGCTTTCGAGCCCCTCGAGGACGGCGGTCGGCAGAGTCTCGAGCAGCGCATCCGGGTCGAGTGCGGGGATGGCGCCGTCCCGGAGCAGCAGGTGGGCTCCGGCCGATTCGCGGGACAGCACCGAGCCCGGCACGGCGTAGACCTCACGCCCGAGGTCGAGCGCAAGGCGGGCGGTGATCAGGGAGCCCGAGCGGCTGGCGGCGCGGACCACGATCGATGCGAAGCCGAGCGCGGCGATGATCCGGTTGCGAATCGGAAAGTGCCAGGGCCGGGGTTGCCAACCGAGAGGAAACTCGGTGATGAGAGAGCCGCGGCGGGCGATTTCGGCGGCGGTTCGCCTGCTGTTGCGGGGGTAGTCGACATCCAGACCGCAACCGAGCACGGCCGCGGTACGGCCGGTTCCGGCTCTCGCGGAGAGAGCGGCGCGGTGGGCCGCCTGGTCGATGCCACGTGCGAACCCGGAGATGATGGTCAGGCCGGCCGCGGCGAGCCGTCGCGCGAACCAGGTGGCGACTTCCAGCCCGTATGCGTCCGCCTTGCGTGACCCCACGATCGCGAGACCAGGACCGGCGTCAAGCTGGCCGCGGATGTAGAGGACCGGCGGCGCATGCAAGCCCAGGTCCGCCAGGGCGGAGGGATACCCGGCATCGACGAGCGTGACGATCGTGGCTCCGGCCTCTTGCGCTTTCGCGTTTTCGTCGGCGACGCTCCCGAGGCAGCAGCGTGCGGCGCGCAGCGTCTCACGCACCTTGTCGAGCGGCGCCTCCAGGCTGCCGGCTGCCTGGCTGGCGAAGCGGTCACAGGCGAGATCCCGTTCGGCCCGCAGGCGTTGGGCCACGGCGCAGACCAGCCCCCGGTCTTCGTGCACCATGTTCAGAGCGATGAGGGCTCGCCGGACCTCCTCGTGGTTCGTCTCGCGAAGGCCGGTGTGTGCGGCCGGATCGTCTGCCATTTCTGTCTCCCTCGGTGGGTCGGGACATGTCGTGTTGGCTGCAATCAGCTTCCAGAGACTGAGACGGATTCCCGGCTTGTGATCTATACTCGATCGGTGACGCGCACTGCTCAACGTCTGCAGCGCGTTCTGCCGTTGATCGTCGGCGTCTTCCTCGTGGTGACGGCGTCTGGTGTAGCCGATGCGCAGAAGCGCAAGGTGGCCCCCGAAGCGCGTCAGCAGTGGCAATTCGGCGTCGACATGGCCAATCGCGGTCTCTGGAGCGAGGCCCTGTTCCGGTTTGAACAGGCCCGCAGGATCGAACCGGAACACCCGAAGCTGCTGAGCAACATCGCCGTGGCTCACGAGGCCCTGGGCTTGTTCGAGGAAGCTCTGAACTACTACCAGCAGGCCCTCAGGTTGGCGCCCCGCGAACGCGACGTGCGACGGAACTACTCGCGCTTCGTCGAGTACTACCAGAACTTCAAGGGCAACAGCGCCGAGGAGGAATCCGGGCCCGGCGGACCCGCGACCGCTCCGGCGTTGACGGACAGCAGCACGGCTGCGCCTCCCGTCTCCGGTCCGTGACCGGCTACCGTAGGTGCGTCGATGTGGCGGGGACTGTGGAATGGTTCTTGCACGGTCAATGTTGGATGGCTGGGAGCGTGACGTGACGAAACGAGGCAACCGACTATCGGCGGTCGTTGCCCTGAGTGGTCTGCTTGCGGGCCTTCTGGGCCTCCTGGCGGTTGCGCCGGCGACCGCGGAGGGCACGGTGGAAGTGCGGCTCAAGCTGCCGATGCGGGCGCGGATCGATCTCGCCGGCCGCAACACCCTGTTGCCGGCGCCCTTTCTGGTCGTCAGCCAGGAGGGTGAAGGCCGGATCGAAGGTACGGACATCGACGTGCAGGGAGAGTTCGAGCGCTACCTGAACAAGGTCCTCCGGCGGGAGACGGATCTGCGGATCGTCGAGGCCGGCCGCATCGACTACCCGACCTACGATCTGGAGATGCTGGCGCGGGACGAGGATTTCTGGCGCAGTCTGGGGGAACGGACGGAGGCGGACCTCATCCTTGCCGGCACGCTGGACTTCGACATCCAGGACCGGTCGGGCTACCGGACAGAGGAGTACACGTCCCCCTTCGATGGCCGCACCATGTACCGGCAGGTGCTGGTCGAACAGACGGGATTCGAATACGACATCGTCGTCATGGTCTTCGACGGCAAGAACGGCGAACTGATCTACAACGACAACTTCAAGGACTTCAAGAGCTTCGAAGGCGAGCAGGCGGATCCGCTGCAGGGCATGTTCGAGAACCTGTACGCGCTCGAGGACCGCATTCTCGGCGTCTTCACGCAGAAGGACATCGAAGTGGCGCGCGTGATCTTCACGCCCTGAGGCCCCAGGGGAGGAGCTAGTGAACTCAGCAGTACTTCGGCCTGCGCGACAGTGGGCCATCCGCGTAGCCGCACTTGCCTGCGTCCTTCTGGTCGGTGCGGGCACCGGCCTGCAGGCTCAGGGCTTCGGCAAGAACAAGATTCGCTACGAGGACTTCGACTGGCGCATCTACCACTCGACCCACTTCGACATCTACTACTACTCGGAGAGCGAGAGCCAGCTCCAGAAGGTGGCGTCGCTGGCAGAGAGCGCCTACGACCAACTGTCGCTCGACCTGGACTACCAGATCCAGGAGCCGACGCCGCTGATCATCTACAACACCCACTCGGACTTCCTCCAGAACAACGTGATGATCAACTTCATCCCGGAGGGAGTCGCGGCCTTCGCCACCTCGGCCAGGTTCCGGATGGTGATGCCGATCGACCTGCCGGACATCGAGCTCTACGAGCTGCTGCTCCACGAACTGACTCACATCTTCCAGTACCACATCCTCTTCGGGGGCAGCCTCGGTCGTGCCTTGACCAGCAGCCCGCCGCAGTGGTTGATGGAGGGGATGGCGAGCTACTTCGCGAAGGATGAGAGCGCCTCGGACCGGATGTATCTGAGGGATGCGGTAGTCAACGACCGCCTGCCGCCGATCACGTCGGGACAGGCCGGCGGCTTCTTCGCCTACCGCTATGGCCACGCCGCGTTCGATTTCATGGAGGAGAGATGGGGCGCGGACGGTGTGATCGACTTCCTGTTCGAGTTCCGGAACACGATCGGCTCCCGGGTCGGCCGCGCGATCGAGCGCGCTTTCCGGATCGATCCGGAAGACTTCGACCTGGAGTTCCGCCGCTGGCTGCGCAACAGGTATCTGCCGGAACTCGTGGCGACCGGCGAGCCGAGCGACTTCGGGCGGCCGTTCCGGACAAGTCCCCAGGGCAGTCAGGAAACGTCACCCGTGGCCTCGCCGTCCGGCGATCTCGTGGCCGCATTCTCGACCTTCCAGGGCGACATAGACATCGTCCTCTTCGACACCCAGGAGCGGGAGCCGGTCAAGAACCTGACCAAGGGCTACACGGCGGAGTTCCGCCACTACGTCGCGCAGATGCTGAGCCTCGGGCGAAAACACGGGAGCGATCTGGCCTTCTCGCCGGATGGCAACTCGCTGGCCGCCTTCGTGCGCAAGGAAGCGGGGTACTCGCTGGCGATCGTCAATGTGCTGGGCGGCGGCGTTCGCCGCGTGATCGACATGGAGATCGAGCAGCAGACGGCGCCCACCTGGAGTTCGGACGGCCGGAAGATCGCCTTCGGCGGCAACCAGAACGGGCAGTACGACATCTTCGAGCTCGACCTGGACACACTCGAGATCCGGAACCTGACCAACGACGAGGTCTTCGACGGAGCGCCGTCGTACTCTCACGACGGCAAGTGGCTGGTGTTCTCCTCGGTGCCGGGCGAGACGGGCCAGCTCTTCCGCCTGGACCTTGAGAGCCTGGAGCGCAAGCGCATCAGCAGCGACGACCACCACAACACCGATCCGGTGTTCTCGGGAGATGACGGCACGGTGTACTTCACGTCGGACCGGAGCGGGGCCGAGAACATCTTCGGCCTCCGCCAGTACACGAACGCGATCACCGGCTGCTTCCAGCCAACCGTCCTGACGACGGCCGGCAGTGATGACCGCCTGGTCTACACGGGCTTCTGGAAGGGCCGCTTCGACCTCTACGAGAGAGACATCGAGGAACCGATCGGTGAAGTCCAGATCGTCGACGTGGGGATCGGCGGTGATCCGATTCCAGCCATCGACCTCTTCGAGCCCGACATCCAGGTCTCGATCGACGAGTCGAACAAGGAGGACAAGCGGGGGTGGAGGCTGTTCCTGGAAGACGCCCAGACCGCGATCGGGGTGGACGACAACCAGACCTTCCTGGGCCAGGTCTACCTCCAGTTCTCGGACTTCCTCGGCGACCGGCGGCTGTTCACGACCTTCGCGTCGGTCGAGAGCTTCTCGCAGTTCAACGTGACCTACCTGAACCTGTCGGACAGGCTGCAGTGGCAGGTGTCGTTGTTCGATGACCGTGCCTTCTACGTCGGCTACGACTACCGCTTCGGGTACTACGAGCGGGGCAGGTCGTTCTTCCAGCAGACTGGCGCCATCTTCTCGATCTCCTACCCGATGAGTTTCTACCGGCGTTTCGAACTGGGCGCCGGCTACATCCAGCGCAAGCTGGACTACCAGGCATATGCGTACGACAGCGACTACAATCTGGTTCTGGACGACTTCGGCCGGCCGATACCCATCGTCGAGCCGCGCGAGGACGACTATCCGGTGATCCAGACCGCTCTGGTCGGGGACACGACCGTGTTCGGCCCGGCCGGGCCCTCGAGCGGCCACCGCTACCGGTTGTCGGCCGAGTACGCCCCGGACCTCGAGACGTCGGGCGTGCTGACCCAGACGATCCAACTGGACGCCCGCAAGTACTTCCCGCTCACCCGGCGCAGCGTCTTCGCGACTCGCCTGTTCGGCAGCATGAGAACCGGTAACTTCCCCAATCCCGTGTACTTCGGCGGCCTGGACACGGTGCGGGGAGTCGACTTCCGCGACATGGTCGGCGACCACGGCTTCTTCACGAACCTCGAGCTTCGTTTCCCGCTGATCGACTTCTTCGTGACGCCGATCTGGACCTTCCAGGGGATCCAGGGAAGATTCTTCCTCGACATTGCCGGCGCGTACTTCGACGGCGTCCAGGACTTCAACGTCTGGGACTCCGAGAACAGCCGGCTGGACGACGCGATCGCCGCCTACGGCTTCGGTCTCACGGTGAGAATGCTCGGCGTCGATCTGCACTGGGACTTTGCGACCCAGTGGGACCTCAAGGAGTCGGGCGACAGCCGCACGACGTTCTGGATCGGTCAGCGCTTTTAGCAGCGGCGCCGGGCATCGACAGTTCCGATGCCTGGAGGCCAACTCCCGCTCTTCGGTGACGGCGCTCTGGCGGCCGCCGCGCGGGAGTCGAAGCTCCACTCGCGGCGTCGTCTGGACGGCGGCGCTGATGGGCTCAGGGCAGCCGTCCTCGGATCGGGGAGCGGCGGCAACAGCACGATCGTGGAGAGCGTCGATGGCTGCCTGCTACTCGATGCGGGGTTCTCCTGCCGGGAACTGGAGCGGCGGCTCGACCTGGTCGGCCGTTCGGCTGCCGACGTGGACGCGGTGCTGCTGACCCACGAGCACGAGGACCACAGTCGCGGCGCCTGCCGCTTCGCGCGCCGCCACCAGGTTCCGGTCTACGGTACGCGCGGCACGTATCGTGGTCCCCAGTTGCGCGAACTCGGCCGATTCGCGCGGCCGATGGGGCCCGCCGTACCGCTCACCGCGGCCGGCTTCCGGATCGAAGTGTTCCCGGTGCCGCACGATGCGCGCGAACCGGTCGGCATCGTCGTCGAGAGCGGCGGTGGGTACCGTCTCGGGCTGGCGACGGATCTTGGTCGCCGGACCGCGGAGGCGTGGCGCAGCCTCCGGGATCTCGACGTTTTGCTGCTCGAGTCGAATCACGATCTCGACATGCTGCGCACGGGACCATACCCTTGGCGCCTGAAGGAGCGAGTCGCGTCGGCACGTGGACACCTCAGCAATGAGGAAGCCGCGGCGGGCCTCGACGAACTCCTGTCTGATCGCTTGTCGTGGGTCGTCCTGTGTCACCTCTCGGAAACGAACAACTCGCCCGCGTTTGCCGCCGCGGCGGTGCAGCCGGTCCTCGATCGCCGGGGTTCCAGTGCGAAGCTCGTGGTGGCCGAGCAGCATCGACCCGGACCGTGGCTGGAGGTCGGCCAACGAAGCGACCAGGGCAACTGAAGCCGGATGTAACAGGGGAGTTGAGTTGACGCGAAACGGAAACGGCTACGTCGTGCGGGTGCTGGTCTACCCCCGCGCTGAGGTTCTCGACCCCCAGGGACGGGCCATCGAGGACGCGCTTGGACGGATCGGTTTCGACGGTGTCGAGCGCATTCGAGCCGGCAAGACCTTTGAGGTCTCGCTGAACGCGGCGAGCAGAGCCGAGGCGTCGGAGGCGATCGAACGGATGTGCCGGCAACTGCTGGCGAACCCGATCGTCGAGGACTACAGCGTGGAGTGGCTCTCAAGGTGAAGTGCGGGATCGTTGTCTTCCCGGGCAGCAACTGCGATCACGACGTGTACTACGTCCTCAAGCGTGTGCTTGGGCAGGAAGCGGTGTTCCTCTGGCACCAGGAGACATCGCTGCAGGAGTGCGAGCTGGTCGTCCTGCCGGGCGGATTCTCCTACGGCGACTACCTCCGGGCCGGCTCGATGGCGGCGCATTCGCCGATCATGGCGGCCGTGCGTCGGCACGCCGAGGCGGGGGGGCGGGTGCTCGGCATCTGCAATGGCTTCCAGATGCTCCTCGAGGCGGGTCTGTTGCCGGGCGCGATGCGGAGGAATCGCAACCTCCGGTTCCTCAGTGTCGACGTGCACCTGAGGGTCGAGCGCAACGACCTGGTCTATAGCTCGGGCTACCGTCGGGGCGATGTGTTGTGCATGCCGATTGCGCACGCCGAGGGCAACTACGTGGACAGCGACGAGGCCCTGGACGAACTCGAACGCGCGGGACAGGTGGTGTTCAGGTACGTGGATGCCGATGGGAGCGTGGCTGCCGCGGCGAACCTGAACGGATCGAAGAGATCGATCGCCGGCGTGTGCAACGGGGACGGCAACGTACTCGGCCTGATGCCTCATCCGGAGCGCTGCGCCGAGGACCTGCTGGGCAACGGCGACGGGCTCGCGCTGCTGGCCGGAGCCGTTCAGGCCGGCGGCGCCCGCGTCGGCCGCCTGGCGGCGGCGGCCGGCGGGTAGACGTCGTGACGGCGCCCAGTCCCCTTCCCGGCGAGCCTCCGGTGGATGCCGGCCTCGCAGCCGAGCATGGCCTGACGACCGAGGAGTACGGCGGCCTCTGCGACCTACTCGGTCGCGTCCCGACCTACACAGAGCTTGGAATCGCGTCGGCTCTCTACTCGGAGCACTGCTCGTACAAGTCGTCGAAGATCCATCTGCGGCGGTTTCCGACCCGGAGTCGCCGGGTCGTCCATGGGCCCGGCGAGAATGCCGGGGTCGTCGACATCGGCCACGGCTGGGTGGCAGCCTTCAAGATGGAGAGCCACAACCACCCGAGCTTCATCGAGCCCTATCAGGGCGCAGCCACAGGCGTGGGCGGAATCCTGCGTGACGTCTTCACGATGGGGGCACGGCCGATCGCCTGCCTAGACTCGTTGCGTTTCGGCGACATCGACGGCGAGCGCGGCGCGCGGATGCGGCACCTCGTCGACGGCGTGGTGCGTGGCATCGGCGACTACGGCAACTGTGTCGGCATTCCGACGGTGGGAGGCGAGACCGGCTTTCACAGTTCCTACAACGGCAACATCCTGGTCAACGCGTTCGCGCTCGGGGTCTGTCGTCGGGAAAGGATCTTCACGGCTGTTGCTTCGGGGGCCGGGAATCCGATTCTCTACGCCGGCAGCCGCACGGGTCGCGACGGCATTCACGGTGCGACGATGGCTTCGGAGGCCTTCGACAGCGAGAGCGAGGCCAAGCGGCCCACGGTGCAGGTCGGCGACCCGTTCACCGAAAAGGTACTGCTCGAGGCGAGTCTCGAGGCGATGCGGAGCGGGGTCGTGCTCGGGGTGCAGGACATGGGCGCGGCAGGTCTGACCAGTTCGTGTTTCGAGATGGCGGCTCGCGGTGGCGCGGGCGTGGACATCGACCTCGACCTGGTGCCGCTGCGTGAAGCCTCCCTGACGCCGTACGAGATCATGCTCTCGGAGTCTCAGGAGCGGATGGTCTTCGTCACGCAGAAGGGACAGGAGCAGGCCGTCGCCTCGATCCTCTCCCGCTGGGGCCTTCAGGCTTCGACGATCGGCCGCGTGACGGACGACGGGCGCGCCCGGCTGACCTTCGGCGGCCGGAAGGTAGCGGACATGCCGGTGGAGCCGCTGGTGGACGGTGCGCCCGTGTATGACCGGCCCGCGGCGCCTCCCGGGGACCTTGTCCATCGACAGGAGGACGTGGAGCCCGAGGCGCCGGACGACCCACTCGGTGCGCTCAAGCGCCTCCTGGGGACGCCCGAACTGGGCGACAAGGCCTGGATCTACCAGCAGTACGACTCGACGGTGCGCTCGAACACCATTGTCGGGCCGGGCGCCGACGCCGCCGTCCTTCGACTCAAGGGCACGCCCTCCGGACTCGCGCTGACCTCGGATACGAATCCCTCCTACTGCTGGCTCGACCCGCGGACGGGGGGGCGGCAGGCTGTCGCGGAGGCGGTCCGGAACCTGGCTACGGCCGGCGCCGAGCCGGTGGGAATGACGAACTGTCTGAACTTCGGCTCGCCAGAGAACCCGGAGATCGCATGGCAGCTTCGCGAGTGCATCTCCGGGATGGCCGATGCGTGCCGGGCGTTCGACGTTCCGGTGATCTCCGGCAACGTGTCCCTCTACAACGAGACCGAGGGCGAAGCGGTGCGGCCGACTCCTACGGTGGCGATGGTGGGAGTGATCGATGGGCTGATGGACCTTGGCGACGAGGCCGAAATCCACCGCCTGCTCGGCTGCGGCTTCTGGCGCCCGGGCGATAGGGTGCTGCTCCTGGGCAACGAAGGAGACGAGTTCGGCGGTTCGGCCTACCAGCGATTGCTCTACGGCGTCGAGGCGGGGCGTCCACCCGCCGTCGATCTTCGAGCGGAGGCCGCCCTCTGCGCGTTGCTGCGCAGGGCGCGCCGGACAGGCTGGCTGAGCGGCGCTCACGACCTCGCGGAGGGCGGCTTGCTCGTGGCTCTGGCGGAGTGCGCCATGGCCTGGGGTTTGGGAATGCGCGGGCACACGGGCACCAGCCCGCTGAGTCTCTTCTCGGAGGCGCAGGGGAGGGCGCTCGTCACTCTCGCACCGGCCCGGGTCGACGATTTCTTCGCGACCGCGGAAGAGTTCGGAGTGCCCGCCTCGGACCTGGGCGAAGTCGGGGGTGATCGTCTCGTACTGGGGTATGACGGCGGTGTCGTCGATGGCGCGATCGACGACCTGCGGGCCGTTTGGGCCCAGGCGCTTCCGCGGGCCGTCGGCTAACCTACACCGAGATGTGCGGAATCTTCGGTATTGAGGGGGCGCCGGACGCGGCGAACCTCACCTACCTTGGGCTCTACGCGGAGCAGCACCGCGGCCAGGAAAGCGCCGGGATCGTCTCCTGGGATGGGGAGCAACTTCATGCCGAGCGCGGCATGGGGAAAGTGGCCGAGATCTTCGATGCCGGCAAGCTGGCTGGCCTTCCGGGCGAGCGAGCGATCGGTCATACGCGGTACTCGACGGCCGGTTCGAGTGTAATCGCCAACGCTCAGCCGATCGTCGTCATGACCTCGATGGGTCCGCTCGGCATCGTCCACAACGGCAACCTGGTCAGTGCGATGGCCACCCGCCACGAATTGGAAACGGCGGGATCGATCTTTCAGACCACCAGCGACTCGGAGGTCTTCCTCCATCTGATGGCCACGCGGCCTCACGAGGAGATCGTCGAGTCGCTTCTGCGGGTGCTCGGAGAAGTAAGGGGTGCCTACTCTCTTCTCCTCATCAGCCAGCAGGGCCTGATCGCTGCGCGCGACCCCTATGGGTTCAGGCCGTTGATTCTGGGGGATCTCGACGGTCAGCCCTGTTTCGCGTCCGAGAGTTGTGCTTTCGACCTGCTGGAGGCACGTCCTCTGCGCGAGCTCGACCGCGGCGAGGTGGTGCTGGCTCGGGGCGACCGCATCGAGAGCTACCGCGTGCCTCCGGTTTCGAGGGCGGCTCGTTGCGTCTTCGAGCACGTCTACTTCGCGCGCCCGGACAGTGAGGTGTTCTCGGACTCGGTTGCCCAGTCGCGTCTCCGCATGGGCGCCCGTTTGTCTCAGGAGGCGCCGGTTGAGGCGGATCTCGTCGTGCCGGTCCCCGACAGCGGGCTCTACGGTGCGCTCGGATTCAGCCGGGCCTCCGGGACGCCGCTCGAACTGGGTCTGATCCGGAACCACTACATCGGCCGCACGTTCATCGAACCGCAACAGTCGATCCGGCACTTCGGCGTCAAGGTCAAGCTGAACCCGGTTCGCGAACTGATTGCAGGTAAGCGCATCGTGCTGGTGGACGATTCGATCGTGCGGGGCACGACGTCGCGCAAGATCGTCAGCATGGTCCGCGAAGCCGGTGCATCGGAGGTCCACATCCGGATCACGTCGCCGCCCACGGCGTTCTCCTGCATCTACGGCATCGATACGCCCACGCGCGGCGAGTTGATCGCGTCGGACCACTCCCTGGAGGAGATTCGACGTTTCATCCGAGCCGACAGCCTCGCCTATCTCTCGCTCGAGGGACTGCTCGGTTGCGTCTCCGGTCATCCGGATACGTACTGCACGGCCTGCTGGACAGGTGAGTATCCCGTGCCGGCCGAGGGTCACGGCGAGACGCAGGCGGAGCTCTTCCCGCTCCGCCTGGAAGCGGGCTAGAGCACCGGTGAAGAACGCAGACGCCTACCGGGCCGCGGGAGTGGATCTGGCGGCCCAGGACCGAGCCCTGGCCGGCATCGGCGACCTGGTGAAGTCGACCTTCACCGAGGGTGTGCTGAGCGGGCTCGGAGCGTTCGGCGGCCTGTTCGCTCTGCCCGGTTCCATGCGGGAGCCCGTGCTGGTGGCTTCGGCCGATGGCGTTGGCACCAAGCTGGCGGTCGCCCGCATGGCCGGTGACTTCAGCACCGTCGGCGCCGACCTCGTGAACCACTGTGTCAACGACATCCTGGTGCAGGGCGCTGTGCCGCTGTTCTTTCTCGACTACGTCGGTGCGGGCCAACTGGATGCCGAGCCGATGACGGCCCTGCTCCGGGGCGTGGCGGACGCCTGTGTCGACAACGGCTGCGCGCTTCTCGGAGGCGAGACCGCGGAGATGCCAGGCTTCTACCAGCCGGGAGACTACGAGTTGGTCGGCTTTATCGTCGGCGCCGTGGAGCGCGGGGCGATCCTGGATGGCTCTGCGGTCCGCGCCGGCGATCTGCTGATCGGTTTGCCGTCGGCCGGCCTGCACACGAACGGCTTCTCCCTGGCGCGACGGGCCTTCTTCGACCTGGCCGGGCTCGACCTGCGTTCGCGGTTACCGGACTCCTCTCGGACAGTGCGGGAGGTGTTGCTTGCGCCCCACCTTTCCTACCTGAACCTGCTCAGGCCCCTGCTGGGCGACACACGACTGCACGCGCTGGCGCACATCACGGGTGGCGGGTTGACCGACAACCTGCCCAGGGTACTTCCCGATGGCTTGGGCGCGGTCGTCGAGCTGGGCGGCTGGCGCGTGCCGGAGGAGTTTACCGCCATTGGGCGGCTGGCTCATGTCGACTCGGAGGAGATGTACAGGGTCTTCAACATGGGGGTCGGGATGGTGCTGGTCACGGACCCGGTCGGCGCTGCCGATCTAGTGGCTGAACTGCGGGGGGTGGGCGGCATGGCTTTCCTGCTGGGCTCGGTGGCGCCTGGAGAGGGCGTCACATACCGGGAACCGGAGCAAGGTGACGATTCGTCGGTGCCGCTGTGACCGCGAGAACGACCCCGATCGCCGTCCTCATCTCGGGACGCGGCAGCAACTTCGAGGCCCTGTACAGGGCCACGCAGGATGGCCAGTTGCCCGCCGAGATCGTTCTCGTCCTGAGCAACGTGCCGTCCGCGGCCGGGATCGCGCACGCACGCTCGCTCGGCCTACCTACCGCGGTCGTTCCCAGCCGGGGGGGCGGCTCGCGAGCGGCTCACGAGGCCCGCGTCCTCAATGAGATCGAGCAGGCCGGGGCCGAATGGATCTGCCTGGCGGGCTATATGCGGCTGCTCAGCGCGGAGTTCGTCGGTGCCTATCCGAACCGGATCCTGAACATCCACCCCAGTCTGCTGCCGTCGTTTCCAGGACTCGATGTTCAGCAGGCCGCCCTGGACTACGGCGTCCGCGTGAGCGGTTGCACGGTGCACCTCGTCGACGCCGGCGTGGACAGCGGCCCGATCGTGGCCCAGCGCGCCGTCCACGTCCGAAACAGCGACGACGCCGAGTCCCTCGCGGCCCGTATTCTGCGCGAGGAGCACGGCCTCTATGCGGAGGCGCTGCGCCGTCTGCTCCTGGAGGAGTGGAGGATCGAGGGGCGACGCGTCGTCTTCGGCTCGACGGCCCAACTGGACCCCTCGACGGGATCAGCCGCGGAGGGGTTGACAGCACCGCCGAGAGCGCACTAGAGTCCTACCTTCGCTCAGCGGAACGCGGACAGTAGTCCACGGCGGGACGCGGGCAGGTCGCAGCGGGCGGCGTCAGACGCGGCTCGGCCCTTAGGGGCGCGCGGCCAACAAACGCCGGTTCTTTGAAAACTGAATAGAGGAAGAGTCCGCGTCGATTCCCGGCGGCCACGGCGGCCGTCGGAGATGACGTCCGACAAGGACAAAACAAACCTCGCCGACGCTGGAAGGAGGCGGCTCGCCGTCTCGGCCCGCCGTCGGCGATAGCCCTCCGGAACTCGTTTCCGGAGGCGACCAATGCCGGAATAACGGCGCTGGACCTCGTGGCGATGCCACGGGATCGAGCGCATGCAGGATTCAACTGGAGAGTTTGATCCTGGCTCAGAATGAACGCTGGCGGCGTGCCTGATACATGCAAGTCGAGCGCGAAAGTGGCCTTCGGGCCGCGAGTAGAGCGGCGAACGGGTGAGTAACACGTGGGTAACCTGCCTTGGAAAGGGGAATAACTTGGGGAAACCTGAGCTAATGCCGCATAAGCTCGCCGGCCCTTCGGTGCCGGCGAGGAAAGGTGGCCTATTCTTGAAAGCTGCCGTTCCAAGAGGGGCCCGCGTCCGATTAGCTAGTTGGTGGGGTAATGGCTCACCAAGGCGACGATCGGTAGCCGGCCTGAGAGGGTGATCGGCCACACTGGAACTGAGACACGGTCCAGACCGCTACGGTGGGCAGCAGTACGGGATATTGCGCAATGGGCGAAAGCCTGACGCAGCAACGCCGCGTGAAGGATGAAGGCCTTCGGGTTGTAAACTTCTGTCAGGCGGGACGAACGAGCGGTGGTGAATAGCCATCGTTTCTTGACGGTACCGCCGGAGGAAGCCCCGGCTAACTCCGTGCCAGCAGCCGCGGTAATACGGAGGGGGCAAGCGTTATTCGGAATTATTGGGCGTAAAGGGCGTGTAGGCGGCTTGATAAGCCAAAGGTGAAATCCCTCAGCTCAACTGAGGAACTGCCTTTGGAACTGTCTCGCTAGAGGCCAGGAGAGGGTAGCGGAATTCCCAGTGTAGCGGTGAAATGCGTAGATATTGGGAGGAACACCAGTGGCGAAGGCGGCTACCTGGACTGGTACTGACGCTGAGGCGCGAAAGCGTGGGGAGCAAACAGGATTAGATACCCTGGTAGTCCACGCTGTAAACGATGGGCACTCGGTGCTGCGGGTATCGACCCCTGCAGTGTCTTAGCTAACGCGTTAAGTGCCCCGCCTGGGGAGTACGGTCGCAAGGCTGAAACTCAAAGGAATTGACGGGGGCCCGCACA
>JAGWAG010000002.1:0-7500 GCA_021296535.1 Acidobacteriota bacterium | reverse complement strand
GAGAACCCGGCGGAGGTCATGCTCCGCCATTCCGGAGTGAACACATAGCTTCGTGAAGGCCAACGGGGGGAAGTGAACCATCTCAGTACCCCCAGGAAGAGAAAGCAAATGCGATTCCGTCAGTAGCGGCGAGCGAACGCGGATCAGCCCAAACCAGACGGGCGCCAAGCCTGCAAGCGTTGTCCGTCTGGGGTCGTGGGGTATCGCACGATCCCGTTGCAGCGGGATCAGAGAGTTACAAATCGTTCGTTTAGTCGAAGGTTCCTGGAACGGAACGCCATAGCGGGTGACAGCCCCGTAGACGAAAAGCGAGCGACTCTCGAGCGATGTCCCCAAGTACCACGGGACACGGGAAACCCTGTGGGAATTCGGGTGGACCATCACCCAAGGCTAAATACTTCTCTGCGACCGATAGTGAACCAGTACCGTGAGGGAAAGGTGAAAAGTACCCCTGCCTAGGGGAGTGAAATAGTACCTGAAACCGTGCATCTACAAGCGGTGGGAGCGCCATGGTTCGGCTTGCCGAACAAAGCGCGACCGCGTGCCTTTTGCATAATGAGCCGGCTAGTTACCGTCGTTGGCGAGGCGAAGCATCTTGCAGAGCCGTAGCGAAAGCGAGTCTGAACAGGGCGATCCAGTCAGCGGTGGTAGACGCGAAGCGAGGTGATCTACCCATGGCCAGGGTGAAGCTGAGGTAACACTCAGTGGAGGCCCGAACCAATGTTGGTTGAAAACGGCTTGGATGAGCCGTGGGTAGGGGTGAAAGGCCAATCAAACCTCGTTATAGCTCGTTCTCCTCGAAATAGCTTTAGGGCTAGCCTCGCGGATGCATCGCGGAGGTAGAGCACTGGATGGACTAGGGGGCCCAAAAGCTTACCGAATCCAACCAAACTCCGAATGCCGCGCATGTGAACCGCGGGAGTCAGACTACGGGGGATAAGCTCCGTGGTCGAGAGGGAAACAACCCAGACCGCCAGCTAAGGTCCCTAAGTATCAGCTAAGTGGGAAAGGATGTGGAGACGTCCAGACAGCCAGGAGGTTGGCTTAGAAGCAGCCATCCTTTAAAGAAAGCGTAACAGCTCACTGGTCTAGTGGCTCCGTGCCGATAATTCAACGGGGCTCAAGCTGATCACCGAAGCTGCGGATCCGGAAAGGCCTTCGGGCCGGACCGGGTGGTAGAGGAGCATTCTGAGGGCGCCGAAGTCGGACCGAGAGGACCGATGGAGTGCTCAGAAGAGACCCTGCCGGCACAAGTAGCGATAAAGCAGGTGAGAACCCTGCTCGCCGTAAGTCTAAGGTTTCCTGAGGAAGGTCAATCCGCTCAGGGTTAGTCGGCCCCTAAGGCGAGGCTGAAAAGCGTAGTCGATGGGAAACAGGTCAACATTCCTGTACCGTTCCGTTCTCGTTATGACGATGAGGTGACGCAGAAGGATAGGCGAGCCTACGATTGGAAGTGTAGGTTGAAGCGTGTAGGCGGGAGCTGTAGGAAAGGCCGCGGCTCCATAACGCTGAGACGTGACCCCGAGGGCCTCGGCCCGCAAAGTCGCTGATTCCATGCTGCCAGGAAAAACCTCTAAGCAGAGAGCGGGGCGACCGTACCGCAAACGGACACACGTAGACGGGGAGAGAATCCCAAGGCGCTTGAGTGATCCCCTGTGAAGGAACTCGGCAAATTTACACCGTAACTTCGGGAGAAGGTGTGCCGTCGGCGGTGAAGAGGTTCTCCCTCCGAGCTGCTGGCGGTCGCAGTGAAATGGCCCAGGCGACTGTTTACTAAAAACACAGGACTCTGCTAAGTCGAATACGACGTATAGGGTCTGACGCCTGCCCGGTGCCGGAAGGTTAAGAGGAAGTGTTAGCTGGCCCTCGGGTCAGCGAAGCTCAGAATTGAAGCCCGTAACTATAACGGTCCTAAGGTAGCGAAATTCCTTGTCGGGTAAGTTCCGACCTGCACGAATGGCGTAACGATCTGGGCACTGTCTCCACAGGGGGCTCAGCGAATCTGTAGTACCGGTGAAGATGCCGGTTACCCGCATGAAGACGGAAAGACCCTGTGAACCTTTACTGCACCTTGGCACTGATCCCTGATGCGTTATGTGTAGGATAGGTGGGAGGCTTTGAAGCCGGGACGCTAGTCTCGGTGGAGTCAACGGTGAAATACCACCCTTATCGTATTGGAGATCTAACCTGGGCCCGTGATCCGGGTCGGGAACAGTGTCAGGCGGGTAGTTTGACTGGGGCGGTCGCCTCCTAAAAGGTAACGGAGGCGCTCGAAGGTTCCCTCAGGCTGATTGGAAACCAGCCGCAGAGCGCAAAGGCAGAAGGGAGCTTGACTGCGAGACCTACAAGTCGAGCAGGTACGAAAGTAGGACTTAGTGATCCGGTGGTTCCGTATGGAAGGGCCATCGCTCAACGGATAAAAGGTACTCCGGGGATAACAGGCTTATCGCCGCCAAGAGTTCACATCGACGCGGCGGTTTGGCCATCCTGGGGCTGAAGCAGGTCCCAAGGGTTCGGCTGTTCGCCGATTAAAGTGGTACGTGAGCTGGGTTTAGAACGTCGCGAGACAGTTCGGTCCCTATCTCATGTGGGCGTAGGATACTTGAGAGGAGCTGTCCCTAGTACGAGAGGACCGGGACGGACGAACCTCTGGTGCACCAGTTGTCGCGCCAGCGGCACAGCTGGGTAGCTATGTTCGGGAAGGATAACCGCTGAAAGCATCTAAGCGGGAAGCCAGCCTCGAGATGAGGTATCCCTGAAGACCCCTGGTAGATTACCAGGTTGATAGGCGGGGCGTGTAAGCGTTGTGAGACGTTTAGCTAACCCGTACTAATCGGTCGTTCGGCTTGACCATTTTCGAAGATTGCTGCACTCGGGACTTGGACGCTTAGGTTCTCTGTGAGAGATCGTGAAAGATCTTGTCAGGGAGATGACACCCGGAGGATTCGATTCAGGGCAGAGCCCCGGGAGGGCTTTGCCAGGTTTTCCGGGATTTCCGGTGGCCGTAGCGCGGGGGAAACACCCGTTCCCATTCCGAACACGGCAGTTAAGCCTCGCAGCGCCGATGGTACTGCACCGGCGACGGTGTGGGAGAGTAGGTCGTCGCCGGGATCCTTCTGGCCCCCGGTGGGTTCACACCCACTGGGGGCCTTTTTCGTTCAGACGGCCCGGACGGCTTTGTGCTTCCCGAGAGAGCGAGGGTGAGGAATCCAGCTTGCGTCTGGGCAGCTTAGGGGTAGTAGCCGCTCATCGTGTTGGCGGAGGCGTTCGGCTTGCGGACGTCGACCTTGATGCGCCTGAAACCGTCGTCGTCGCGTGTGCTGCTTGATTGGTAGGCCAGGAAGTACTGGGAGCGGAGTTCGCGCTGGACGGTGGCGTAGATCTCGTCGAGGGAGTCCGGGTCGCGAACGAAGTAGCTCTTTCCGCCCGTCTGCGTGCTCAGCCGGTCCAGCCGGCGCCTGGCGCCCGCCTCGTCGATTCCCAGGCCGATCGCGTAGATGGTCACACCGGCGCGGCGGGCGTACTCGAGCGTGTCCTCGAAGGAGAAACGCGAAACCTCGTCCTTGCCGTCGGAGAGCAGGAGGATCGCCCGCTGACCGGTAACGCCGGCGAAGTGGTAGAGGCTGAAGATGAGGCTGTCGTAGAGAGCGGTCTGACCTTCGGCAACCAGACCGGCCAGACCGCTTCCCAGTTCTCTCAGGTCGTTAGTGAGGCGGACTGCCAGTTGCGGAAAGCGGTTGAACGTGATGACGGCCGCCCGGTCTCGCGGCGTCACCGCCTGTTCGAAGAAACCCAGCGCTGCCCGTCGGGTGATGTCCAGGGAGTTGCGCATCGAGGCGGAGTTGTCGATCAGGACGCCGACATGAATCGGCAGGTCGACCACGCGCTCGAAACGGCTGACGGTCTGAAGCTGGCCGTCCTCGAAGACGGTGAAGTCCCCTTGTGCCAGGCCGTCGATTGGGCGTCCCCTCCGGTCTGTGACCGAGATGAAGAGTTCGACGAATTGGACCTCGATCTGTTCGAAGTCGGACGGCGAGTTGATGAACACGAGATCCTCGGCCGTGTTGCCGTCGCTCAGGTGCGCGACGGCGCGCACGTAGGAGACGCCCGCGCCCGCGGGAATCTGAATCGGCTGGACGAAGGGCTCCTGGTACAACGTCGACGTGAGATCCTCGTTCAGGTAGAACTCGAGCCGGTCCAGCGTAGCCCCTTCCGGCACGTCGACATCCGCTCGCGCCCGCAGGCTTGAGACGTAGCGTTCGCCCCGATGCGGCTCGATCAGCCGGACGCTGAAGCCGTGTTCGCCGGCGTTGATCGCGAGTTCGTCCCAGGCAAGCAGATCGCCCTCGTCACCTACTCCTTCGACTCGTAGGGTGCGGGGCCGCGGAAAGTCGCCGAGATCGAGCTCAACGCTGAAGGGCGGGTGTGTCTTCCTCAGGACCTGGGCGTCGTCGAGCACGAAAGAGACAGCTGAGACTCCCTCGCCCTCGACGACCGCGTCGAAGCGCACCAGGCCGGAGAGAATCTCGCCCGCAGGCTTGAGAAGCCGGATCCGGACCGATTCCGAACCCACGCTGCTGGCCGCTTCGGCCAGCAGACGCTCGCCTTCGGCATCGGACCTGGGGAGTGGGGCGCGGTGGGACAGCCTGGGTACGGCGACATCCCCTTCTCCGCGGAAGAATCCGCCGCCGTTGACGTCCTCGAGGCGCAGGATGAGCCGATACGTCCCTGGGCGCAGGTAGCGTTGAAACGGCAGGAGCAGGCTGTGTCCGAGGTCGGAGACCTGACCTTCAGCGGCCGGGAAGCCGAACTTGTATCGGAACGACTCGAACAGCTCCTGGTCCCTGACGACTTCGCCGACCAGCACGAGGTCGCGCGATCGATAGCCGGCGAACTCGCCAACTTCTATCGCCGAAGGGTCCACGTTGATGCGGCCCTGGACCACGGTACGGCTCTGAAAGCGGCCCAGGAAGTCGTACTCGACCTCCGCATGGAACAGTGGCGCGCCGAGAGGCAGATCGGTGGAGGCGGCGGCAAAGGCCGCCACCCACTCCTCGTTGCGTGGCCGGGGTCTGGACAGCACCCGCGCCAGTTGACTCGAGTAGTCGCCGCCCAGGCTGCGCACCTGGGCAATGACATCCTCCAGGAGGTGGCCGTTGATACAGGCCTTCGCCCCCTCGACGAGTCCGCGAATGTCGCCGCGGCCCGGCACCCAGACTCGAGCCTCGCCCAGGCCGCGGGCGCGTGCGAAGATCAACAGGAAGCGGAACCGCACACGGTCGCTGCCCTGGTAGATCCAGATCTCGGCCGGGATCCTCGTTGTAGTGCATCGGACCTGGATGATGCGGTGCGGTTCGCCGTGAATGAGCAGCACCTGCGAGCGGGCGTCGGTCAGGCCGCCGTAGTTTGAACGTGCCTGGGCCACGCGTTCATCCCAGCGCTCGCGCATTTCGTTGCGACCGGTCTTTGGAACCGGGTCGCGGACCTGCCAGAACTTCCGCACGAACGCGTCGCGCTGGTAGTCCCTTGTCAGCCGCAGGAAGATGTCCCGTTCTTCCGGGGTCATGATGGTCCTGACCTCGGCTAGCCACTCGGCGTGGCGTTTGTCGAGGTCGTCGCTTGCGGAGGTCTGGACCGCCGTCGGGGCGCCGTCCTTCCCCTGGGCTTCCTGCGCGCGCGCTGCCGCGTCCAGGACGGCCCCGCCTCCAAAGCCGCCAAGGATGCCCACCACGATGAAGCCGTTCAGTCGGCTTCGAAGCCAGTGGCGCATCATGCTGCCGCGGATCGGGTCACGGCCGGATAGCGTACCAGCCTCGAACCCGGCGGGGCGTTCCGCTGATTGGGGAGTCCGCCGTGAGCTTCGTCGCCATACCCTGGGACGTTGCTATACTGCCGCGTCCTGTTTGACGTAGCGTGCGCCGGTGGCCGGCGCCTTCATCTCGACTCTAAGCATGGCGGAGGGACACATTCCATGCCGATCAAGCTCGTTTCTGTTGTTCGTCTCACTGCGCTCCTGGTGGCGCTCTTCTGCGTGGCGCCTACCTTTGCCCAGTTGCCGCCGGACGCGGTCGATCTCGCCAAGGTGAAGATCCCCGAGGCGGTCAAGTCGACCGACCTCTGCCCGGTCAAGCTCGTGCCCTCCGCGGCCGACGGTGAGACCTGGACCCATGGCGGCGTGGACTACCGAGGCAGCGAGGCGGGTGTCAAGGCGGCGTTCGACGGCGATCCCGACGCACATGCGGCCAAGGCGGCGGAAGAGCGGTACGTCAGCAACTTCATGCTCGCGATGAGCACGATCTGGTGTCCGATCACCGACGAGGTGACGCCGGGCGGCCGCAAGCAGGTGGACGGCCTCGGCTTCACGTGGGAGAGCTGCTGCTCCTTCTGCGATGAGGAGATGAGTCCGGACAACTTCGACGAGGCCCTTGAGCGTCTGCGTGAGCGCGCTGTCGAGTCCTTCGAACTCACCGGCGGCATCTACACCGAGGGCGCCAGCAGCCCGGTCGAAGGCGCGATTCGGGACGACGTCTAGCGCCGTCACAGGCTGGCACCCCCTTGCCGCGGATCACGCGCGTTTACACACGGACCGGCGATGACGGCACGACCGGTCTGGGCATACGGGCTCGGGTTCGCAAGGACTCTGCCCGCGTCGAGGCGTATGGAGCGGTCGACGAGCTGAACTCGGCCGTTGGCGTAGCCGTCTCTGCCGGCGTCTCGACCCGAGTGCGGGGTTGCCTGGGCCGTGTGCAGCAGGAGTTGTTCCACCTCGGTTCGGATCTCTGTGTGCCTGCGGATGGCGACGCTCCGCCGGTTCCGCGCATCGAGGAGCGACACGTTCGCGGCCTGGAGAAGACGATCGACGCGCTGCAGGAGGACTTGGAGCCGCTGGCGAACTTCGTGTTGCCCGGAGGCTGCCCGGCGGCCGCCTCCCTGCACCTGGCGCGTACGATCTGCCGGCGTGCGGAACGGCGCCTGGTGACCCTTGCGGCCACGGAAACGGTCGGCGCTCCGGCCCTGACCTACGTCAACCGACTCTCGGACGCCCTGTTCGTGATGGCCCGCTACGAGAACCGGATGCGTGGCGAGGCCGATGTGCTGTGGGACTCGAGGGCGTAGCGGCGTTCCGCCGCGACGTGCCTGGAATGCGCCTGCCGCGCCGCCTGCTCGATGTCGCCACCATTGGCCTCGTGTTCCCGATCGCCTCGGCGCTCGGCTTCCTGGCGGGCAGGGCGATCGGAGGCTGGTTCGACGCGGCGAATGCCGGAGCTCTGATCGGAGGGCTCTTCGGCGTCGTGGCAGGCTTTTACAATGTTTACCAGGTGGTCCAGCGCCTGAATGCCGACGAGGAAGACGGTGAGTCGGACGGGCGGTGAAGCAGGGGACGGGGCAGGGCGCCCGGAGCAAGCAGGTCTGCCCCGGTTCTTCGGCGGACGGGGCGGCAGCGAGGATGAACTTGCTGTCATGTCGAGGCGCGTCCTGCGGTGCTCGCTGGTGGTGACC
>JAGWAG010000063.1 GCA_021296535.1 Acidobacteriota bacterium | reverse complement strand
CTACACCGTCCGCCTCGAAGCGGCGTTCAGCCCGGACCTGCGACTCAACACGCTCGCCCAGTACAACGACGCGGCCCAACTGGCGGGCGTCAACGTGCGCTTCAACTGGATCTACAAGCCCGGCGCCAACCTCTTCGTCGTCTACAACCACAACTGGGACGCCCCGACCTTCACCGCCAGGGAGACGGCGCGTCGCGAGCTGATCGTCAAGTTCAACTACCTATGGCAGCCTTGAGCGCGCGAACCCGCTACGGGGCCGTAGACTCGCGGGATGACACGCTTATCTCTGCGCTCCGTCTTTCGGTTTCCGCTCACCGCCAGTCTTCTACTGGCACTCGCCGCCGTTCCGGCCCTGGCCGCCGGCGACGACGACAAGAAGTGGGACGTGAACGATCCGCCCGGCGACGAGGTCGAGGTCGAGATCGACACGACCGAGGGCACCTGGATGGGCCTCGACGTGTCGGCCGACGGCGAGCGGATCGTCTTCGACCTGCTGGGCGACCTCTACCTGCTTCCCATCGGCGGCGGCGACGCGGAGGCCCTGACGAACGGGATGGCGTGGGACATGATGCCCCGGTTCAGCCCGGACGGCTCCGAGATCGCCTTCATCAGCGACCGGAGCGGCGGGGACAACGTCTGGACGATTTCGACCGCCGGCGGTGAGCCGAAGCAGATCAGCCGCGAGGACTTCCGGCTGGTCAACAACCCGGTCTGGAGCCCGGACGGGCGCTTCATCGCGGCGCGCAAGCACTTCGTGTCGACGCGCTCCATCGGCAGCGGCGAGATCTGGCTCTACCACGCGAGCGGCGAGGGCTCGGGGCTGCAACTGAACGAGAAGCCGAACGAACAGAAGGACCTGGGCGAGCCGGCGTTCTCGCCGGACGGGCGGCACGTGTACTTCAGCCAGGACACGACGCCGGGCGGCGTCTACGAGTATGGCCGGAACGCGGCCCAGGGTATCTACTCGATCCGCAGCATCGACCGCGAGACCGGGGAGATCGAAACGGTGATCTCGGGACCCGGCGGTGCTGTCCGGCCGACACCTTCGCCGGACGGAAGGTACCTCGCATTCGTTCGCCGCATCCGCTTTCAGAGCCACCTGTTTCTCCACGACCTGCGGAGCGGCGAGAACACACCGATCTACGACGCGCTCGACCGGGACATGCAGGAGATCTGGGCCGTCCACGGCGTCTATCCGGGCATGGCCTGGACGCCGGACAGCCAACGAATCGTCTTCTGGGCTCAGGGGGGATTGCACAGGATCGACATCGAGTCCCGCGAGGTCAGCGAGATCCCGTTCCGCGTCCGCGCCACCCACCGGATGCAGGAGGCTCTCGCCTTCGACTTCGAGGCGGCGCCGGACACCTTCCGGACGAAGATGCTCCGGTGGGCCCAGGTGTCCCCCGCCGGCGACCAGGTCGTGTTCCAGACCCTCGGCCGGCTGTGGACCCGCAGCCGCGATCCCGAGACCGGCGAGGTCGGCGAGGCGCGGCGGTTGACGAGCCAGGACGATCACTACGAGTTCTACCCGTCCTGGTCGCGCGACGGGAAGTCCATCGTCTACGTGAGCTGGCACGACGAGGACCTGGGCGGGGTCCGGGTCGCACCCGCCGCCGGCGGCGAGGGGCGGACAATCACACCCGATCCCGGCCTCTACGTGGAACCCGCCTTCTCGCCCGACGGCGTCACCGTCGTCTACCGCAAGAGTCGCAGCGGCGGCATCCTGAGCCCATTGTGGTCGAAGGACCCGGGGCTCTACCGCACCTCTGCCGCCGGCGAGAGCACCCCGGTACGCATCGCGCGCAGCGGTTCCGGCCCGCATTTCGGCGCGGACGCGGAACGCGTCTTCTTCACCGTCACCCAGGGATGGGACCGTCGCGTGCTTCGCAGCGTGCCGCTCATGAGCAGCGGCCAGGCGCAGACCCGCGACCACGCCGGCAGCAAGGTGGCGACCGAGATGCGGGTCTCCCCCGACGGCCGCTGGCTCGCCTTCGCTGAGCGCTTCGACGCCCACGTAGTGCCGTTCACTCCGGCCTCGAAGGCGATCGAGGTCGGGCCCAGGACTGCCGCCCTCCCGGTGCGCAACGTCTCGACCGACGACGGCGCCTACCTCCACTTCTCGGGCGACAGTTCCACCCTGTACTGGTCCCTAGGGCCCGAACTGTTCGAGCGGCGGCTCGAGGACGCTTTCGCGCCAACGGACGACGAGGCCGAGGGCGGAGACGACGACGAAGCCGGCGACAACGAGACCGAACTCGCGGCCGGTCTCGACCTCGGCTTCGACGTGACCGCCTATCGTCCCGAAGGCCGGATCGCGATCACGAACGCGAGGCTGATCACGATGGCCGGCGAGGGCAACATGGAGATCATCCGCCGCGGCACGGTCGTCGTCGACGGCGATCGGATCACGGCCGTCGGCCCTGCCCGCCAGGTCGACGTACCGGCCGGCGCCACGGTCATCGACGGCTCGGGGCTCACTGTCATGCCGGGCCTGATCGACGTCCACTGGCACGGGCCGCAGGGCAGCCAGGAGATCATCCCGCAGCAGAACTCCGAGCTTTACGCGACGCTCGCGTTCGGCGTGACGACGGCGCACGATCCCTCCACCGACACGAGCACCTTCTTCGCCGCCAGCGAGATGCAACAGGCCGGCGAGATCATTGGGCCCCGCCTGTTCGCCACCGGCACGATCCTCTACGGCGCGCTCGGCGCCTTCCGCGCGATCGTCGAGACGCCGGACGACGCGGTCCAGCACGTCCGGCGCCTGCAGACGGCCGGCGCCATCAGCGTCAAGAGCTACAACCAGCCCCGACGCGACCAGCGGCAGAAGATCGTCGCCGCGGCGCGAGACCTGGGCATGCTCGTCGTCAACGAAGGCGGCGCCCTGTTCCAGCACAACATGACGATGGTCGCCGACGGCCACACCGGCATCGAGCACTCGCTCTCGGTGGGCGCGATCTACGACGACGTGATCCAGTTCTGGGGCAGCAGCCGGGTCGGCAACACGCCGACGCTCGGCGTCGCCTTCGGCGGGATTCAGGGCGAGGACTACTGGTACGAGCACACGGACGTGTGGGCCAACGAACGACTGCTGAACTACGTGCCCCAGGACATGATCGACGCCCGCTCCCGCCGCCGGCAGAAGGCGCCGGAAGGCGAGTACAACCACATCCTGACCGCCCGCGTGGTCAACGCCCTCGACCAGGCCGGCGTACCGATCATGCTCGGCGCCCACGGCCAACGCGAAGGCCTGGCCGCCCACTGGGAGATGTGGATGTTCGAGCAGGGCGGAATGTCACCCCACCGGGCGCTGATCGCCGGCACGATCAACGGCGCCCGCTACATCGGCATGGAGGCCGACCTCGGCTCGCTCGAAGCCGGCAAGCTGGCCGACCTGATCGTCCTCGAAGAGAACCCGCTCGAGAACCTCCGGAGTTCCGAGTTGGTCCGCTACGTCATGGTCGGCGGCCGCATCTTCGACGCCCTGTCGATGAACGAGGTCGCCGGCGAGAAGCTGCAGCGCAAGCCGTTCTGGTTCCAGCGGTAGCGGCCTGCCACACACCATGCAGCGGCTGGAAATCCGCCCCTACCGCGAATCCGACGAAGATGCCGTGGTCGCGTTGTGGTACGAGTGCGGGCTCGTCAGCCCGTGGAACGATCCGATCAAGGACATCGGACGCAAAGTGCGGATCCAACGGGATCTGTTTCTGGTCGGATTCTTTGACGGCCAGCTCATCGCGACGGTCATGGAAGGCTACGAAGGCCGCCGCGGTTGGATCAACTATCTGGCGGTTGCCACGGACAGCCGAGAACAGGGATTCGGACGGCTCCTGATGGACAAGGCCGAAGCACGGCTGCGCGAGATGGGCTGTCCCAAGATCAACCTGCAGGTCAGGAGGTCGAACGCCGAGGCCGCCGAGTTCTATCGCTCGATCGGATACGCGAAACGCCTGGTGGAAGACTGAGTTGCAATCAGATCACTTCGGCATATGGCCGACTTCATGGCCAAGTGACGTCGGTCACTCGACTAATCCGAGGCGCGGCTCAGACGCGCACGGACTCCGCATGGAGACATCCGCACGGCAGCGGACACTCCGCCCAAGCGCCCCCGCGCTAGTGGGTTCCCTTCCGCCGCGCTTGCGGTCGCCACGTTCTCAGTTGCCTCCGTGGCGAGGCGTCCCGGCAGCCGGATCGTCTTCCGTCAGCGTTGCAGACTCCTGAGTGCCTCCAGTCGCGCCAGCCACGCGTTGAACCGTCCACACTCTTGCCGAATCCTCGTCAGGCCGATCCTGCGAGCGACACGAGGGCCATCGACGGTTTTCCGGTAGCGCGGCAATGCCCTCCGGAGCCGCTTGCTCGGTGCCGTGGACTCACCGTCGTTGATGTCCTCCGGCGAAGCGAACCGAGCGCGGATGCTGTGGAGTTTCGCAACGGACTCTTCGGTCGCATCGGGCACCGACCTGAACGCCTCAGGACGCGAAAACAGCAGTCCCTCGAATTCGTGGAGCTGAACGTACGGGATCACGCGGTCGAACCGTACTCGCGGACCGAGCTTTCCTCGAAGCTCCTCGCCCAGGTCCGCCACCAACTCGTCCGCCGTCCGGTTCCCTTTGCCGCGAAACCCGTAGAAGTCGACCAGCGATGTCACGGCATCGAAGTTGTGCGACAAAAGCCTCATTTCGGCGATCAGCGCCGACTCGGAGACGTTGCCGCCCTTCCACCGGTTGCGGGCGCTACCCACCTGAATCGGCGTCACGTCCACACCAAACGGCTCAAGGTGCTCCCCCAGAACGTGCTTGACGAACTCTTCCTCGGTCTGTCCCTCCACCGAAATGGCAAGTCGGATCACGGGCGGCCGCCGAGGAGGTTCTTCTGCCACAGCTCACCGGGCGTGAAGTCCTCGTCGAGCCAGGCCTGGTAGCCGTCCGACGACCGTTTGCGGGCCTTCGTGCGGCCACCGCGCAGCTCCAGCACGAAGATCTCCTCGAGGTCGAACGCGTCGACAAGCAGGGGCGACTGAGTGGCGACGACGATCTGCCGCTCCTCGGCGAGCGATCTGATCATCCCCCCCACCAGGGTGATCGCCGCGGGATGAAGCCCCAACTCGGGCTCGTCGAGGAGCAGGACGCTCGGCAGCATCTCGGCCGGTAGGTTCAGCAGGGTCACCAGTGCGAAGAAGCGCAGGGAACCATCCGAGGTCAGGTGGGCGCCGAACGTCTTGTCTATCCCCTTCGCTTTCCAGCGTAGAAAGACCCTTCCAAAGCTCTCTTCAAGTTCGAAGCGGTCGAAACCGGGCAGGATCCGGCCGATCTGCTCGCAGATCAGCTCGTACCGATCAACGTCCTCCCGCTCCAAGCGAAGGAGCACGGCCGCCAAGTTGCCGCCGTGGGAGCGAATGTAGTTGTTGTCGTCCACCTCCCACCCCTTCTTGAAGTTCGACTCATCCGACGTGTCGTGGAACTGGTAGACCGAGCAGTCGCGCAGCAGGTGGACGACGACGCGAGCAGTCGTGACGTTGACGCCTGGGTGGGCGCCTGACTGGGTCGCCCTGACAATCTCGGCCTCTTGACCGCCGGTTTCGAGATACTGCCAACGTGCCTCGGTCGGCTGATCCTCCCTGCTAAAGCGAAAGCCCTCCTCGACGAAGAAGAGTCGATCCGGGTGTGCATGGCTCAGCGCGAAACGGTAGTCGTTCTTCCCTACATCGGTACGAATCGAGATCTCGGCCTCCATGCGCGGGGTCGTCCGGTTGCCCCCATGCAACTGATCGTCGGCGCCTCCTTGCTTCTGGACGAACTCGTCCAGCCGGCGCGCCTTCAGCATCCAGCTCAGCATCTCGAAGAAGCGGATGAGATTCGACTTCCCCGCCCCGTTGGCACCGATCAGGACGGCGGCTCTCGGCGAGCGAGCGAAAGCCCCGGACACGGACTCGTTCGATGCGGGTTCCGCCGTTCATGGAAACCTCCAGCTAGCGGTTGCTCAGTGTGGTCTCGGCCCATTGGACGACGGTCTCGGCTAGCTCGACCGCCGTCTCGTACTCCGACGCGGTGATGGGTCGTGCAGGACCCGGATAGCGTCCGGCCACCGCATAGACGGTCAGGTCCACTGCCCTCCTCGCCTCTGTGGGAACGATTACGCCAACGTCATCCAGAAGCGCCATCAGCAGGTTCAGGTCATGGACGTACGGAAACTCCCCGCCACGACTCAGAATCAACCCCTTCAGGGCCTTTTCGGCCGCTTGTTGACACTCGAAACAGAGATCCTCCAGGTAGACGCCCGGCTCGCGCCGCTTCGCCAACACCAGATTACTCCGGGCCCGATTCAGCCACTCTCGGGGATCTCGTGGGTCGAAGCGGTCAGGCGGCCGCATAGACGACTTTGCCTTCGCGCAGCGCGGGAGCAATCACAAGGGCGTAGCTGTCGCCGTAGCGCTCGACATCCTGCGGCGTGACAACCACAGCATCCACCGCAGCACGCACGCCCGCCAGTCGCCTGTAGATGCGCGTCGCCGCTTGCCAATGGTCCGCCCCCTCCTTGATCACAAGCAGGTCTACATCGCTGTGCGAACTGGCGTCGCCACGAGCCGCCGAGCCGAACAGGATGATCTTCTCGGGCTCCACTGCTTCCACGATTCGGCGAACGATCTCGTCGAGCTTTTTCTGATCGACCACTTGGACCATCTCCTCCGTGAAGCCTACCGCTTCCGGACCGGGCCTCGACCCAACCCTCTAACACAGAACCCAGCCGGGCAGTGAGTCGACGCCCGTCAGACTCGACGAAGTAGATCGGCTACCGCCTCCTCAGTCGTCGCGTCGCCTCCCCGATCGGGGGTCCGAGGACCGACCGTCCGGTGCTTAGCCAGGACCTCCCGGATGCGGCCGGCCTCTTCGCCCAGACCGACCCGCTCGAGCAGCAGCGCCGCGGCCGACACGGCGGCGATCGGATTCGCGATGCCCCGACCGGCAATGTCCGGTGCGCTGCCGTGAACCGGCTCGGCGAGGCAGAAGCATTGGCCGCAGTTGGCCGAGCCGACGACGCCGAGTCCGCCGACCAGGGCGGCGCCGGCGTCGCTCAGGATGTCGCCGTAGAGGTTCGGCGCGACGATCCCGTCGTAGCGCTCGGGCGCCAGGATCAGGCGATAGACCATCGAGTCGACGAGTTGCTCCTCGACTTCGATCTCCGGGAAGCCTGCCGCGACGTCGAGGGCCGTCTCGCGGAACAGGCCGTCGCTCAGGCGCAGCACGTTCGCCTTGTGGACGACGGTGAGCCGTGCCGGGCTCCCCCGCTGGGCGGCTCGGGAGAGGGCCAGCTCGCAGGCGAAGCGGACGATCCGCTCCGTCGCTCGGCGGCTGATCACCCGTTCGGCGATCGCCACCTCCCCCTCCCGCTCCCAACGTTCGCGGCCGGCGTAGAGTCCCTCCGTGTTCTCACGGACGACGACGGCGTCGATGGCGACCCGACCGTCATCGTCCGAAGCGGCGCCGGCTGAACGGCCGCGCCGCCGGGAAGCCGCGCGGGCGCCGGACTGGAGCGGCCGCACGTTCGCGTAGAGGTCGAGCCGTCGCCGCAGTTCGACGATCGGGCTGCGGTACCCGTCCACCGCGTGGCTCGGCGACGAGACGGCGCCGAACAGGGCGCCGGCGCAGCCCTCCAGAGTCTCGACCGTGGCCTCGGGGAGCGCGCGACCGGTCCGCTCGAAGGTCCGCCAGCCCATCTCGGCTTCGACCCATTCGATCCGGTCGCCGCACACCGCGTCGACGACCCGCACCGCGGCGCCCACGACCTCGGGGCCGATGCCGTCGCCGCCGATGCGGGCGAGGCGAACCGGCGTCGCCGCTGAATCGCCCTGGCCTTCCGTCACGGAACGACTACCTCGCCGCCAGACGCCGCTTGGTCTGTTCGATCAGGCCCCCGGCCGCGATCATCGAGCGAACGGCCGGGCTGAACTCGGCGAAGAGGAACTGCCCTTGCGCGGCGCCGGATGCGGGCGGGGCGTCCGCGTTCCCAGGGCCCGAAGTTGACCGATCGCCACCGTCCACACGGCGGATGATCGACTCAGCGAGATCCACCTCCACCTCCGCACCTTCCTCCAGCGCGTCGACCGCCTCCGGGCAGACGAGCGCGAGCAGACCGTTGTTCAGGGCATTACGGTAGAAGATGCGGCCGAAGCTACGCGCGACCACCGCGCCGACGCCGGCGTATCGCAGGCAAACCGCGGCCTCCGCAGCCCCAGTTCCAGCCGGCGACGATCACGTCGCCTGAGCCCACCCGTTCCACGAACGTCGGATCGAGGTCCTCCAGCGCGTGGGGTGCGACCTCCTCCGGGCGGCTCTTCGTATAGGTGTAGCGGCCAGGGAAGATGACGTCCGTGTTCACGTGGTCGCCGTAGCGGAACACGCGGCCGCGGAAGGGCCGTCCTACATCGACCGGGCCGTTCACTCCGTCACCTCGCTCGGATGCACGATGCGGCCCGCGACCGCGCTGGCCGCGACGACGGCGGGCGACGCCAGGTAGATCTCCGCGCCCCGGTCTCCCATCCGGCCCTGGAAGTTCCGATTCGCGCTGGAGATGCACACTTCGTCCGGCGCGAGGACGCCAAGGTGGTTGCCCATGCAGGGGCCGCAGCCCGGCGTGCCGAAGACGGCGCCGGCGTCCGCGAGGTCGGCGACCCAGCCGCGGGCCAGGGCCTCGGTCCAGACCTCGCTGGACGCGGGCACGATGACCATTCGCGTGCCGCGGGCGAGCCGGCGCCCCGCCATCACGCGGTGAACCGCGCCGAGATCCTCGATCCGCCCGTTCGTGCAGGTGCCGATGAACGCCTGGTCGACCCTTACCGTTGCGAGTTCGCCGATCCCCACCGTGTCGTCGACGTGGTGCGGCCGGGCCACCCGGGGCTCGACGGCCGACAGATCGAGCAGGTGATCGGCCGAGTAGACCGCACCGGGATCTGGATAGAGCGCCCCCCTCTCCAACCGGGCCGTCTCACCAGGCTCCGCGCCCCGGCCCGGTCGCCGTCCTGGCCGAGCGACCAGCCGTTCCGCCAGGTACTCGAAGACCACCCCATCCGGCTGCATGTACGCGTTCTTCGCCCCCATCTCGGCCATCATGTTGACGAGCGCCGCCCGCGAGTCGAGGCTCAGGCCCGCGATCGCCGGCCCATCGAACTCGACGCTGCGATAGAGGGCTCCGTCCGCGCCCAAGCCGCCGATCAGCGTCAGCGCAACATCCTTCGTCGTCACCCACTCGCCGAGCACACCCTCCAGCCGGATCCGGATCGACTCCGGCACCCTGAGCCATAGTTCGCCGGTGGCCCAGATCACCGCCATCTCGCTGCGGCCGACGCCGGCACCAAACGCCCCCAGCCAGCCGAAGTGCGGCGTGTGGGAGTCGGAACCGAGAATCGTGTCGCCCGGAAGGACGACCGCCTCCTCGCTCAACACCTGGTGACAGATGCCGCGGCCGACCTCGAAGAAGTGGTCGACGCCCTGCTCGGCGACGAAGGCGCGGACTTCCGCGTGGTTCTGTGCGTGCCGGACCGTCGGCGCCGGCACGGCGTGGTCGAGGGTGACCGCCATCCGCTCCGGGATCGCGACTCGGTCCCGATCGGGGCCGTGTTGTCGTGGCTGAGCACGATGTCCGGCCGCGCGTCGACGATCTCGCCGACCGCGGCGGTGTTCTGGCCGCTGGCCCGTGCCAGGGCCTTCTGCGCGAAGGTGCGGGCCATGTCGGCCGGCCGACCTCGTTCGCTCACCCGGCGGCTCCGGCTACCGCCGGTATCAACTCCGCCGTGTGGTACTCGCGCAGCAGTGTGTCCACGTCCGAGAGGCTGAGCGGCTTCTCGTCCGCCAGCGCCTTGATATGGGCCGTGATCTCCTTGATCTGCGCGTCCGGGACTTGATCGCGTTCCAACCGGTCAGGCGGTGCGCGACGTGGACGTACCGGTCGAGCCCGAAGTCCGCCGGATCGAGAATCTCGTAGCTCGAGGGGTCGTTGAGGATCGCCTTCGCGTGAATGCCGGCCTTGTGGGTGAAAGCCGTGTAGCCGGTGATGTAGTTGTTGAAGGGCACGTCGACCTCCACCAGGGAGGCGACGGTGTTCTCGATCTCGCGCAGCAGCGGCAGGTCGTAGCGGGTGCGCACGCCCTCCGGATCCTCGGCGTAGAGCCGCGCAACCAGGCCGCCGAGAGGCGTGATGCCGTTGCGCTCGCCGATCCCCAGCACCGACGTGTCGACGTGGGTAGCCCCCGCCTCGAGGGCGCAGAACGCGTTGGCCACCGCACAACCCGTGTCGTTGTGGCCATGGAACTCGATGTCGCAGTCCACTTCCTGGCGCAGGCGCCGCACCAGGTCATAGACCTGCCGGGGACTCGCCACACCCACGGTGTCCGCGACCCCCACGCGGTTCACACCCACCGCGTTCACGGCCCGGTAGGCGCGGATCAGGTCGGCCTGCTCGCTGCGGAACGAGTCCTCGGTACTGAAGCGGACCTCGACGTCGTGCGACCGGATACATTCGACAACTTCGATCGCCGTCTCGATCACCTGGTCCATGCTCTTGCCGTGCGAGTACTCCCGGAGGTAGCGGGAAGTGCCGAACACGACGTCGATGCCGTCGACGCCGGTCTCGAGCGCCAGCTTCGCGTCCTCCAGGTGACAGCGGGTGTGCGTGAGCACCTTGGCGCGCAGCCCGAGTGCGGCTACCCGCTCGCAGTCCGAACGGCTACGACGACTCGCCGCCGGGGACGTCAGTTCCAGGTACTCGACCCCGAAGGCGTCCAGCAGGCGGGCGATCTCCACCTTCTGGTCGCTGTCGAAGAAGGCGTTGGCGAACTGCTCGCCTTCTCGCAGCGTCGATTCGATGATGGCTGGGTGAGAGGTGATGGCTGGATGGGAGGGCATGGGGAGTTCCTCCGGGTACAGAAAAGCCGGCGCATCCCTGAACTGGATGGCCGGCCGAGAAGTGTCGCTGCGTCGATCTCTAGGCGGTAGGCACCCAGTCCTGAAGCCAGGGCTTCGCGCCCGGCTTGTGCAGCCGCTTGACCAGGGACGGAGTGCTTGTCGAGGAAGTCATGTCGAGGTCTTGACGAAGCGTCGTACCAGCCGACGCAAGTTCGTATCTCAAACAGGTGAGCGCGGATTGTGCGCGCTGGGCACCATCGTGTCAAGCCGAAGCGTAGAGCCTGCAACGCTCCAGCACCGTCAGAGCAGCTCCTGCAGCTCCTCGAAGGCCTTTCGTGCCGTCGTGATGTGCGCATCCGCGTCGCCGCCGAGACCGCCTCCCAGGGTGCGCAGGCAAAGGTGGGTCAACCCCTTCTCCCGCCAGCCCAGAACACGGTCCTGCCACTCGTGCTCCCGCGGCCCGACGAGCGCGACGCCGGCTTCGGTACCGATCGCGGCCGGGTCTCGACCAGCGTCAACTGCAGCGGCATCGATGTCCGCTTTCAATCCGTCGAAGTCCTCCGGCGAACAGAGCACGAACCAGCCGTCCGCCTGCCGGCCGATACGACTGCGGATCCGCGGCGCCGGCAACCCGCGCGCGCCGATCCAGATCGGGATCGGGCCAGACGGCAGAGGATCGATGCCGGTGCCCTGGACGGTGTCCCAGCGGCCCTCGAAGTTCACGTCCGATTCGGTCCACAAAACGCGCAACAACTCGATCTGCTCCTCACAGCGGGCTCCCCGAGTGCCGAACTCCTGTCCCTGCGCGCGGTACTCCGCCTCGCTGCCGCCGACGCCGACGCCCAGGCGCACACCGCCGCCGGACAGCCTCTCAAGGCTCGCCATCTGCTTCGCGAGCAGCACCGTCTGCCGGGAAGGGGTAACGATGACCGACGGCACGAGCTCAATCTCCACAACCACCGCGGCGACATGGGCCAGCATGACCAGCGGCTCATGCAGGTGCCCGCTCTTCGGCCGCGCCACCAGGTCCGGGACCCGGAGATGCGTGTAGCCGAGTTCGTCGGCAGCCTGGGCGAAGGCCTTCACCGCACCGAGGTCGTCCCTCAGCTCACGGACGGGTAGCGAAATGCCGACTCTCATGGGTTGGAACTCCTGGTGGTTCAGGCGCGACCGGAGAGGGATCGTAGCAACAGGATCCCGCAGCTACGGTGGAGTGAACAGATGAAGGACCCCCAGCAGATCTGGACCGGAACGGTCCTGCCGGAGTGGATCGACCACAACGGCCACATGAACGCGGGCTACTACCTGGTCGCCTTCGACGACGCAACAGGTCCGTGGACCGCCTTCCTGGGTATCGATCAGACGTACCGCAAGTCGAACCGGCGCTCGACCTTCTCGATCGACAGCCACCTCACCTGGCTGCGCGAGCTGCCCGAGGGGGCCTCCATCGTCATCGAAGCGGAACTGCTCGGCTTCGACGACAAGAAGTACCACACGTTCATGCGCATGGTGCACGCCGGGGACGGCTACGTCGCCGCGACCCACGAACTGCTGAGCATCCACATCGATCTGGACACGCGGCGCAGCACGCCGTTTCCGCCCGACATCCACGATCGCTTCGTCGAGGTTCTGGAAGCGCAGCGCAAGATCGCGGAACCGGGCGATGTCGGACGCGTGATCCGCACGAAACCCTGGCCGCCGACGACGCCCTCCTGATTCGGCTACCAGCCCGAAGATTCAAGCTGGAGCGGACCGCGCCGTTTCAATTACCATTCCGGGCCATGACCACACACGACGACTCCAGCGACTCCGACGCACCGATGACCCGCCGCACCCTGATCGCCGGCTCGGCCGCGGGCGCCGCCGCGCTCGCCACTAGCACGGGCGCAGCCCCCGCCGCCGAGCACGACAACCCGGCCTGGCCCGATCCGAATTACATCCGCACGAACGGCGGCCTGAGGATGGCCGTGTACGAAGCCGGAGACGAGGGCGTGCCGGTCGTCCTGAGCCATGGCTTTCCCGAACTCGCCTACTCCTGGCGCCACCAGTTGCCGGCGGTGTCCGCGGCAGGCTTCCGCGTCCTCGCGCCCGATCAGAGGGGCTACGGCCACACCCAACGGCCCCTGGCAATCGAGGCCTACAACATGGCCGAACTGTGCGCCGACCTGGTTGGCCTCCTCGATGCCCGGGGCATCGAAAAGGCGGTCTTCGTCGGCCATGACTGGGGCGGTGGAGTCGTCTGGGCGATGCCGCGGCTGCACTCCGACCGCGTCCTCGGCGTCGTCGGCGTAAACACACCGACCGGCCCCCAGCCGCCCTCGCCACCCATCGAGCTTCTCCGCCGCATGCGCGGCGAGGACAACTACGTCGTCGCGTTCCAGGAACCCTACAGGGCGGAAGAGGTGCTCGAAGCGGATACGGAGAAGAGCTTCCGCACCTTCATGCGCCGCGGCTCGTGGAACGCCGAGGAGTTCAACAAGCTCCCCGCCGACGCCCCGGAGCGGAAGTTCCAACTTCTGGAGATCATCAAGCACGGCACGGCGGATGACCTGCGCGGCGAACTTCTGCTTACCGACGAGGAGTTGGCCCACTTCGTCGCGGTCTATCGGCGGACCGGCTTCACCGGCGGCGTGAACTGGTACCGGAACATCGACCGCAACTGGGAGCTGATGAAGGGCATCGATCAGAAGATCGACCAGCCCTGCCTCTACATCGGCGCCGAGAACGACGTGGTGTTGCCGCCCTCCTCCGCCGACAACATCGAAGCGCTGGTCCCGAACATCGACAAGCGCACGATCATGGACTGCGGTCACTGGACCCAGCAGGAGAAGCCCGAAGAGTTCAACCGGGTACTGATCGATTGGCTGACAGCAACCTTCGCGTAGTCGGCCCCGGCGTCCCCGATGCGGCCGCCCCGCTCCTGCCCGCAATGAACAGCGCCGACATCCGCAGACGGCTGGCCGGGCACGAACCGCGGATCCTCCCGCCGGCCGAGTTCGAGGCCAGCGTGGCGATGGTTCTCCGCCCCTCGGCGGCAGGCCCCGAGGCGTTGTTCATCGAGCGGGCCCGCAAGCCCTCCGACCCCTGGTCGGGGCAGATGGCGTTGCCCGGGGGCCGGCACGACGAGACCGACCGCGATCTGCGGCATACCGCGGAGCGCGAGACCGTCGAGGAGGTCGGCCTGTCGCTCGAAGGTGCCCGTCTGATCGGCCGGCTCGACGATCAGGCGGGCCAGCGCGCCGGCCAGGGAAGGCGGCTCCGGATCGCCGCCTTCGTCTACGAGGTGGACGCGGACACGGGCAACGACCTGGTCGTGAACTACGAAGTCGCCGAGGCGTTCTGGGTGCCCCTGGCCTGGTTCGAGGAGCGCTCCCGGGTCATCGACTACCGGCACCCGCCGTCTCCCGAAGTGAGCTTCCCCGGCGTCGTCGTCGGAGATCCCGACCGGCACATCGTCTGGGGCCTGACGTTCCGATTCCTGGCGGCCTTCTTCGAAATCCTCGGACGGCGCTTCGCGGCGGGCGGCTGAAAGCGGAGCCGTCGACTACTCGACGATCTCCATGTACTCGCGCCTCGACCAGCCTCTCTGGCCGTCGGGCAGTTCGATCCGGATCCACTCCGGGCGCTGTTCGATGACCCGGACCTCGGTGCCGGCATGGAGACGGAAGCGGACGACCGAGCCCTCCCCGGCCGCAGCATGGAGGTCGATCTCCTGCGGCAGAACGACGGCCGAGGCAGGAGTGAAGGCCGCGTGCGCGACGAGCGAGCCGCCCAGCGCGAGCGCTGCCGCAAGCAAGCAGACGGCGGACCACCGGAGTACCTCCGAAGTACGCCGGTAGAGCCGCAGGACAAGGACCATCCAGAACACCCCGCTGACGAGCACGACGCTGCGAAGTACCTCGTCCGGGGCAAGGCTGTAGTGCCAGAAGAGCAGGGTCCGCAGCAATACCGGAGGCTCCGGCGGCGCGATCTCATCGCGGGCGCTGCGGCGTGCGAACGCCAGGTTGGCGAGAGCATCCTCGTCGCGCGGCAACAGGCGAAGAGCCCGGCGGTAGGAAGCGATCGCCTGTCCCAGGTCGCCGGCTCGCAGGTAGGCGTTCCCGAGGTTGTAGTGGAGATGACCGTTCTCGACGCCCAGGCTCTCCATTTCGCGGTAGCGCGACACAGCCGTCTCGAAGTCGCCGGCCTCGTACGCGGCATTGCCGTTGACCCAGAGTTCCGCGGGTTCCGGTGGCGCTTCGGGCGGTGTCGAAGCGGGCGCCTCCTTCACGGCCGGAGCCTCGGTGACCACGGGCGTCGTCGCCGGCTGCCCGGCGAGCGAACCGGCCCAGGCCAGCAGGGCGAAGAACAGCGCCAGCCCCTGTCTCATGCCTTTCTCCTACGGAGCTGCCGATCGATGGACCGAATCAACTCGGCAAGGACCTCCCCTGACTGCCCGCCGGGGTGTCGCGGCCGCGCCGCGCCGGCGATGCGGAGACGCCGCCGCGGGGAGTCGATGCGGGAAGAACTCAGGGCGTCACCGGTCTCCGTCCCGGGTTCCACACCCACGCCGTACTGCGCCGCCTCGAACCGCTCCAGTTCGGCCCGGCACCGCGCCGCCACGTCCGGCTCGACGCCGGCCCCGACCAGCGCCGTCTCCGCTTCGCCCGGGGTCAGGGCCGATCCTTCGATACCCAGCTTGTCACCCACATAGGCCCGCAGCACCCTGGAAGCCTCCGCCGTCCCCGCCGTTCCCGCAGTTCCCTCCGTCCCCGAAGGGCGGGTCAGCCTGTTCGCCGCGGCCAGGGCCTGGCGCAGGGCCCGCTGGCGCCGGCGCAGCGTCCTGTCGGCGGCATACCTCCGCTCGCGGCGATACTGGGTGAGCAGCACGAAGTACAGGATCGGCGGCAGCACACCGCCGGCCAGCCACAACCACGCCCGCCAGCCCTGAGGCGCGGCGGACACGATGCCGGCCGCAGTCCGGCGAATCGGCAGGATGTCGTCGGCGAGAATCCGAACCGCTACCTTGCCGGTGGTCGGCGCCAGGGACTCGGTGAGCATCAGCTCTTCCTCGCCATCCGCGGGCGTCACTTCCAGGTCGATGCGCTGTGTCGACCGCTCCACGTACTCACCAAGGTCCGGGTCGAAGTAGACGAGATCGAGCGGCGGAATGTCGAGCGCGCCGACGACCAGAGGCACGAGCGCCCGGCGAAAGACCCTGCGCCCCGTCAGGTGTCGGCCGCTGCTGTCGATGTCGCTGGTCGGCTGGTCCGGGTAGATCTTGAACGCCGGCAGTTCGGGAAACGGGGGTTCGGACAGGAGCTGCACGTTGCCGGCGCCCGCGACCCGCACCTCCAGCGTCGCCGATTGCCCCACCTGCAACTCGCGACGGCTGAGTGAGGCGCTGATGTCGAAGGCCCCGACCAGGCCGTTCCACCCCGCCGGAGGCGGTGGCAGCGGCCGCACGTCGAGCGTCACCGGTTCCGTGACCAGGTACCTCGTCTCCCAGCGCCCGCCACGACCGAGCAGACTGTCGAAATCGTCGAAGACGCTGCGCCGCCGGCTCTGCCGGCGCGGCTCCTCGACCAGCACCTCCACGCTGAGCTGGGTCGGCGGCAGGACGATCTCGCCGGCGCGCTGCGGAAAGAGCGCCTTGCGCACCTCGTTCACCCTGTACTGGACGCCTTCGATCGCGGTCGTGAACTCACGAACCTCGCCCAGATCCTCGGCCACCACGTCGGAGCCGAAGTCCATCGACTCGATCGACCCCTGACCGACCCGCACCCGGCTGTAGAAGCGCCACGTGTAGATCACCTGCTGGCCCTGCCATGGCTGGCCCGTGGAGACCGACGCGGTGACGAAGAGAGCCCGGTCCTGCTCGGCGGCGGCTTCCTCCGCCGCGATGACCTCGACCGTGAAGGGCAGGCTACTGACTTCCGCACCGTCGACGAGTGCGACGGCCGGGCCAATCTCGAACGTTCCGGCCCGCACGGGAATCAGGAGGTAGTTGTACGACGTGCTGGCGCTCGACCTGCCGTTACTGAACTGGAAGTCGCGCTGTTGACCCCGCGACACGACCCGGAAGTCCGGCATCTCCGGCAGTCTCGGCGGCTGATCGGGCGAGCCGTCGATGCGGATCGTCAGGTAGATCTGGTTGCCGAGGGTGACCTGGTTACGGTCCACCGTGGCCTGAATTCTCCCCCCTTCCTGCGCCCCGACCGGCGCGGACTGCGGCATGGCTACCAACGCCGCGCAGAGGACGGCAGACCAGCCAAGGGCCGCGGAACCCCTGCTCACCGGCCGAAGCCACGTTTGTCTCTGGCGTTCCATCTCGGCTACCAGTCCTTCGCCTGGCGTTTGTTGCGGCCGCGTTGACCCCGGCGATTCGGGTCGAGGCGACCCTCCTCGAGTGCCTGGAGGTAGCGTTCGGCCTCTTCCGGCGTCATGCCCGGCGGCGGCTCCTGAGGTCCACCCTGACTGCCGGGATCCGAACCATCGCCCTCGGGCGGCGCATCCGCCGCATCGGGAATGCCGTCACCGTCGCTGTCTTCCCGATTCGGGTCCGTCTCGCCCGGGTCGACCCGACCGTTCCGGTTCCGGTCCTCCTGGCCGTCGGGCAATCCGTCAGCGTCACTGTCCGGATTCTGAGGATCGGTGGGATTCTCCGCGCCGCGCTCCAGGTCGTCGGCAAGGCCGTCGCGATCGGAGTCCTCGGAACCCTCGCCATCCTGCGGTTGCTGGTCCTCCGACTGGTCCTGGCCCTGGGCGCCGTCGTCCTGCTGCTGGTCTTCGGGCTGCCCAGCCCCGCCTTGCTCCGAGTCCTCCGGCTGCTGCTCGGCGCCCTCCTGGCTCTCCTGTTCCTGGTCTTCATTGCCCTGGTTCTGCTGCTGCTTCTTCAGCTCTTCCCTTACGAACTCCAGGTTGAACTTCGTATCCAGGTCGTCCGGATTCGCCTCCAGGGAGGCCATGTAGAAGTCGATCGCTTCACCCAGCTTGCCCTGGCGGAACGCGCTGTTGCCCAGGTTGTAGAGGGCCTGCGCCCGCAACTCGTCGTCGCCGATCGCCGCGGCCCGGTAGAACTGGGCGTCGGCGGCCGCGAAGTCGTTCAACTTGTAGTGCGCCGCGCCGACGTTGAGGCTCAACTCCGGATCGTCGGGCCGCTCAATCTGCCGATCCGCGAAGCGATCGAGCGCCTGGGAGTAGGCCCCGGCGTCGAACGCGTCATAGGGCGAGGAGAACTCGACCGGCGTTGTCTCCGGCTCGGCCCGCGACGAAACCGGCTCCGGCGGGAACTCGGGCGGCGGCTGGGCTACCGTGACGTCCGGATGCAGGAGGCCCCATGCCAGGAAGACGACGGCCCCGAAGAGGCTTTCAAGCCGCGGCCGCATGGTCGCCTCCTCCAAACGTCCCGTCGCGGCGCCGCAGCCGGTCGCCGATCAGCGGCTCCAGCATCAGCGCCGCCAACGCGATGACCAGCAGCCACTGGAAGCGCTCCTGCCAGCGCTGGCGGCGACTGGAGCCGAGTTCCTGGTCTTCGAGCTGCGCCTTGATGCCCTGGGCGTAGATCTGCTCCAAATCCACGTCGCCAGTCACCGAGCGGACATAGCGGCCGCCAGTGGTCAGCGCGATCCGCTGCAGAGCCGCCTCGTCCAGCCGGCTCAGGATGATCTCGCCCCGCCGGTCGGTGCGGAAACCCCCGCCCGCCCTGGGGATGGGCGCGCCCTCGTCCCGGCCGATCCCGATCGCGAAGACGCGCACGCCCGCCGCGGCGGCGCCCTCGGCGACTTCCTGTGCTTCGCCCAGATGATCCTCTCCGTCGGTGATCAGGATGACGGCACGCGATTGACGCGACCCGACGGATGCGACCCGGTCGAACGCCTCGAGCGAGACCCGGAGCGCATCGCCGATCGCGGTTCCCTTGGTCGGAATCAGGTCCGGCTCCATCGCCTCCAGGAAGAGGGCCGCCGCCGAGTAGTCCAGGGTGAGCGGCAGTTCCAGGAAAGCTTCACCGGCAAAGGCCACCAGGGCGATGCGATCGCCCTCGAGCCGCTGCAGCAGGTCGGCGATCTCGCGCTTGGCGCGTTCGAGGCGACTGAGCTCGCCGCCCGCCTCCGCGTCGCGCACCAGCATCGAGTCCGACACGTCGAGCGCGACGACGATGTCCACCCCTTCCCGGTGGACCTCTTCCCAGACGAAGCCCCACCTCGGCTGGGCGAGCGACGCGACAAGGGCGAGCAGCGCGACCAGGACGAGAAAGGCCTTCAGACGCCGCCGGGGCCGGCTGACCCCGGCAACCAGCACCGGCAACATCTTGCGCGAGGCGAACCGGCCGAGCAGCCGAGTACGAGCGCGGAACGCGTAGACATAGAAGAGCAGCAGGGCCGGCCCCAGCCAGAGCAGCCAGAGCGCGTCCGGCTGACCGGTGCGGACCTCGCAGCCGAGCGCCAACAACGCCGGTGCCAGCGCGATCAGTGGCCGGCCGCGGCCGCTTTCCGACGGCGAACTCATCCGGTTCCCTCTCACGGCAGCTTCCTCAAACGCGTATCGAGCAGCACGACTTCGAGCAGGAGCAGAAACACGGCCGGCGTGACCAGCCAGGCGAAGCGCTCCTCGTACTCCATGTACGACTCCTGCGTGATCTCCGTCTTCTCGAGCTCGTCGATCCGCTCGTAGATTTCCTCCAGCCCCGCGACGTCTTCGGCCCGGAAGTAGACGCCGCCGGTGACCGTCGCCATCTGCCGCAGAGTGTCCTCGTCGATCTCCACGTCCTCATACACCACGCGCGGACCGAACCGCGTCTCGACGACGATGGGGGCCTGACCCCGCGTGCCAACGCCGATCGTGTAGAGCTTCACCCCGAGCGCGGCAGCCGCCTCAGCCGCCCGCAACGGCGTCAACGCCCCGGCGTTGCTGCGCCCGTCCGTCAGCAGGACCGCGACCTTCGATTCGGCCTCCGAGGCCACAAGACGCTTGGTCGCCACCCCGACCGCCGACCCGATCGCGGTCGCGTCGCCCGCCATGCCGATCTCCAACTGCTCGAGAAAGGTCGCGGCAATGCCGTGGTCGAGCGTCAGCGGGCACTGGGTGAAAGCCTCCTCGCCGAACACGACGAGGCCGATGCGGTCGTTCGGCCTCGCGGCGATGAACGTCTCGACGACTCCCTTCGCCACTTCCAGCCGGTCCCTCCGGCGACTCAGCGAGCGCTCATGCGCATCGAGGTCGAGCGCCCTCATCGACCCCGAAGTGTCGATCACGAGCACGATGTCGATGCCCTCCGTGGTCACCTCGGTGAGCGCCCGGCCGGTCTGCGGACGCATCACGGCGAGCAGCACGAGGGCAACGACGACCAGACGCAGTGCCGACACCAGACGGCGAACGGTCGGCGTTGCCGTCCGCGCAGACCGGCGCGCATGGACAAGGGACGAGTAGGCCACGGCGGCTCGGCCCGGCGCCTTGCGTCCGCCCCCGAGACCGCTCCGCGTCGCCAGTTGCCGCAAGCGCGGGCGAAGCCACCACAGGAGCGCCCAGACGACGTACATCGGCAGCAGCACCCAGAGCCAGCGGGCGTCGGCGAACAGGAGTTGCTCCATCAGGCAGCCTTCTCCGTGCGGTCGAGATCCGACGCGGGTTCCTCACGTGCTTCGTCCGACGGCCGGGTGGCCCGCACGAAGCCCAGAGCCTGTTCGTAGGTGCGGTCGATCTCCTCGGGCTCGGGCAGGTGGGCCGCGAACTTGACCTGGTCCGTCGCGACGAGGAACCGCTCCAGGCGCCGCGCCTGGTTCGGATCGAGCCGGATCAACCCTCCCAGGCGGCTCAGGATCTCCTCCGTCGTCAGATCGGTCGCGTTCAGCCCGAAGCGCCCTTCGACGTAGGCGCGAACGACGGCCGAGACGGCGAAGTAGTAGCGGCGCAGTTCCCGCAGGTTCGAGAAGTCGGTGCGGCGGAGCCGTTCCAGCTCCTGGATCGCGAGGTCGTAGGGCGGTATCCGGGGCGTCTCCGGAGCTTCGTCTCCTTTGCGCCTCCGGCGCCACCACCACCAACCCGCAGCAGCGAGCGCGAGAACCGCGATGGCGATTCCGACCCACAGCAGCCACGGCCTCTCCGGCTCGATTCGCCGCAGCGGTTTGATGTCGCGGATGTCCGTCACCTCGGTCCCGTCGGCCGGCAGCACCGACTCGACCTCGACCGGGATCTCCGGCGCCCGGAGGTCTCCCCCGTCGACGCCGGGCCCGCTGTACGCAGCGGAGAGCGCCGGCAGCGTGTAGGCGCCGACCAGGTCCGCGCGGAGTTGGTACCAGCGGCGTTCCACGATCCGGCCGGTAGCAAGCGTCTCCGGCGGATCCTGGCCGAGATCGACGATCCGGAAGCCGGCGATGTCGACGCCCGGATCGGCCAGTTCGACGGTCACCTCCGGGTCGCGCTCGACTTCTACCTCGTAGGTGATCAGGTCGCCCGTCGTGGCGGTCACCCGATCGACCGCGGCCCGCAGCTCGGCGGGCGGCTTCGGCGACTCGCCGGCGCCGGCTTCTTCCCCGGCGGCGTTGCACGCGAGCAGCAGGGGCAGCAGGACGACCGCTGCGACGCAAGACGCCCGGGTACGCCGCCAACGGGGCTGAGGATCACAACGCACGGCCGCCACGCCTCCTCAGACCCGCACCGTCTGCTCGCGCGCCCGCAGGTAGCGGACGATCGGATCGATCCATGGGCGGTCGGCCCAGACCTGAATCTCGCCGACGCCGGCGTGACGAAACTGCTCGGACCGCCTCGCCAGATCCGCGCGGGCCAGACCGGCGAAGCTCTCCGCTACCCGGCGGCTTGCCGTGTCGATGACGATCGCCTCCCCGGTCTCCGCGTCCTCGAGTTCGACGAGCCCCATTCGCGGCAAGCTGACCTCGCGCTGGTCGAGGACCCGGATCGCGGTCAGGTCGTGTCGGCGAGCCGCCACCCGCAAGCGCTCGGAAAAGCCCTCATCCAAGAAGTCCGAAATGACGAAGCCCACCGACCGTCGCGGCACGACCCGGCCCAGGTAGTCGAGGGCGCCGTCTAGGTCGGTACCCCGGCCCCTCGGGCGGAAGCCCAGCACCTCCCGGATCACGCGCCAGACGTGGGAACGCCCCTTCTTGGGCGGGATGAAGTGCTCGATCCGGTCCGAGAAGATGATCATCCCCACCCGGTCGTTGTTCTGGATCGCGAGGTAGGCGAGCACGGCGGCGACTTCGGCGACAACCTCGCGCTTCTGCTTCTCGGCG
>JAGWAG010000062.1:1595-11628 GCA_021296535.1 Acidobacteriota bacterium | reverse complement strand
GCGGGCTCTAGCCGTGGCGATTACGTAGGTCCAGGCCTGAACGTTCATTCGCTACGGGCTGCCAGAAGGTCGGCGGGAGTTGGAGTCGGCGATTTTGCGACCGGCTCAGTCGACCCCGAAGCGGCGGTCGAGGCGGTCCATGACCGCGGCGTAGACCAGGATCAGCACGACGAAGACGTAGATCGATCCCTGGTGCGCGAACCAGAATCCGAGCGGGAAGCCGCCCACCCGGGCGGCGTTCAGCGGCTCGACCAGGAAGATACCCAGCACGTAGGAACAGACGAACCAGACGGCGAGAAGGATCGCCATCAGCCGCAGGTTCGCTCGCCAGTAGGCGGACGGGTCGGGTTGATTGCTCAAGAGCCGGCATAGTACACCGCCCTGCAAGCCCCTAGACTCGCATCTCGATGTCCGACCGCACGATGGGGACCTTTCTCTACGCCGCCTCGTGGCTGCTCCGCCTTCTGCCGGCCGCCGCTTTCGGCCCGCTGGCGGGCCTGCTTGCCCATTGCCGCTGGATCACGCCGCGCGACGTGCGGTTGATGCGCCGGAACCTGGCGGTCGTTCTGGGATTGGCTCCGGGATCTCGGGAGGCGCGCGATCTGGAGTGGCGCTGCGTACGGCACCAGATCGTGGCTGCGCTCGAGACGGTGCGGATCAGCTTTGAACAGAGTCGACTCGACGTGCGAGCGATGGACGGCTTCGACGATCTACGGCGACTGATGGCGGAGGCAGAGGCTTGCGGCCGCGGTCAGGTCCTGGTTACGGGTCACCTCGGCGCCTGGGAACTCCTGGCGCAGAGCACGGTGCGCGCTGCTGCCTCTCCCGTGTGCGCGGTCGCTAAGCCGGCTCGTTCTGCGGCGACCTCCCTCTTCGTCGAACGGATGCGGGCGCGGGCCGGCGTGCGGGTCATCTGGAGCGGCCGGGCCTCACTCCTTCGCGACATGCTGAGCTGCCTCAACCGGAAGGAGACCCTGATCATGGTGGTCGATCAGCGGCCCGATCAGCGGCGCGGGCCCGAGGTCGACTTCCTGGATCGGCGGACGGAGTTCGTTGGCGGTCCGGCCGCGCTGGCGGCCAAGCGGGACTGTCCGCTGGTCGCGGCGTTCTGCGTCCGGGAGGGCCCCTTCTCCTATCGGCTGGAGAGTGAGATCCTCCGATCTCCCGGCGGCACGCAGGACGCGGTCGAGCTGTCGCAGCGGATCGCCGGGGCGATTGAACGGAGGGTGCGGGCGCAGCCCGAGCAGTGGATGTGGAACTACCGACGCTGGAACTACGAGCCCGAGGAACTGGCGGCGGCTGGTCTGGGCGAACTTTCCTCAAGGAGCTGAGATGACGAAGAGCGAACGGGGTCAGTGGCGACGGAACACGAACGTGGGGACGTGCTTGGTGGCGGCGTGTGCGCTTCTTCTGATGGCGACCGCCCCGGGATCGGCCCAGGAGCGGCCGAACATTGTCTTCATCCTGATCGACGACCAGCGCTTCGACGCGGCTTCCGCGCTCGGACACCCGTTCCTCGAGACACCGCACCTCGATCGGCTGATCGAACGCGGCGTGCTGTTCGAGAACGCCTTCGTGACCACCTCGCTCTGCTCGCCGAGTCGCGCGTCGATTCTCACCGGGCAGTATGCCCACCGGCACGGCGTGCTGGACAATCGCACCCGCCTCGACCCACAGACGCCGACCTTCCCGCAGGAACTCCAGGGCGCCGGCTACCGGACCGCGTTCGTCGGCAAGTGGCACATGGGCGGAACCTCCGACGCGCCCCGGCCCGGGTTCGACCGCTGGGTGTCGTTTCCGGGCCAGGGTCTCTACTACAACCAGACCTTCAACATCGACGGCGAACGGGTGCCGCGCCAGGGGTACACGACGGACCTGATCACCGACTACGCGCTGGACTTCCTGGCTGCTCGCCAAGGGGCGGAAGAGCCCTTCCTGCTTTACGTATCGCACAAGGCGGTACACGCTTCGTTCCGGGCCGCGGAACGCCACGTCGGAAGCTACGCCGGCAAGCGCTATCCACCTCCGCCGACGATGGCGAACCGGCACGACAACTACGAAGGGAAGCCGAACTGGGTCGAAGCGCAGCGTCGAAGCTGGCACGGCGTGGACGGCCTCTACGACAACACGGTCGACTTTCAGCAGTTCGCCGTTGACTACGCCGAAACGATGCGCGGCGTCGACGACAGCGTGGGCCGGATCGTCGGCGCCCTGGAGGAGCAGGGGCTGCTGGACCGGACTCTGCTCGTCTTCACGTCGGACAACGGCTTCCAGTTCGGTGAACACGGCCTGATCGACAAGCGGACGATGTACGAGGCGTCGATCCGGGTGCCTCTGGTGGTTCTGGCGCCGGGGTTTGAGGGCGGCGCGGGTGGCCTCAGGCGCCCCGAGATGATCCTCAACCTGGACTTCGCGCCGACCTTTCTGGAGGCTGCCGGACTCGAAATCCCGTCAACCGTCCAGGGTCGTTCTTTCCTGGGACTGATCGAAGGCGACGGCGCGGAACGGTCGCCGTGGCGCGACGCGTTCCTCTACGAGTACTTCTGGGAGCGCGCCTTCCCGCAGACACCGACCGTGCTGGGGGTGCGTACCGACCGCTACAAGTTCATGCGATTCCACGGCATCTGGGACCGCTACGAGCTCTACGACCTGGAGGCCGACCCGGACGAACGCAACAACCTGCTGGGCGAGTTCATCACCCGTCACGGTGCCGGCAACGTCGAGACCCGGCTGGCGGTAGCCGCAAGGAACGCACGCAGCGAGGGCGGCGAGGCCGCTGCCGAGGTGCTGGAACTCAAGGCGCTGTTCGACCGCCTGTCCGGGCGGCTCGACGAACTGCTCGACCAGGCCGGCGCTTTGGAAAAGCCGAACTGGCAGGTGCCGTAGAGAGCTACAGCTTTCGCAGGCGCACCCGGCGCACCGCATGGTCGGGCGCCTTCTCGAGGATCAGATCGGCCCGCTCGCGGGTCGGCAGGATGTTCTGGATCAGGTTCGGCTCATTGATCGACTTCCAGATGCTGCGCGCGGTCTCGATCGCGTCCTTCCGTCTCAGGCTCGCGTAGCGGTGGAAGTAGGCGTCGGGGTCGCGGAACGCGGTGTTGCGGAAGGTCAGGAACCGCTCCACGTACCAGCGCTCGACCACGTCGGTCTCCGCGTCCACGTAGATCGAGAAGTCGAACAGGTCGGAGAGCATCAGCCGGCTGCTCCTGGGCGCTTGCGAGCGCGCCTGGAGCACGTTCAGGCCCTCCAGGATGAGGATGTCGGGCTGGTCGATGATCTCGGTGGCTCCGGGCAGGATGTCGTAGGAGTGGTGCGAGTAGACCGGGTGCTCGACTCGCCGTTCACCCGACTTCACCTGGAGGACGAAGTTGACCAGGGTGCGAATGTCGAAACTCTCGGGGAAGCCCTTGCGCTCCATGAGGCCCCGTTCCTCCAGGACGGCGTTGGGGTGGAGGAAGCCGTCGGTGGTCACGAGGTCCACCTGGGGGTGGTTCGGCCAGCGCGCGAGCAGCTCGCGCAGGATGCGGCCGGTCGTGCTCTTGCCCACCGCGACGCTGCCGCCGATGCCGATGATGTACGGCACCTTGGGCGCCAGACCGCCGAGGAAGGTCGTGCTGGCGCGGTAGAGATCCTGGGTGCCGCCGACGTAGAGGTTGAGAAGCCGCGACATCGGCAGATAGATCTGCGCGACCTCGTCCAGCGACACGTTCTCGTTGATGCCGCGCAGACGCTGCAGTTCTTCCTCCGACAGCGGGTTCGGCGTGTCGGCGCGCAGCCGCCCCCACGCCTCCTCGTCGAAGGTGACGTAGATCGAGTCGGTGAGAGAGTCGACCTTGTGGTTGGTCAAGAGACCCCCCGGGCTACGAAGAGCCGGGCTGGATCAGCCGAGTGTCGTCCATGCCCCCGATGATGGGCGCATGGACTGGTTCGCGGCTGACGCGGAACGCGTCACCCGAGTGTCTCCAGTACCGCTTCGGCGCCGCTTACGCCGACCTGGCCTGCCGGTTCCACGCCGAGGTACGTCACGACGCCGTCGTCGACGACCGCGGCGTAGCGCCGGGACCTGGTTCCCATCCCGAAGCGCGAGGCGTCGAGTTCCAGCCCGATCCTGGCCGTGAATTCGCCGTTGCCGTCGGACAGCATCACGATGTCTTCCGGAATGCTCCGCAGCTTGCGCCACTCGTTGATCACGAATACGTCGTTGACCGCGACACACGCCACCGTATCGACGGACTTCGCCTTGAGCGATTCCAGATGCTCGACGAAGCCGGGCATGTGGACCTCGGAACAGGTGGGCGTCAAAGCGCCGGGCACCGCGAAAAGAACGACCTTCTTGCCTTCGAACAACTCCCGTGTGGAGATGTCGACGATGCCGTCCGAGGTCATCCGCTTGAAGCTGGCTTCGGGAATCGCGTCGCCGGTCTTGATTCTCATGCACTCTGCTCCCTGACGTTCCTGGGTCCGATGGGGGCGGCAGTATAACTATGATCGCGACAGGTGCTGAGGCGTATGCAGTCGGGAATGACCGGTGTTCGGATGCCCGTTCTGCGTGCGTTCGCCGTCGCGCTGCTGGTCGGCGCCTGCGCCGGCCCTTCCGACGGCGATGGGGCCGAGGGTGACGCGGCGAGCGTCGCGAGCCTGGCAGCTCTGGGCGTTGAGCATGCCGATTACCTGGACAGCGTGGCGGACGGCGAACTGGAACTCGTCGAACCGGGACGCGACGACGTCTGGCGCGAGATCCGCGGCGGCGGCCGGGTGTTGCGGCTGGAGGCCCCGCCCGAGCGGATCGCCTCGCGGACTCTGGCAACGGACGAGATCCTCCTTGAAATCGCCGAGCCGGACCGGATCGTCCTCCTGTCGCCCTTCGCCGGTGATCCGGCGTTCAGTCCCAGTGCGGACGCAGCCCGACGTCTGGGGCGTGTGGGCGGCTTCAGTACGGAGGAGATCCTGGCGGTCTCCCCCGACCTCGTCTTCGCGGCCGGCTTCAACAGCCAGGAAGCACTGGCGCAGTTGGAGGCGGCGGACGTGCCCGTCCTTGTTCTGGACGATCACGAGAGTCTGGCGGCGATCGAGAGCAACATCCGGGTCGTGGGTTTCGCGATCGGCCGGGATCGCGAGGCGGAGCGGCTCGTGGAGGAGATGAGGACCCGTCTGGAGGAGGCTCGGGAGCGGGCCGGCGCCCGGACATCGGGCCTGCGCGTGGTGCACTACAGCGGCGGCGTGGTGTTGGGTAGGCGTACCGTGTTCGATGACGCGATTCGCTACCTGGGAGCGGTGAACCTGGCGGGCGAGAACGGTCTCGTCGGCTGGCCGCGGATCTCCGCCGAGCAGGTCGTGCTCTGGAACCCGGACGTGATCTTCACGGACTCCTACGTCGGCGACGACGCGGCGGTAGGGGTCCCGGACGGTACGCGGGCGGCCGGGCTGGGCAACGTGGTGTCGCTCGACGGCCGGGACATGGCGGCCATCTCGCACCACGTCGCCGGGTTGGTCGACCGGCTGGCCGACGCCTTGGTCCGCGCCGCGGAGAGGATCGAGGCCGCGGGCGGCGGGGACGACGCGGCGGCCGGCACCGAATGAGGATGATCGGGGCGGCGTGGATGGTCGGTACGGCATGACGATTACGCTCGGAGTGCGCCGCGTCGGGTTCTGGTGGTACATGGCCGCCGGGGCGGCACTGCTCGTCACCTTCGCGGCGGTCGGTCTGTTCCGGGGCTCGGTCTCCCTCGATCCAGCGGACGTCATCGCGGTGCTGGCGCGCCACCTGCTGCCCGGCGAGCACGGCCCCGTCGACCCGCGGGTGGACACGATCGTGTGGTCGCTGCGGGCGCCGCGAGTGGTTCTGGCGGCGATGGTCGGGGGTTGTCTGGCGCTGGCCGGAGCCCAGATGCAGGGGTTGTTCCGCAATCCGCTTGCGTCGCCGGGGATCGTCGGCACGAGCACCGGGGCCGCAGTGGGCGCCGTCTTCGCCCTGACGTTCGGCCTGGCCGGCGCGTTTCTCCTCGCTGCGCCTCTGTTCGCGGTCGGCGGTGCGCTGCTGTCGCTGCTGATCGTGACCCGTATCGCCACCCGCGACGGCTACACGCCGGTGACCACTCTGTTGCTTGCCGGGGTGGCGCTCAACGCCCTGCTCGGGGCGGTCAACTCGTGGCTCATCGCCCGCTCCTGGGAGCAGTACGAGGCGGCGCGCCAGATCGCCTACTGGATGATGGGCGGCGTGACCGATCGGGACTGGCGCTATGTGGGCATGTTGCTGCCCGGGATGATCGTGGGTTGTGTCGTGGCGGCCTGGTTTGCGCGCGACCTGGATCTGCTGCTCGAAGGCGAGGAAGTCGCGGCGTCACTCGGGGTCGATATCGAGCGGACGAAACGGGCGGTGCTGTGGAGCGCGGCGATCCTGACCGGCAGTGCCGTCGCGGTCAGCGGCGTGGTCGGCTTCGTCGGTCTCGTTGTGCCGCACCTCGTCCGTCTGCTGCTGGGGCCGGTGCACCGGCGGTTGCTGCCGGCCGCGTTCCTGACCGGCGCCTGGTTCGTCGTCGGCGCGGATCTGCTGGCGCGGACGCTGGCGGCGCCCAAGGAGGTCCACCTGGGCGTGGTCACGGCGTTCGTCGGCGCCCCCTTCTTCCTCTATCTGCTGTTGCGCCATGAGAAGGAAGTGGCGGTGTCGCGATGACGGCGGCGTCGGGTTCGGCGCGCAGGGCGCCGCGCCTGGAACTCGTGGGCGGCGGCGTCGAGCGGCGGGGCCGCTGGCTGCTGCGAGGGGTCGATCTCGTGATCGAACCGTCGATGCTGACCTCGGTCGTGGGGCCGAACGGGGCCGGCAAGTCGAGTCTGCTGCGGCTGCTCTCCGGTACGTGGCGGCTGACCGAAGGCCAGGTGCTGCTGGGCGGATTCGATCTCGCCGCGCTGCCGCGCCGGCAGGCGGCGCGGCGGGTGGCCTACGTGCCGCAGTCGGTGCGGCCGGCGTTCGAGTTCACGGTGCGCGAGTTCGTCACCCTCGGCCGGTATCCGCACGAGAGCCGGCTCTTCGGTACCCGCTCGGCCGACCGCGGCTGGATCGACCGCTGCCTGGACGACACGGACGTGCTGGCGCTCGCCGACCGCAGGGTGACCACGCTTTCAGGCGGCGAACTGCAGCGGGTCCTGATGGCTCGGTGCCTCGCCACCGAAGCGGAGGTCCTGCTGCTCGACGAACCGACCTCGAACCTCGATCTGGCCCACGGCCTGGACCTTCTGGGCCTCGCCCGCCGGCTCGCGGGCGATGGCCGGTCCGTCGTACTCGTTCTGCACGACCTGAACGCCGCGGCGCGCTTCTCCGATCGCGTGGCCGTGCTCGACGGCGGCCACCTGGTCGCGGAGGGCCCGCCCTCCGAGGTCCTGGCGCCGGAGCTCGTGCGGCGCGTGTTCCGGGTCGAGGCGGTGGCCCTGCCGGGCGCCGCGTCGACCGTGTTCGACTTCGAAGCGCTGGGCTGACGCACGGAAGTCGCCGCCAAAGCGGAGCCGGCCTTGCGGCCGGCGCTCTTCTTCGGCCGCCTGCGGCGGCAGCCGGCGGGGACGCCGGCGCACCCAGTTTGCGGCCAGTTCGGTGCGTTAGGGCTTAGGCCTCCAGCCGCACCAGGTAGCTCTGCCGGCCTTCCAGCACCCGCTCGCCGCGCTGGTTCTCGATCGTGCTCTCCAGCACGACGACGCCGGTCGTCCGCTGCCGTTTCAGTTCCGTGATCCGCAGCATGGGATACAGCGTGTCGCCCGGATACACGGGCTTGAGGAACCGGCAGGACTGTTCGATGTAACCGATCATGGCGCGCCCGATCACGTCGGCGAACGTGCCGGCGCCGGCGGCGCTGTAGCAGAGCACCTGGAGGCCGTGGGCGAGCATTCCCTGGTGGCCCTGGGACTTGCAGTACTCGACGTCGTAGTGGATCGGGTGGTTGTCGCCGGAGATTGCCTGGAACGCGGCGAAGTGGGCGTCCGTGACGGTGCGGCTGGGAAGCGGAAAGCGCTCGCCCGCCTCCAGGTCGTCGAACGGCCTGACGTCGACGAGGCCTCGCTCCCTAACCACCGGGCTCCCTAGCCACCGAACACCCGGGTCAGGGCCTCGGCCGCCTGCGCCGCCTGCTCCGGACTCACGTCACGGTGCGTCACCAGGCGGATGTGGGTCGGGCTGATCGCCAGGCACAGTACGTCCTCGCGTTCCAGAGCCTCAACGAATTCCTCGGCGCCGCGGCCCGTGCCCTCGACCGAGAAGATGAGAATGTTCGTGCGCTGTTCGGCGATCAGGGCGACGCCAGGAAGGTCGTTCAACGTGTCCGCCAGCAGACGGGCGTTCTCATGGTCCTGGACGAGCAGGGGAGGGCTCTCGTCGAGGGAGACCTCTGCCGCCGCCGCGAGCACGCCTACCTGGCGCATCTGGCCGCCGCACATCTGCCGGTAGCGGCGGACGTTCCGGACGAAGTCGCGGGAGCCGACGACGATCGACCCGACGGGCGCGCCCAGCCCCTTGGAAAAGCAGAAGGAGAGGGAGTCGACCGAGCCGGCCGCTTCGGCCGGTGTGCAGCCGAGCGCGGTCGCGGCGTTCCACAGCCGGGCGCCGTCGAGGTGGACGCGCAGACCGCGGCGGTGGGCCATCTCGCAGAGGGCCTCGGTGCGGTCCCGGTCGTAGACCGTGCCGCCGGCCTGGTTGCAACTGTTCTCCAGGCAGAGCAGCCGGGTTGGAGCCAGTGTGGGGTCGTCCGGTGCGATCGCGGCCTCGACCTCTAGGGGCTGAAGAGTGCCGTCGTTCGCTGCCGTCACCGGGCGCGGAAACAGGCCGGTGATCCCGGTGATCCCGTTCATCTCGTGGTTGATGATGTGGGCGCTCGCCTCGAGCAGCACCTCGCTGCCGCGCGGCAGTTCGTGCGCGAGCAGGCAGGACAGGTTGCCCTGGGTGCCCGATGGGACGAACAGGGCGGCTTCCCGACCGAGCAGGTCCGCGACGCGCTCCTGGAGCCGGTTGACCGTCGGGTCCTCGCGAAATACGTCGTCGCCGACTTCGGCAGCCGCCATCGCCCTGCGCATGGCCGGGGACGGCCGGGTCATCGTGTCGGAGCGGAGTTCCACAGGCATGGCGAGCTATCCGAGACTCTGCGACCGATCCTGGAGCGGGTGACCGGTCCCGAGAAGCGGCGAGCCATCATACTTGCGCGCGAATGGTCGACTCGCAGCACTCGCTCCCCCTCCCGCCGGCGGATCCGGAGGTGGTCGCCGCCGCTGACCTGGGCTCCAACAGCTTTCACCTGGTCGTGGCCGAAGTGCGTGGCGGTCAACTCGTGTTCGTCGACCGCCAGAAGGAGTTCGTGCGGCTTGCCGCCGGGCTCGATGAGCGAAAACGCCTGACCCCCGAAGCGACGGCGCGGGCGCTCGAGTGTCTCGGTCGATTCGGTGAGCGCGTGCGCTCGTTTCCGCCGGGGACGGTCCGCGTCGTGGGCACGAACACCCTGCGGCAGGCGCGCAACGCCCTCGATCTGCTGGAGGCGGCGCAGCGGTCGCTGGGGCATCCGGTGGAGATCGTCTCCGGACTCGAGGAGGCGCGGTTGATCTACCTCGGCGTGTCGAGAAGCCTCGCCGGCGATGAACGGCGCCTGGCCGTGGACATCGGTGGCGGGTCGACGGAGCTGATCATCGGCGAGGGCTCGCGGCCGCTCGACCTGGAGAGCCTCTACATGGGTTGCGTCAGCTCCAGCTTGCGGCACTTCCCGAGCGGACGGGTGAGGGCGAAGCGGTGGAGGCGTGCCGAAATCGCGGCTCTCGTGGAGCTGGAGCCGGTCGAGCGACGCTTCCGTGCCGGGACCGGCTGGACAGTGGCTGTCGGTTCGTCGGGCACGGTCCGCTCGGTGGCGGAAGTCCTGCGGGCCGCGGGCTGGTGCGAGCAGGGCATCACGCTGGAGGCGCTGCTCCGCCTTCGAGACCTGCTGATCGAACGCGGTAGCACGCTGGGCGGCGGCATCAAGGGCCTGAGCGAGGGCAGGGCACCGGTGTTCGCCGGCGGCGTTGCCGT
>JAGWAG010000062.1:0-1294 GCA_021296535.1 Acidobacteriota bacterium | reverse complement strand
TACATCGTCGAGAACGCGGAGATGCACGGGTTCTCGCTCCAGGAGCACCTGGCTCTCGCGTCGCTGGTGCGGAGCCATCGGCGCAAGTTCCCGCGCCAGATCTTCGATCGGCTGCCTTCCGCCTGGCGACGGCCGGCGCGCCGCGTGGCCGTTCTGTTGCGCCTGGCGGTCGTCCTGCACCGGAGCCGCCGTCCGGAACCCCTGGCGGTAAGGCTCGAAGTCGATGGCCGCGATCTGAGGCTCGTGCTGCCGAAGGTGTGGCTCGAGACGTCGCCTTTGACGCGAGCCGACCTCCGTCAGGAGGCGAAGCTTCTGGCCGCCGCGAACTACCGGCTGACGGTGGAAGAGGATGGCTGAGGGACGGCCGCGGCCATCTCTCCCATCGAGAAGAACACGAAGTCGGTCGTCGGCATCGTCGCGACGCGGTCGGTGGCTCCCCAGCTTCCGCCCTTGGAGAGGCGCTGGCGGTCGATCCAGGCATTGGCAAGCCCGAACCGGTTCGCCGGCACATGGTCGTGGTGCAGGCTCTGCGCGGTGTGCAGCACGTCGGACCGATCGAGTCCGAAGTCGGACTTGAGATGGGAGAGCAGGTACTCGAAGTTCGCGTCGGCCGGCTTGTAGGAACCGATGTCCTCGGCCGTGTAGATCGCGTCGAACTCGACTCCGAGCTTGCGGTTCGATCCGGCGATGCCGTCCTTGTGGACGTTCGACAGGATGACGAGCCGGAAGTGCCGTTTGAGGATTCGCAGTGCGTCGGCGGTGTCCGCGAACGCCGGCCAGTCCGGCACCGAGGCGCCGAACGCTTTGTCGAGTTCGGGGTCCGTCTCCATGCCGAGGCTGTCCGCGATGCGTTGGTGCGCCCGGTTGAGCAGCGCAGGGTAGAGCAGATCAGGCGTCTCCCGCTCCTGGAGGCTCTCGCACTGCCCGAATGCAAGCAGCGCCGCGTCTCGGGTGACCTCGGCATCCGGGTTCCGCATGATCAGCGGCTGCAAGGCGTCCCAGATCCCGGTCTCCCAGTCGATCAGGGTGCCGTAGCAGTCGAACGTCAGGACGCGGTAGTCGGTGAGTTGGGACATGGTCGGGCGAGGCTACACGCGATCGAGCTTCGCGAGCCCTGCCGTCGACGCTTCTTGATGCGGCGGTGCGCTTCCGGTAGGGTGGTAAACCGTACGATGGAATACGGGGACCCATAGTGAAGACCACGATCGAGATCTCAGACGACCTGGCGAGAGAGGCGAAGGCTCATGCGGCAAAGGAGAACATCACGCTGCGGGAGCTGTTCGAGCGTGGGTTG
>JAGWAG010000061.1:13614-14439 GCA_021296535.1 Acidobacteriota bacterium | reverse complement strand
GTCGGCGACCGTCCGCGGATCGTCCTGCGGCACCGCGACGTGTTCGGCCGGGTGGTGTACGAGGTCGAGCGAGTGGGTTCGTAGGCGCTGAGCGCTGGCGTCAGCCCTCCAGCCAGCGCTCGATGTGGCCAGCGAAGATCTCAAAGTCCTTCAGGTCCTCACCCAGGAACCGGGCAACCCGGTTCAGGTCGAGGTCGAGATAGCCGTGGACGATGATGTTCCGGAAGCCGGCGACGGCGCGGAACCGCTCGCCGAAGTCCGCTGGTAGTACGGCCGACGAGACGAGCGAGTCGATGGAGTCTCCGTAGGTTGGCGGGTCGTGGCCTTCGGTCGACGCAACGTGGCTGGCTATGTCGAGTGCATTCTGGATGCACAGCAGAAAACCCCGTTCGACTGCCCAGCGGCGGCTCGTGTCGGTGCGCAGCGACCGTACCGATGCGCCCTGGTGCCGCCTCAGCTCTCGGAGTGCGCCGCGCAGCGCGGCGAGATGCCGCTCGATGATCTCCGGCTGGACTCGGCCCGGGCTCACTCCTGGCGACTCCTGTTCGCGAAGCGGCGAGCGGCGGCCTGTTTCCGCAGTTGCGGGATGAAGTCGAAGTAGCGCGAGAGCGCGTAGCCGGCGCGCGTGGTCGTGGCCGCCAAGTCGCGGGTCACGAGCAGCTTGCCGTCGCGCAGGACGCGGTGGTAGAGCAGTGGCGGCGCCCGATTCAGCAGAACGACGTCGATGTCGTTCGTTCCGAGCTCGCTCATGAGGTCCGTGATGAGTTCCGCGTCGTAGCCGTACGGGCCCGGCTCGGCCAGGTCTTCGTCGATGTAGACGGCGAC
>JAGWAG010000061.1:0-13501 GCA_021296535.1 Acidobacteriota bacterium | reverse complement strand
TTGCCCATGGTCACTGCCGACTACGGCTGACGTTGCAGTCTTCGCTGCGACTCAGCTTACACGCGGTCCTCGACGATCAGCGTGGCGTCAGATCGTAGCCATCGGCACCGCCAGCCCGGCCACCGGCGACCGCGTGCGGAAGATCGAGCCGCTGCTCTCCGGATCGTCCGGGTCGCCGGCGGTGACGACGTAAAGGTCTCGCCGGTCGCTGCCGCCGAAACAGACGCTGGTGATGTTCCTCGCCGGAACTTCCAGGTGACTGAGAATCCGGCCTTCCGCGCCGAACCGGGTGACGCAGCCTCCGGCGAAGCAGGCGACCCAGAGGCAGCCCTCCTCGTCGACGGCGAGGCCGTCCGGGCGGCCCCGATCAGGCGAAGCTAGCGCTCGCCGGTTGGTGCAACTCCCGTCGTCTTCGATCTCGTGGGCGACGACGTGGTTGCGAGCGGTGTCGGCGTGGTAGAGCGTGCGCCCGTCCGGTGAAAAGCCGATGCCGTTGGTCAGGCTGATGTCGCCGTAGAGTTCGGTCGCTTCGCCTTCCGCCTCGATTCGCCAACACTCACCGGGAGTCCGCTCGCGGCTTCCCGTGAACGGGCTCGTGCGCATCGTTCCGCAGATGACCCGGCCCTGCGAGTCGACGAAGATGTCGTTGAAGCCGGGCGTGTCCGGCGGGTCGAAGAGGATGCGTGTGTGCCCGTCCTTGACGTGGCAGACGTTGCGACCCGAGCAGACGATGCCGCCGTCGGTATGGAGCGCAATGCCTCCGACGCCGCGACGCTTGGGCACGACCGTTTCGATCTCGCCGTTCGGGCTGCGCCGGTAGACGCCGCCGTTGTGCACATCGCTGAAGTAGAGGCGGTCTGCCGCGTCGACGCGAGGACCTTCGATCAGTGTGTAGCCGGACGCCAGAAGTTCCATGGGGCGGGCACTGTAGCAGCGAGCAGGGAACTGGCCGCAAAGCGGTCGCCGGCCATCCGGCCGCCGCGTCCACCTGGCCGCCTGCGGCGGCAGCCGGCGGGGGCGCCGGCGCACCCAGTGGGCGGCCAGTTCCCGGCGCCACTTCGTGCCGCTACCGCCAGCGAACCCCCAACCAGGCGGCGGGATGGAGGAAGATGAGAACCGTGATGATCTCGAGCCGGCCGATCCACATGTTGAGGGACAGGTAGACCTTGATCGCATCGGGGAAGTGAGCGTAGCTGCCGAACGGGCCGACGTCTCCCAGGCCCGGACCGATGTTGCCGAGGGTCGCGATGCTGGCGGTCACAGCGGTGGGCATGTCCGTGCCGGCCAGGCCCAAGACGCCGACGCTCAGGGCGAACAGGACGAGGTAGAGGAGCAGGAAGGAAACGACGGCGTGGATCACGTCGTCGGGCACTCGGCGGCCATCGAGGCGCAGCGGCCGTACGGCGCGGGGGAAGACCGTCTGAAACAGCTCGACCAGGGTCGACTTCGCGATCAGCCATACCCGGACCAGCTTCGGCCCGCCGGCCGCGGAACCGCCGCAGCCGCCGCAGAACATGAGCAGCAGCAGGATCGTCTGGCTTGCCTGAGCCCAGAGCGCGAAGTCCTCGGTCGCGAATCCGGTCGTCGTGATGATCGCGAGCGCCTGGAAGCCCGCGCGCCGCAGCGAGTCCTCCGACAGGGCGTCGGTCGCGATCCACTCCCACAGCGGCACGTCGTCGCTCTTGAGCGTGCAGGCCAGAAGCAGGGTCGCGCCGACGACGATCACAAGGTAGAGCCGGAACTCCTCGCTTCGCAGCAGGGTCAGCGGGCGGCCGCGGATCGCCTGGAACTGGAAGGCGTAGTTTGCTCCGGCGAGGAGCATGAAGGCCATCACCGTCCACTCGATCAGGCTGCTGTCGTAGCCGCCGATACTGCCCGGGTGAGGGGAGAAGCCCCCGGCCGAGACGGTGCTCAGGGAGTTGCAGATCGCGTCGAAGGGAGGCATGCCGAACCGGATCAGGAGACCCGCTTCCAGCGCGGTCAGGCCGACGTACAGCGTGTACAGGTAGAGGGCCGTGTTGCGGATGCGGGGGGTAAGGCGCTCCTCCGTGGGCCCGGGTGCTTCGGCGAAGAACATCTGGCGGCCGGCGATGCGAAGAGCGGGCAGCACGGCGATGAAGAGGGCGATGATGCCCATGCTGCCGACCCACTCGCTCAGGGATCGCCACAGGAAGACGCCTTCGCTCACCGCGTCGAAGTCGGTGAGGATCGTGGCGCCGGTGCCGGTCAGGCCCGACATCGACTCGAAGAGCGCGTCGGCGGGTGCGAAGCCGTTCGCCGAGTAGGGGATGGCGCCGATCAGAACGAGCAGCAGCCAGGCGACGGCCACGGTCGCCAACCCTTCCATCCGCCGCATCTCGAGTCCCCGGCCGGGCAGGAGTCGCGAAGCCAGACCCAGCAGAACGGCGATGCCGGCGGCGGCGAGGAAGGCGAGGGCGCTGCGCCCGTGCCCGTAGGCCGCCTCGACCGCGGACGGCGCCAGCAGGACCGCGCCGAAACAGCCGACCAGCGCCAGGGCCGTACGGAGAACGATAGAGACGCGCACAGCCGGCCTAGTCGGCTTCGGGCATCAGTCCGAAGGCCGGGCCCACCGTGTCGGCGGCCTCGGCCGTAGTAACCACCAGCAGACGGTCGCCGGGACGCACTTCGTCGCCTCCACCGGGCACGATCGTGTTGACCTGCCGCAGCACGGCGCCGACGATGACGCCGGTCGGCATGTCCATCTCGCGCAGGCGCCGCGTCTGGAAGTCCGGCGGGAGGGTCACTTCGACGACTTCCGCGCGGCCGCCCTCGAGCGAGGCGCGGTACTTCAGCCGCGGCGCCCGGATCTCGTGCAGCACTTCGGCGATTGCGGCCGCGCGGGCGTTCAGCGTCACGTCGATGCCGACCCGCTCGAACAGCGCGCTGCTCGCGTCCTGGTTGACGCCGGTGACGACCTTGGGGATCCCGAGCTGTTTGGCGATCAGCGAGCAGAGCAGGTTGGTCTGATCGTTGCCGGCCATCGCGACGAGAGCGTCGCTGCGCTCGACGCCGATTTCCTCCAGCACCTTGAGGTCCGTGCCGTCGCCGCAGAAGACGGTCGCCCGGCCCACCTGTCCGGCGATGTCCTCGCAGCGGCGCCGCGAGGCCTCGATGAGCCGCACCTCGGGCCAGAGACCCTGGGTCAGCTCGCTGGCCAGAAGCCGGCCGGTACGGCCGCCGCCGATGATCGTCACGCTGCGTACGACGGTCTCCGGGGCGGCGAAGAACCGCTTCGCGACCTTGCGGAGCGCGGTCCGCCGCCCCATGAACAGGACCTTGTCGCCGGCCTCCAACCGGTCCTGGCCGCGCGGCACGACGAGTTTGCCGTTCCGGACCCGGCTGACGACCAGGACGTTTCGGGGCAGGGGCGCCTCGCCCAGGGTCCGGCCCCGCAGCCGGGAGTCGCGCGGCAGCCGGTACTCCATCAGCCAGATCCGGCCGCGATGGAAGTTCTCCACGTCCAGCGCTCTCGGCTCCAGAACGATCCGCGCGATCTCCCGGGCCAGTGACCACTGAGGCCAGATGAGGTAGTCGATGATCGCGGCGAGCGTCACCTGCTCCGGGTCATGGAAGCTCTCGTGGTGCTGGTTTTGGGCGATGAAGCAGTAGGTCTTGGCCATCGACTGGCCGCGGGCCGCCAGACAGGCGATGATGTTCCGCTCGTCCGAATCCGCGCAGGCGATGAAGGTGTCGTCGTCCGAGAGGCCGACATGCTTCAGGGTTGCGCGGCTGGCCACCGGACCGACGGTGGTCTGCAGATCCAGGTGCTCGAAGCGGCCTCGCTCGGTTTCCGTCGGCACGACGACGAACACGTCCTCCTCGCGTGCCAGGGAAGACGCGAGTCGATACGCATTGTCTCCACCCCCCGCGATGACTACCGTCACGGTCCGACGATACCGGAGGCGCGCCGGCGGGGCCTTCCCGGCGGCTCTAGAAGATCCGCGAGAAGCCGCCGCTCTCGCTGCTCAGCCGGGAGTTCACCACGTTGTTGTAGATCGAGCCGAACGTGTACCGGAGCTGGATGCCGCCGCGGAATGAAAGGTCCGTCTCCAACTGGCGCCTGGCGACCAGGACCTCTGCGTCGGTCGCTCCGCCCTTCGGGAGATAGATCTGGTCCCGGATCCTCGATATCCCGGCGTAGACATCGAAGCTCAGGCCGCGCAGAATGTGGTACTCGACGTCCGTGCTGAACTCGATCCGGCTGCGGTCGAAGTCGTCGATGAAGTGGCTGTACTGGAGGTCGATGTGGGCCTCGCCCCATGGCCGCTCCATGCCGAACGCGATGTACGCCCCCTGGTCCGTGAAGGTCTCCTCGAGCTTGTCGAAGACGGTGATCTCCTCGTAGTCGAGGCTGGTACCGCCGATGAAATAGGCGAACGTGAACTCGCGCTCGGACGACTCGCTGTAGGGGAAGTAGTTGTACTCGATGGCCGCGGCCGCACGGTAGGAGTTGTCCAGATTCAGAAAGGTCGACTGACGGCTGCTGGCGCCGACGCCCACCCCCCAGTGCGGGGCCAGGGTGCGGATCACCTGACCGAAGTAGTTCGTGCTCCGCGACACGTTCTTGTAGGTGCTGCCGTCCTCGAACTCGAAGTTGCTCTCCCGGTAGGAGTAGAAGACACCCATGCCCGTTCGCCACATATCCGTCGTCCGGCCCGCTGAGGCACTGGCCCGGTAGGACTGCGAGTCCCTGCGATCCTCGCTTCGGAAGTCCGTCTCCAGGCGAAGGCGGTAGACCCAGTGATTCCACGGGTCGTCTTCCGCGTCGGCGACCAGGGTGTTCGGCTCCGGATGGAAGTGGTCGCGATGCCGCTCTCCCTGGCTCTCGCCGTTCTTGAACTCGACGATGAGTCCCTCGGCCTGCGGCGTCTCGAGGACGTAGCGAACCAGCCCCAGTTCGAGGAGCCGTTGGATGCCGCGACGGCGCTCGTCGTCCGTGTCGGTGAACGACGATGTGTAGATCAGCCGCTGATCGATGCTCTCGAAGCGCTCGAGGCCGATGAAGTTGAAGGTGTACTCGCGGGAGTTGCCGCCGGACTGGATGGTGACGAGTACGTGGACCTCGGCATCCCCACGATCGCGCACCCAGTTGACGTAGTCGACCTGGCTGCGCAGGAAGGTGAAGTCGCAGCCCCAGTCGCAGTCCAGGAACAGGCGCAGGGCCTCGGTGCCCTCGGTCGTCTCGAGCGCCGGCGCCGCCGCCGCCGACGCAGGTCCGGCCAGGTTGGCGAGCGCGAACAGGGCCAGCGCCGGGAAGAACACGCGCCACGAGCGGCGTTGTGGATCTCGGGTCGGTTCGGCCGACTTTCCCGTACGGGAGTAGTGAACGTCGCTATGATGCCGGGTCGACTCCCGAGAGTCCCGCGGTGTCATCGTTGGCGTGGCCTTGTGGCGGCTTGCGGTGATAGGGCGAACGGTGGCGAGTGGGCGCCGACGGAAAGTAACACAGCGAAGTGAGAGAGTTACAGGCGTGAGCAGGCTTCCGTGCGACCAACCCGCCGGCCGGCGGCGAGATTCCCGTTGAGCGTCTTCGATTCGGTCGAGGCCGGCACGGTTCCGGGGCGCAAGGCGCGTCCCGCGAGCGACACGTGGCGGCGCGTCAAGGCCCTGATCAAGTGGCCGTTCTACGTCGTCTACCAGCGCCGGCTCGAGTCCAAGGTGGGGACCTGGCGGCTGCCGCGGCACATTGGCCTGATCATGGACGGGAACCGCCGCTATGCGCGCCAGCAGAGGTTGGGCAACGTCAGCGCGGGGCACTTCCGGGGCGCCGAGAAGCTGTGGGAAGTCCTCAACTGGTGCTATGAGGCGCAGGTCTCGACCGTCACGGTGTGGAGCATGTCGCTCGACAACTTCAATCGCTCCGCGAAGGAAGTCCAGGCTCTGTTCGAGCTGTTCGAGGAGAAGACCCGGGAACTCGCGAACCATGACGATGTCCATCAGAAAGGCATCCGTGTGCGCTTCCTGGGGCAGATCGAGCTGCTTCCGGAGAGCCTTCAGACCGCGATCCGGGAGGCGGAGGCGGCAACCAGCGGCTACGACCAGTACCGGTTGAACATCGCGATGGCGTACGGCGGCCGTGAGGAGATCGCGAGCGCTTTTCGCAACTACCTGCTGGACAACTCGGCGGTCGGCAAATCGCTCGACGATGTCGCCTCTGAGTTCAGTGCCTCGTCGATCGAGCGCTACCTCTACACCTCGGGCCAGCCCGAGCCCGACCTGATCCTCCGCACGAGCGGCGAGGTTCGTCTGAGCGGGTTCCTGCTCTGGCAGAGCACCTACTCCGAGTACTACTTCTGCGACACGCACTGGCCGGCTCTGCGTAAGATCGACCTCCTGCGCGCCCTGCGCTCGTACAGCAGCCGCCAGCGCCGCAGAGGACGCTGAGATTCCAGGACACCAATCAACAGGACAGCCGCGGCGGTCGCCCGACCGTGACCTGGTGGTGGGGCGAAGTACCGGCTGGGAGTAGCAAGTGAACAAGACAGCCCGGAAGTTTCTGATCGATCTGTTGGCCACGCCGAGCCCCTCGGGCCACGAGGAGCCGGTACAGGAAGTCGTGCGCGCCTACGCGGGGAAGTTCGCCGACAGCGTGACGACCGACGTCCATGGCAACGTGATCGCGGCGGTGAACGTCGAAGCCGGCACGAAGCCGGATGGCCGCAGGGTCCTGTTCGCGGGCCACTGCGACCAGATCGGCTTGCTGGTCAGCTACATCGACGACAAGGGCTTCCTCTGGGTGCAGCCGATCGGCGGCTGGGATCCGCAGCAGCTCATCGGCCAGCGGATGACCGTGTGGGCGAAAGACGGTCCGGTATCCGCGGTCATCGCGCGCAAGCCGATCCACTTGCTCGACATGGAGGAGCGCAAGCGGGTTGTCAAGATGGAGAGTCTCTGGCTCGACATCGGCGCGACGGACGGCGACGACGCGAAGGCGGCGGTGCGGGTGGGCGATCCGGTGACCCTCGATCTCGGCTTCCAGGAGTTGCGCAACGGCCTGGCCAACGCGCCCAAGATGGACAACACGACCGGCCTGTGGGTCGTCATCGAGGCGCTGCGCCGGGTAGTGAAGAAGGACCCGAAGGTCGCCGTGTACGCGGTGTCGACGGTGTGCGAGGAGATCGGCCTGCGCGGCGCCCGCACCAGCACCCACGGTGTCGACCCCGACGTCGGCATCGCGGTGGACGTGACCCATGCGACGGACTGCCCGACGATCAGCAAGCGGCAGGAGGGAGACATTCGCCTGGGCGGCGGCCCGGTCATCGTGCGCGGTCCGAACATGAATCCGAGGATCAGTGACCGGCTCGAAGCCGTCGCGGAAGAAAGAGAGATTCCCTTCCAGTTGGCGGCTCTCGGACGCGCGGCACCGAACGACGCGAACTCGATCCAGATCACCCGCGCCGGCGTCGCGACCGGCCTGATCAGCATTCCGAATCGCTACATGCACAGCGCGGTCGAGACGATCTCCCTGGACGACCTGGATCACTCGGCCGATCTGTTGGCTCGTTTCGCCGCGTCCCTGACCCCCGACGAGTCCCTGATCCCCTAGATCGGCTGCTAATCTCCGCGCCCACATTTCCGTCCCATTGATTCCGTCCAACCGAGCGACCGAGGAGGTCAGGCAATGCCGATGAAGAACCGTCTGCGCGACAAGATCGACAACGATGAGGCGGCCCTCGGCGCCTGGCTCGCGTTGCCGGACACCCACAGCGCCGAGTTGATGTCCCGACTCGGCTTCGACTGGGCGACGATCGACATGCAGCACGGCCTGGTCGACTACCAGCGCGCGACGGCGATGCTGCAGGCGATGACCGCCTCCGACACGACGCCGATCGTCCGCGTGCCCTGGAACGAGCCCGGGATCATCGGCAAGATGCTCGACGCGGGCGCCCACGGCATCATCATTCCGATGGTCAACAGTCGCGCCGAGGCGGAAGCCGCGGCGTCCGCGTGCCGCTACCCGCCGCATGGAAAGCGCAGCTTCGGGCCCTTCCGTGCCGGCCTGCTCTACGGGGGGAACTACCTCGAGGAGGCGAACGAGCAGGCCTACTGCATTCCGATGATCGAGACCCGGCAGGCCCTCGACAACCTGGACGACATCCTGTCCGTGCCGGGCCTCGACGGCGTCTATGTCGGCCCGAGCGACCTCAGTGTGTCGCTGGGGCTGCGGCCGGCCGCGGACCAGGAGGACGAGTCGTTCACCGACGCGATCGACAGGATCCTCGACGGCTGCAGGCGGCACGGACTGTTCGCCGGCGTCGCGGGCACCGTCAAGGAGGCGCCCAAGCGGATCCGGCAGGGTTTCCGCTTCGTCGAGGTGGCGCGAGACAGCGGTTCGATGGCCAAGGCGGCGCTCAAGGATCTGCGTACCGTGCGCGCGTCGATGGAAGATTCCTGAATCGGCTCGAGGAGCGTGCGCGGCAGAAACTGGGTGCGCCGGCGTCCCCGCCGGCATCCGGCGCGGGAGCGCCGGCTTCCGGACCTTCTGCCGCGCTAGGCCGTTGCCTGCGACGGCGAGTTGCGTGGAACGAATGGGCTCGGGCGGCGTTCTCACTACAGAGGCGGGTCGGTGGCGCACCCGTTACAATGCAGAGCGAACACTGAAGCGAACAGGAGAAGGACTGAACCATGTCGCGAATGAAGGTCTGGTTGGTAGTGGCGCTGGCACTGGCTGTGGCCGTGCCGGCAATCGCGCAGGACGGTGAGGAAAAGCAGGTTCGCAAGATCCAGATCAAGAAGGTCGTGGATTGCGCGGACGGCGAGGACTGCGATGAGCATGTGAGTCGGATGGTCTTCGTCGGCGACGACGGCGACGTCCGGGTGCTCCACGGCGGGGACCACGAGTGGGTTGCCGAGGACAACGTCCATGTCCTCGAGGCTGACGGGCACGACATCCTCCTGATCGAGGAGGAGCATGCGGACGGCGAAGCCGGCGAGTCGGTGCGGCACCGCGTGCATCGGGTGATGCAGCGGCTGGGCGAGCGCGGTTCGCGCCTGCACCTGCGCCACGGCGGCGGCGCGTTTCTCGGCGTGCAGCTCTCCGAGCTGACCCCGGAACTGCGCACCCACTTCGGTGTTCCCGACGACGCGGGCGTCATGGTCGGCAAGCTCGTGGACGACAGCCCGGCGCTCCGTGCCGGCCTGGAGGTCGGCGACATCGTCACCGCGGTCGACGGTGAGCCGGTCGCATCCGCGTCGGCGCTGGCGCGAGCCATTGGCGGCCACGAGGACGGCGACACGGTCGTGCTCGAGGTCTGGCGCGATGGCCGGATGGACAAGGTCAGCGCGACTCTGGAGGAGCGGAGGCCGGAGCGGCGGGTCGAGATGTCCAGCATCGCAACTCCTCCAAACCCACCCCAACCCCCACATGCCGGCGAACACGAAGCCCGCGTGATCGAGGTCAAGGTCGCCTGCGAGGATGGCGAAGACTGCACGGTCGACGTCGCCAACGCGAACTCCTTCGAGTTCGCAGCCTCGGCCTGTGGCGACTCGGGCGAGTGCGAAGTCAAGGTCGACTGCGACGGCGGCGACTGCGCCTGCACGGTGAACGGCGAAGCAGCCGACTGTTCGGCCCTGGGCCTCCTGCCCTAAAGGGCGCGCACGCCTCTCGACAGCCGTTGCTACGATCCGCGCGATGCGCGCGGGTGTCTATCGTGGCCCCGGGGACGTGGGTCTGGTCGAACGGCCGCTGCCGGAACCCGGCCCCGGAGAGGTACGGCTACGGATCACCGCCTGTGGCCTGTGCGGCACGGACCTGCACATGGTCCACAGCCTGAGGCCGATCATCGACCCGGGTTCGACGATGGGCCACGAGATGGCGGGGATCGTCGACCACCTGGGCCCCGGTGTCCGCGGCTTCGCGGCGGGAGAATCCGTCGTCGTCGAGCCGCTTGCCTCGTGCGGCGACTGCGAACCGTGCCGCGATGGCCGTGACTCGATCTGCCGGAAACTCCAGCTCTACGGGCTGCGGCGTCCGGGAGGCTTTGCGGACGCGGTCGTCGTACCGGCGCACCGGCTGTAACCGCTCCCGGCGCCGAACGCGTCCCTGGCGGAGCCCTTCGCGGTGGCGGTTCACGGGCTGCGCCTCGCGGATGCCGGACCGGTGACGCCGCCCGCCCGGTTGCTGATTCTGGGCGCCGGGACGATTGGACTGGCCGTCGTCGCGGTGGCACGGGCGTGGGGCTTCGGCCGCGTCGCGATCACCGCCCGCTACCCGCACCAGGCCAGGCTGGCGAAACAGCTCGGTGCGCACGAAGTGATCGACGCCGGCTCCGGGGAGGATCTTGCAGGTTTCGACGCCGACCTGGTGGTCGAAACGGTGGGGGGCCTGGCGGACACGATGAGTCCGGCCGGCATCGCCCTCGCCCCCGGCGGGACGGTCTGCATCCTGGGCGTCTTCACCGGCCTGCTGACCCTTGATCCGCTGATGAAGGAGGCGCGCCTGCAATGGTCCAACTGCTACGCGCGCCGCCCCGGGCAGGAGGACTTCGCGGAGGCGGTGCGGATCCTCGCGGGTGCTGGCGATGACTGCGCCGGGTTGCTCACCCACCAGGTGCCGCTGGACGAGATCGAGCGCGCCTTCGAGATCGCCGGTGACAAACGATCCGGAGCGGTCAAGGTCACGGTGATTCCGTAGCTCGCGGCCTGCCGGCAGCCCTCGGCGAACGCTCCGGCTCCCGGCAACGCGATCGCCGCCGCAAGGAGGAACCGCATCCCGGGGGTCTGTCTCCCGATCAGACCACCGGCCAGTTCGGGTGCCAGGGACGCGTGCGCTCGAACAGCCGCGCGGCCCGCAGCACGAGGTCGTCGCGGTGGCGCGGACCCACGATCTGCAGCCCCACCGGCAGGCCGGCGTCGGACAGCCCGGCGCGCACCGTCGCCGCTGGATGACCGGACATGTTGAACGGAATCGTGAAGGCCGCGACTCCGGCCGGCACCTGTTCCCGTCCCCCGGTGTGGGTGGGGAAGGGGCCGCGCGCGGGGGGCGGGTCGTAGGGCACGGTCGGCGTCAGCAGGAGATCGAAGCGGTCGAACACGTCGCCGCACCAGTGGTTCAGTTGGCCGCGCTCGCGAGCGGCGGCGCCGAACGTCTCGGGCGTCATGTCCCAGGAGCGTTCCAGAGCCTCCGCGAACGAGTGCGTCATGTCCTCGCGCTGCTTGCGAAGCGGCTCGTGGATCTGGCCCGCGATCAGGAAGTTGCCGAGCGCTCCCCAGGCCGCGGTGAGCATTGGCGGGCCGCCCGGCACATGGTCCTCGAGCAGTTCGAGATCGAAGCCGGCCTCGTGGAATGCGGCCGCGGCGTCGCTGGCGATTGTGGCCACGTCGCTCTGGACCCGGGCGTAGCCCAGATCGGGAGACCAGGCGATCCGGATGGACGGCGGCAGACGGGAGTCGAGCGTCTCCCGGTAGCTGAGGCCGGCGTGGGGCAGGGAGGCGGGATCGCAGGGCGAGGGGCCTGCCACCAGGTCCAGGAACAGGGCGGCGTCGGACACGGTCCGGGTCAAGGGGCCGTAGACCGCGGTGCTGCCGTAGTCCCAGGCCTTCATCGGCCCGCGGGGTATCCGCCCCTGGCTGGGCTTGAGTCCGAAGGCGCCGGTGAAGCTGGCGGGAATGCGGATCGAGCCGCCGCCGTCGGAGGAGGTGACCAGGGGCAGCACGCCGCCGGCCAGCGCAGCGGAAGAGCCGCCGCTCGATCCGCCGGGGGTGCGCTCCAGGTTCCAGGGCGACCGGGTCACGCCGAACAGCGGGTTCTTGGTGATCGCGGTGAAGCCGAACTCCGGCGTGTTCGTCTTGCCGACGACGATCGCCCCGGCGGCCCGCAGCCGGGCCACCTGGGTCGAATCGGCTTCGGCCACCGAGTCGCGGAACACGCGCGAACCCATGGAGGTCACCATGCCCGCGACATCCTCGAGGTCCTTGACGCCCAGGGGCACGCCTTCGAGGGGGCGGGCATCTCCGGCGGCGCGGCGCGCGTCGGCCGTTTCGGCGTCGGTGATCAGCGCCTCGCGCGACCGCTGGCTGACGACGGCGTTGAGCTTGGGATTCGTCGCTTCGATGCCGTCGAGGGTGGCGGTCATCAACTCGACGCAGGAGGCTTCACGCGCCGACAGAACATCGAGGAGCTCGATCAGGCTCAGACGGTCGATTTGCATGCGGATTCTCCGTGTACGGATCTGGTGTTGGGAGGTCGTCTGTCGGCGATGGGTCGGCGATGGGTCGGCGCAGTTTGGCAGGCGCACGCGACTGGGCCAAGGTCCGAGGTGGCTCAGGCCGCTTGCGGGTTGGTCGCCGGCAGGCACGCGGGCAGCGCGAGCAGGAACAGCACCCAGCGCTGGATCTCCGTGTCGCGCCAGTTCGCCTCGAACAGGCCCGCGACGTTCAGGGCCAGCAGGGCGAAGAGAACGCCCAGGTAGAGGTCGCCGCGGGGTCCCGCCCTTCCGCCCTCGCGCCGGTAGGCGGCAAGGGTCAGGGCTGTCGCGGCGCCCATCAACCACAGGTAGCAGAGCAGCGACGGAATGCCGCCGAACGTGTTGTGCAGGTGCTTCACCCGGGCCCGCACCGAGGTCGGGTGGCGGTAGACCGGGTACCACTCGCGGACCATGGCCGGGCCGACGCCTACAAGCGGCCGGTCGGCGATCATCTGGCCGCCGGCCCAAAGCATGCAGAGCCGGTCGTAGTTCGAGGGGTTTCGGACGTCGACCATCGAGGTGGCGCGCTGCCAGTAGGTGGGCCAGAGCGTCGGCGCCACCGCAGCCAGCGAGATGACCGCCAGGACGAGGGCTGCGGCGTAACCGACCAGAACGCGCCGGCGCTGCAAGGCAAAGGCGGCCGTGGCGACGGCGAAGGCGCCGAGCCAGGCACTGCGGGTGAGGGTCAGAACGAGCGCCATGCCGACCACGGTCAGGGCGATCCAGTTCACCTGCCGGCGCCAGCCGTGGCTGTGGCGACCCGGCCGGCGATCAGCGCCAGGCCAAGCAGGAGCACGCCGGAGAACGTCATGTAGTGGGAGAACGGCCCCGGAATCCGCTGGTGCAACGGGCCGTAGTCCGTGAACGCGAACTGCGCCAGACCGTAGACCGCCAGGACGACGGAGATCGCGACGACGGCGCCCACGACAACGCGCACCTGGCGTTCCCCACGTACCAGCAGGAGAGCCAGCGGCAGGGTCAGCGCGGAGTAGAGCTGGGACAGCTCGGGAAGGCTGGTGGCCGGGTCGTACGAGAAGGCCGCGGAGAGGACGAAGCAGAGGGCGTAGGCGCCCAGGGGGTAGAGAAGCAGCCGGCGCTGCCGCCGTTCCTCGTCCCCGGCCGCGAAGAAGAGCCGTCGCCGCCGGACGGCGGCCCAGATCAGGGTGAAGAACAGCAGGAAGTTCGAGAGGGCGATCCCGAACGTCGTGACGAGCTGACCGAGGAAGAGCCAGAAGCCAGCGCTTCCCTTCGCTTCGCGGCAGGGCCGGAGCACGACGCGCTCGATCGCCCCCATC
>JAGWAG010000060.1 GCA_021296535.1 Acidobacteriota bacterium | reverse complement strand
GGTCGTCTGGCAGGGACCCGGGCGGTGGGCCGCGTACGCGTCGGTGATCGCGGTAGATGACCGTCTCCTCGTGCTGACCGACGAAGCCGAACTCAAGGTGATCGCGGCCGATCCGTCGGGCTACAAGGAACTGGCTTCCTGGGAAGTGGCCGACAGCACGACCTGGGCGCATGTGGCGCTCTCCGGATCCCGGGTCTTTGTGAAGGACGAAGAGCACCTGGCGGTCTTTGATCTGGCTGCAACACGGGTTACGGAGAAGGGGGACCGGCCCGGCGGGACCACATCCGCACCTGCCGGCGTGGCCGCCGGGTCCAGCAAGGACACGGAAGCCGTCAAGGTGGCGGTTCGCGCGATGCTGAAGGCCATGGCGGCGGGCGAAATGGACCTGATGTGGACCTATCTGGGCGAGGACTTCAGGTCCTACAGCGGCGCCGACAAGGTTGTATTCCGTGACTACCTCGGGTCGACCGCCGGTAGCGAGACGCCGAGCGACGAGATGGTGGTCGAGTGGGAGAACGGCACGGCGAAGGTCACGGGAGCCCGGTGGATCACGACCACCGGGCTGGACTTCGGTCTCGAGATGCTGGTGAACAAGCGCGACGGCAAGTGGCTCGTCACCTGGATGGACTTCGACTCCAGGCGCATCCATGGCCAGGAGTAGCAATGGGCGGACCTGGTCGCCCTCGGTCTGCGGGTCCTCTACGGGCGCCGCCGTACGACCATTGCCACTTCGGCAAGCGCGTCGAGAGTGAGCCCTTGATCGCGGAGGTCCCGGAGCGCACTTGCGACGCCGTCGCCAAACTCGCCGGCAAGAACGTTGGGAAGCCGGTCGCGCAGGTCGCGGTCGCACCAGCGGGCGGCGACCTCGAACCCGTGATCCTCGTAGACCGAGGCCGGGTGGCCGCCCATGAGTACGCCCAGGGGACGGAAGGGCGGCAGGGCCTTGGCGACGGTGGCCTCGACGCCGTTTGCGTCGGCCCAGCGCAGGAACTCCTTGAGAAGCGCCACGCCGATGCCGCGTCCGTGGTAGTGGGGGTCGCGGGCGTTGCCGGCCTCCAACTGGCCGACGTGATAGCAGAACAGGTTCAGCGTTCCCCCTGGCAGGTACGGTTGACTGGCCTGGCCGAAGTCGCCCCAGTAGGACGGATCCATGATGCCGTCGGGGGAACGTAGTGCCTGGTCGTAGCGGCGGAACTGGAGTTGGCCCACGTGCTGCTCACCGTCGAAGGCGAGGATCGCGCTCGCTCCGAGGTCGACGATTCGGCTACGGACCGTGGCTTCCGACCCCTGGCAGTCGATGGGGACGTTGCCGAGGTCGGACATCGTCATCGGGCGGTAGTGAATCACCACGGCCGAAGTTATCGCGTCGGCGGAGTTTGTGCGCAATTTCGGCATCACAACGAATTCAGACCTGACAAACCAGGGAAGGGAGCGCAACGATGGAGATCATGCAGGCAACCGAGGCACATGCCCAGAAGTGGGCGGACGAAGTCGCCGACCTGGTCTATGAGACGGGTCCGACGACCTACGAGTACCAGTTCGGCGGTCGCGAGTACTACGACGAGATCGTCAAGGCCTCCTGGTCCAGGGCCGGCACGCTGTTCGGCTACGACTGCACGACGATCGCAGTTGAGGGCGACGAGCTTCTCGCGATCGAGATCGGCTTTCGCGGCCCGGAGTTCGCTACGCGCAAGAAGACGTTGGGCGCCCTTTGGGCGCCGCTGATCGAGTCGGGCCGGGTCAGCAGGGAGCAACTCGGCGAGATCGGACGGGCCGCCTATCTGGCCAGCTACCTGAATGTCGCGATTCCGTCCGCGGTCTACTACGTTCACGCGCTCGCCGTCGTGGAGTCGCGCCGCGGTGAGGGGATCGGGAAGCAGTTGATGCAGAGGGCGATCGACGACTCGAAGAGCGCCGGGCTGCGCGGCGTGCATCTCGACGTCCTCTCCGGTACGCCCGCGGTCGGCTTCTACAACTCCCTGGGAATGGAGTGCCTGACCGAAACGGTGGCGCCGATACCGCACGAACACGGCATTCCCATGGAGATGCGAATGTCGCTCGATTTCTGAGCCTTCGTACCGTCTAGGGGCGGTTCGGTCTGCTGCCGGGCGGGAAGAAGAGTGTTCCGAGGCCCTTCTCCAGTTCCGCGCAGGCAGCGGCTTCGCCCATGTTGCAGGCGGTGGAGAGGAGATCCTGGGCCAGGGGAATGTCCTTCGGCACACCGTGCCCGTGCACATGGGCGTAGCCGAGCAGGAAACAGCTCATGCTCTCGCCGTCTTCGCAGCCGCTCGGGAGCTGCGCGATCGCATCGGAAACTCCACCGGAAGAGATCGTCACCGTGCCGTCGAAGAAGGCCTGGATGACGACGTTCTGGCAACCCTTGTGGAAACCGTTGCGACAGGCCTGGTCGAAGTAGGAAACGCCCTCCAGCGGGTCGAGCGGCACGACCTCTCCCCGATTGAACAGCACTCCCAGCATGTTGCACTCCTCGCCGCCGTTGTTGTTGCATGTGAGCTGGAGTTTCGTGACCAGGTTCTCGCAGCCGAAACGCTTGGCTTCGTCGCACGCCTGCTGCCAGTACTTGAAGTCATCGCCCTCGTGCGTCCGGCCGACGAAGTTCGAGGCCAGCATCCACCCGAAGAGCCCGATCCAGACGACCATGAAGGCGTAGTTCACGCGGCGCGGCTTCGTTGCCTGGAGCAGCACCGAGAGGCGAAGGCCCTCCACCCGGCGCGACTTCCCGAGCCGGTCCAGCAGCGGTACGCACAGGTTGAGTACCGGAACGAACAGGAGCTTGTCGTAGAAGAGCGGGACATCGACCTGGCGGAGGAACTCGAACAGACCGAAAACGCTGAGGCCGTAGAGCATGCCGAACACCGCGCTGCCCAGCCGGCTGCGTGGAGAGGTCGACGGATCGGTGACGAGCAGGTGAAGGCCGAGGAAGACCGCGATCGGAATGCTCGCGTCGACGAAGAAGTGGACGCCGGTGACGCTGGAGTAGACGAGATTGGCCGCCACCAGGGCGGCCGCCGCGAACAGCGTCACGATCGTCACCGAGAAGAAGAACTGGACGACCAGACCGGCGATGAAGATCGCGACGTACATGTGGGGCGCGTTGGCCAGCGTGGTCGCGATTTCGGCGCCCCAGGTGAGGTTGGTCGTTCCGGAGAGGATCAGACCGAGGGAGAAGACGGAAAGAGCGAAGCCCGACGGATTGAAGATGTGCCGCTTGCGTCCGTCCCGGTTCCAGCGGAAGTACTCCTTGCCGAGGATGCCGACGGCGATCATCGCGAACTGCAGGTAAAACCACTCCTGCTTGAAGCACAGGAAGAAGTTCGTACTCAGAATGATCGGAAACTGCCCGAAGCCCAGGTGCCAGGTCTTCCGTCTCGACCAGCCCACGAGCATGTCGAAGGCGTAGGCGAAGATGATCTGCGCTGCAATGAGCGCCACCTGGTGGCGCATCTGTTCCCAGTACAGGCCCCAGTAGACGTAGATGCAGGTCTGGACGAAGGCCTGGACGTAGTGCGAGGGAATCAGGGAGATCTTGAGCTTCAGCTCACGGCCGCCCTGGCCGGAGTCGGCCAGCAGACGACCCTGCAGAAGGGCGAGGACGCCGCAGGCGCCCCAGAGAGACCAGGTCAGCTCGGTGCTTGCGCGGAACTGCGGAAGCAGCGAGAAGGCAAGCAACAGGAGAGTGAAAGACGCGGGCAGCCACCAGACGGGCGGCAGGCGCTGGACTTCCCTGACCTGGGTCATGCAGGGGCCGTGCGTGACTACCCGGCGGCGCCGGGCGTCGCGACCCTGGGATCGGTGACCCCCATGCCGTCGATCAGCTCCTGGAAACGCGACTCGGAGCGTAGCTCGTCGAAAGCGGGATGCACCTTCGCCCACATGGCCACACCGCGCTTGACCCTGATCGCTTCTTCGAGCCAGCGCAGAGCGGCTTCCGGTTCGCCCAGCCAGGCGTACAGGATCGCCAGCGAGTCGTAGTGAGCACTCTGGCCGGCGACCGGCTTCAGCAGACGCGCGGCGGTCCAGCGCAGGACGCCCGGCTCGCCCTCCTTCTCGAAGATGCTTCCGATCGTGTCGGCGTCATCGGGACGATCGGCGTTGCGCAGATAGATCTGGCGCTCACGGACCGCCTCTTCCGGGCGGTCCATCGCCATGTAGCAAGCGGCCGCCAGCGATCGGGTCGCCGGGTAGGTGCTATCGATGGCGAGTGTTCGCCGAGCCTCGGCGAGCGCCTCCTCGTAGCGACGGGACAGGTAGTAGACGAAGGACAGACTTCGACTCAGCATCGGGGCGAGGGGATCCAGATGCGTGGCGGCACTCAGTTCCTGTTCCGCTTCATCCAGGCGGCCGACCGGCGCCAGGAAGTAGTGCCCGTAGGAGAACCGGGCGTTGGGATTCCCGGGGTCGAGCTGCAGCGCGCGCAGGTACGCCCGCTGTGCCGCCCGCCAGTCCCATTGGAGAGCGGCGCGCAGAAGACCGCATGCCCGGTAGGCGATGGCGGTCGTATCGTTCAGTTCCAGCGCCCTGTTCACCGCTTTCTCGGCCTTTGCCGCCGCCTCTTCGACCTGCAGGAATCCGTCCACCGCGAGCACCCCGTAGCAGAGAGCGAGCAGGGCATGACCCTGCGCGAAGCCCGGCTGCATTTCGAGTGCCCTGTCCAGGAGTGCGATCGCCTGCTTCAGGCGGTCGCCCTTTTGCGTACCCAGGTGGTACCGCGCCTCCAGATAGAGCTGGTACACCTCCTGGCTCTCCGTCGGACGCTTGACAACGGGGCCGGTATGCGGTCCCAGGAGTTTCCATCGGAGCCGATCGACGATCGCCTGCGCGATGTCCTCCTGGATCTCGAAGACATCCCCGAGTTCCCGGTCATAGTGCTCGGACCAGAGCTGGGTGCCGTCTGATGTCCGGATCAGGTGTGCCGAGATCCGGAGGCGCTCGCCCGCCTTCCGCACGCTGCCTTCCAGGATGGCCGACACGCCCAGCTTGTGGCCAACGTCCGAGCTGCTGCGGTCCCTCAGCCGGTGGTCGAAGGACGACGTTCTGCCGACGACGCGGAGCCCGTTGACGCTTGCCAGTGCGTCGATGAGTTCTTCCGCCACGCCGTCGCAGAAGAAGTCCTGGTCAGGGTCCGGGCTCATGTTGGAGAAGGGCCGGACCGCGATCGAGCCGTCCAGGGCAGCTTCGACCGGCACGATGAAGCGGTAGCCGCGGCCCGGAAGCGTCGCGATGTACTTGATCTTCTCGTTCTGTCCCAGGATCTTCCGGAGCACGGAGAGGTTGTGCGCGAGGTTGCTCTCATCCACTGCCGTGTCGGGCCAGACCATCACCATCAGTTCCTCCTTGGAGAGGAGGCGGTCATGGTTCTCGACCAGTACCTGCAGAGTGTCGAAGAGCTTCGGCCGGAGCGGCACCGTCTCCCCGTTGCGCAGTAGCCGCCGTTGCCCGACATCGAGCAAGTACGGGCCGAAGGCGTGGGAGCGACGATCGGGATAAAAAGACACGGCCAAGCTACGGAAGTATAGTCACGACGAGGCCGTCAGCCCACGTGTCCCGGAGGAGAACGGTGCGATCAAAGGCGAGAATGCGCCGGCGTCGTTGGCGGGCGCGAAGCCTGGCCCTGGTCCTGGTCGTGGTCACGGCCGGAGGTGTGCTGGTCGGCCGCGCGGTCCGCGACAATCGGGCACAGGCGGGTCTCACTGACGCCCTGGTGACGAGCCGGATACCGGGCCGGACCCAGGAAACCAGGCGCCGCTTCGAGCGCCTGATCGAGGACTATCGCGGCAGTCGGGCAGCGTGGGCCGCGCACGGCCACCTCGCCGAACTCGAGGCCGTGAACGGCCGGTTCGCGGAGGCTCGTACGCTTTGGGGGAGGCTGGCTGAGGGCGGCCCGGGCGAACTCGCGGCGGACGCCGAGATGAACCTGATCTACCTGGACCGCGAAGAAGGCCGGCTCGAGGAGTTGGCCGGCAGACTAGAGAGCCTGGTGGAGAGTGGCGAGAGCCACCTGCCGGAGGACGTCCTCCTGTTCGAACTTGCTCGGACGCTCGAGCAGTTGGGGCGTCACGACGAGGCCGGCAGGATCAGGCGCTTCGAGGAGGTTGCGCCGGAAGGACCCCGGGTGCAGAGGTAGCGGCGCTAGTCCTCGGAAGTCGAGCCCTGGATGTCCTCGATGATTCGCCGGCGCACTTCGGTCGGGTTGGTTACCGGTTGACGGCGGAGTCGCCCCACTTCTTCCGCCTCGTAGGGCTTCAGGTCCTTTGCGTTCTCGGGATCGAAGCGCCTGACGATCCAGTTCATCAGCCTGGCCAGGGCCTCGTCATCGATCAAAGCCTGGGAGGCGCCGGGCACCTGGACGAGATAGTCGCGCCAGTCCGGGCTGGAGATGAACTTGCCCACCTCACCCGGTAGGGGAGGGACCGTACCCTCCACGCCGGAGCCGTCGGCCATGTGACAGCCCTGGCAGTGCAGCATGTAGTCGAGATGAGCGAGGCGGTAGGTGTCCGCCTCGGCCCCGACCGCGACCGCGCTCGCGCACACGACGAGGATCGTGAGCAGAACGAGCGGGCGATGCACTTCGCGGTGTACCTCGGAATGCACGAGTCGGGGAGTCCTATTCGGCGACCGAGAGAATACGGGACATCGTGCAGTGGTAGCCGAACGGAGCGCCGCCGTTTCCGCACCAGAGGACGGAATTCGAACGTTGGGGGTGATAGCGGGCGGTGTCGCCTTCGTTCGTGTTGCAGTAGCAGCGTTGGCAGGGGAAGGCGCCGCAGCAGTCGTGGTAGGCGACGACGTAGCTCTTGCCGTCGGCCGGATTGAGACAGGTGCCGGTCCAGGTGATGGGAGCGGCCTTGGACCCCGGCGGACAGGCGTTGGTCGAACCGCCGCAGCAGCCGCACAGCCAGCCGTCCACCGAGCAGTACGCTCAGTAGTCGCACTGCATGGGATCCTGCATGGGTTCGGCCGCGTCGTCCGCGGCTTCCTGCGCGAAGGTCCGGTCCACCGGCAGCAGCGGCAGCAAGACGCCACCGGCGATGGCGCTACCGATGGAACCCAGCACCGATCGCCGGGAGGTCCTGTCGGCCAGACGGGTCGCCGCGCGAATCGAAATGTTGTCGAACCAGTTCATGGCAAACCTCACGATGGTTGTTGTGAACCCCCTGCAATGAGCACCCGGCCTTCTTCCTGGTGCTCGAGAAACTCCTGGATTGAACTGACGCCCAGCCGCTTCGCCTCGAACAGGCTCTCCACGTGCTCCCTGCTGTTCGTGAGCCCCTGGGCCGCGACGAACCCGTTTTCGTCGAGCAGCACGCCGTAAGGGAGCTTGCCGATCTCATAGGTCATGCCGAGTTCCGGCGAAAGCACGTAGGCGAAGTCGTCTAGCCGGCTTCTGGTTCTGAACTCCGCGTGCTGCGCCGGGTCGCCGTCGCTCGCGAAGACGAGTTGCAGCCAGCTCGACTCCTTCCGTGCGATCGATCGGAGCGCAGGAAGGAGCTGGGCGCACACGGGACACTTGGGTGTCAGGAACGTGATCAACGTGCTCCTGCCATCCGGATCGGGAGCGCCCAGGACGACCGGTTCGCCGTCCAGGGTGTCGAGCCGGAACTCCGGCGACTTCTCGCCGACGCGCACCGTCTTGCTCAGGGCGAGCGCGCCGACCGGGCCGATCCGCTGGTGGATCACGCCAACCTGGCGCGCGAGTGCGAAGGTGACCACGGCGAGGCAGAGGATCGCGCAGCCCATGACCGCGAACAGGATGCCGACGGAGGTCGTCAAGACGTTCCCTCCCGGAGCAAACCGTGGTTCGCGATGAGCACGTCCGCCGTAGCGTACATGGCGATGGCGAAGACGCCGAGCGAGAACGCGCCCGCGTAGTCGGCGAACTCGAGCGGTCGCGGGGCCCCCGGCGCCGCCAGCAACAAGGCGACGGCGATCAGCACGAGGTTCCTCAGCACCAGTGCCCATCCCGCGGGCTGCCCGGTGGTTCCGGCCCAGGAGCAGCCGCAATCCTCGGGCGCGATACCGCGAGCGATGCTTACGGCCATGCCGAGCCCGTACAGGCCGAGCAGCCCCGCAACCAGGCCGGCGGCTGCGGTTCCCGAGGGATAGACGGCACAGAGCCCGGCGGCGGCCAGTTCCGCGCCGATCAGCCCCGCCGTGACGGCGGCGGCCAGCGCGGGTGAACCGGGCAGGCCGAAGCTCTGCAGGTAGCGGGACGTGATCGCCGCGGTCGTCCGCAGGTCGCGCAGCTTGTGCACGGCGGTGCCCAGAAACAGCAGCGTGAGCAGGACGCGCACGCCGAGTTGGACGACCGGATCGACGGCGAGGCTCACTGCGGACTCAGTTCCATGGTTGAATCATGACGACCGTGCCGCGCACTTCCTGACCACCGGACAACGCGCGAGTCAGTTCGCCCGTGTCCGCGTCGTAGATGTCGACGTCCGCATAGGTCGTCGCGTAAAGGAGAGGCGAGTCGTCCTGGCTCACCGCGATTGCGGCTGCGCCGCGTTCCATCGTGTACCTGGCGAGACGTTCGCGGCTCTCGATGTCGAACACCCAGACTTCCATGCCGAAACCGCGGTGAAAGTCGTAACCGCCCGGCTTCCGCTCGAGATCCGGCACCGCGGACATCAGCATGAAGAGGCGGCCGGAGGCGTCGTGAGCGGCCATGTGCTGGTTCGGCGCGGCGGGCACCCAGACTCCCGCGTCGTCCTCGTCACGGAACGTCCAGGGTTCCTGGTAGGAGATCTCGCCGCCGCTCGTGTCGACGGCGTGCATCACGCCGCGCACCGAGGCGAAGTACCACACGTCCCCCGACCTCGTACCCGTGGGATGGAGGGGATCCCCTTCCGCGTCGAAGAAGCCGGGGTGGGTTTCTCTTCCGCTCTCGGCGCCGTTCTCATCCAGGTCGACGGTCAACACGGATCCGTCGCCGCACAGCGAGAAGAAGCGGCGCGGGCCTGCCGCCATCGTGTGCGCGCAGCCGCCGGTTTCGATCTCGCCGATGTACTTCCGCTTCTCCAGGTCGACGACCCCGAAGCCCAGAGCAGGCGTGAAGAACGACTGGATGAGGAAGCGATCGTCGTCCGTCAGGGTCGTCAGGTTGATGCTTGCCAGCCCTCGCATTGCCTTCGGCGGGTCGATGGGGATTTCGCCCTTGATCTCGAGCGTCCTGGCATCGAAGATTTCGACGACTTCGACGAGCTCGCCGTGGTAGCCGCGCGTCATGTAGACGGCATGGTTGTAGAACTCGTCGCCCGAGCGGGGGAGCTGGGGCAGGAGGCCCTGGTAGCCCAGTTCGATCGTGCCGAGAAGGGTGCCGCTGTCGGCGTCGATGAGGTCCGCGTGCGCGTAGTTGGGGAAGGCTGCGATCCAGACCCAATGGGCGCCGTCCTGTTTTTCCGGAAGCGTGGCGGTGGTCAGCGGCTCCGGCAGCGAGGCCGGATCGATCTGGGCCGCAACGGGAACCGCGACGAAACCGATCGAGGCGGCGAGTACCAGCGCGAAGAACGTCCTCGTCATGTCTACTCCTTTCGGGTCCAGAACAGCTCGTACTCGGTCTCCCACGTCTTGCCGCCGTCGGTCGAGAGCACGGAGAGTTCGCGCAGCCGGCCGTCCGGCAGCGTGAAGAAGCTGAAGCGGCCCATCGTCCCTTCGTCCAGGTCGGCCGTCTCGAACCGGAACTCGTTGTCCACCATGTTCCCGTTCTCGAACCGCATCCGCTGTCCACCCGGCTTCCCGGAGGCGGACAGGTAACTCCAGTTGTCACGCGTGTCGCTGTAGACGAGGACGCAGAAGAAGTCCCGTATGCCCTCCATGCGGGTCATCCACTCTTCGACGAGGTAGCAGCCCTCCGGCCCCAGCTCCCAGACAACCTCGGCCATCAGCGCGCCATCGCCGGTGTGGACTTCCCATTCGCCGACCAGGTGGTGCGCGGCCTTGCAGGCAGGGTTCGCCGCTTCGTTGGAATCGGCTGCGGCCGCGGAGGGAGCAAGGAGCATGACCGTTACGGATCCGCATGCGAGAAGTCGCACAAAGCCCATGTCGTTTCTCCTCCCGAAGGCGCTATCCGACGGTGCCGGGACCGCCTTCTCGACTGTGTTCAGGTCGATTCACTGTGACCGAGAAGGTTCTGCAAGTCAAGGCGATTTCGGCCATTTCAGGTTCGCTCAGATTCGCTAAGAAAAGTTCCTTGACTACTGAGGGGACCGGCGCAAAGCTGACGGTGCCACGAACCTGAGCAAGGAGGTTCAGATGATGCCTTCCCCTAGTTTCTCGCCGAGGATCTTTGTCGTCTTCG
>JAGWAG010000059.1:32458-35759 GCA_021296535.1 Acidobacteriota bacterium | reverse complement strand
GCAACTCGGCCACGGCCTGCGGCAGGGCCTCGATGCCGCGTCGAAAGGTCCGATGCCCGGGAGGTGGCACGCCCCGCCTGCGGCCGGCGCGCATCGCCTTGAACAGGGAGCCGTGGGCCTGTTCCATCGCCACCAGTCGCGGGAAGGCGGCGGCCGCCGACAGTTGCCTCGCGTCACCTGCGAAGATGCCGAGGACGACGGGCGAAATCAGGCGCATCGCGGCCTGCCGGCCCATTCGGCGGGCGGCGAAGTCGAAGAGCGACTCGTCGGTGTGCGGAGCGGCGTCGCCGCTCGTGGAGGCAGCGGCCCCGAGGCGATCGTCACCGCTTGGCCGGGCCCGCACCAGGGGCTCCATCGCCAGCCGGGCCCGCTCTTCGCGAAGGCGAGCGGGCTGCGTTGCAGCTCCCGCAGCCTGCCGCCACGGTAGATGTAGCGCCGGTTCGCGGCCGGTTCGGGCTCGATCACCTCCCCGGCGAGGCCGCAGGCGTCGATCATCTCCCGCACCACGGGCTGATCGTCGAGGAAGCCCTGCGGACCGGTCTCGATCAGAAGACCGTCGGCGAACGCTGTACGCGCCTTGCCACCGACCTCGGCGTCTGCCTCCAGAACGACGACCTTGAGCGCGGCGCCGGCGCGCTGCGCTTCGGCGGAGGCCTTCCAGGCCGCGGCCAGGCCAGAAGGGCCGCCGCCGACGATGACCAGGCGGCGTGCCCGTTCGTCGCTCAAACGTCGCGCCCAGCCTCGGCGTGGACGGCCTCGACCAGGGTCTGCACCGCTTCGAGCGGTGTGTCGGGCAGCACGCCGTGCCCAAGGTTCACGATGTGGCCGCGTCCGGACAGGCTTTCGAGCAGACGGCTCGTCTCACGCCGGATCGCGTCGTTGCCGGCGAGCAGCACGGTCGGGTCCAGGTTCCCCTGCAGGCACAGCTCTGGCCGTCGTCGTCGGAGCGCGCCGAGGTCGGTTCGCCAGTCGACGCCGAGCGCTTCACAGGGCAGTTCGGCGTAGTCGTCGACCAACTGGGGCGCGGCGTGGAGGAACAGGATGCGCGTTACTCCGGCGTCGCCGAGGCGCACGAGGAGGCGTTCCAGGTGCGGCCGCACCCGGCGTCGCCACTCGGCCCGCGCGAACAGCCCGGCCCACGAATCGAAGACCTGGACGGCGTCGGCGCCGGCCCGGTGCTGGGCGATCAGGTAGCGGGCGCAGAGGCGGCCGAGCCGGTCGAGCAGTGAATCGAAGGCGGCCGGCTCTTCGTACGCGAAGGCTCGCAACAGGGGAAAGTCCCGCACGCCGCGGCCCTGGACCAGGTAGGCGGCCAGGGTCAGCGGCGCGCCGGCGAACCCCAGCAGCGCCTTGCCCGGATCGAGTTCGCGGCGGACGATCCGCTGGGCCGCCGTGACCTCGGGGGCGATCTCGGCCTCGTCGAGGTGGTCCGGGTCGGGCAGGGCGGCCACCGCCGCGGCGTCGCGCAGCGGTCGGGCGATCACCGGCCCGGGATCGAACCGGAAGTCGACGCCCAGGGCGGGCAACGGCGACATGATGTCGGCGAAGGTGATCGCGGCGTCGAAGGGGAATCGGCGCAGCGGCATCAGCGTGACGCGAGCCGCCAGTTCCGGGTCGCGGGAGAGGCCGGCGAACCCGTGGCGCTCCTTGAGCGCCCGGTACTCGGGCAGGATGCGCCCCGCCTGGCGCATGATCCACAGCGGTCTTCGCGGCGTGTCCTCGAAACGGAGCGTGCGCAGGAGCAGGCCGCTGTCCGGCTGTGCGGGCGTGGGCGATGCGTCCGTCGAGCTGGCCGCGGGTTCGGCGAAGGCAGTCACTTCGCGCTGCCCGCCGCGCGGCGGCGCTCCAGCAACTCGGGCGCCGCGGCGGCGAGGAAGGCGTCGACTCCATCCTGGCCGATCTCGGTCGCGACCCCTCGCAGGCCGACGACCGGCAGATGGCTGAGGCGTTTGGCCATCGTCTCGGTCCACCGCCTGAGTGCTTCCCGCTCGGCCTCGGAGAGGCTCTTCAGCTCGCCCTGCAGCAGGCGGTCGAGATTGGCGCCCAGGGAGTCCTGGTACTTCGCGCCGATCGCCCGGATCGCCCCGGCGACCGAGCGGGTCGCCATCGCCTCCCGGTAGGCCTCGAGTTCCTCGTCGATCAGGACGCGGGCTTCCGCGGTGCGCTCGCGCCGGTTTCGCAGGGTCTGCTGGGCCAGTTCGTTGATCCGGTCCATCCCGATCCGCTCGAGGCCGGCCGCGTCGGTGTCGGTGGGCAGAGCGTCGGCCGGAATCGCCATGTCGATCACGAGAGGGGGAGTGCCCAGCTCACTCCGGCCGGCGGCCGCCAGGGCGGTCAGACAGTGCCGGTCGACGACGGCCCCGGGCGCGCCTGTCGAAGACAGAACCGCGGATACCGCGGGCGGTCGGGCCCGGAACGCGTCCAGGCTCATCGTCTCGACGGTCGGCGGCGTAGCCGGAAGCCGTGCTGTTACCGCGGTCCGCGCGGCGAGTTCTTCGGCCTTTCGGGGAGTGCGGTTGACGAGGATCAGAGGGATGCCGCGGTCGCGCAGGCGTTCCGTGCAGGTCTCGGTCATCGCCGCCACGCCGACCAGGGCGACAGGACCCACGACTTCCGCGGCGCGGCCGGTCAGCAGGTCGGCCGCGATCTCGGACAGGGAGGTGCGCCCGGCGCCGACGCCGGTTTCGCGGTGGACCCGTTTGCCGGCCCGAAGCGCCGATTCGACCACGCGCCGCAGCTCGGCGTCGACCGTACCGGCGGTCGTCGCCTCGTCGAGAGCGTCCCGGAGCTGTCCCCGGATCTCCCGTTCGCCGGGCTGGGCCGAATCGAGGCCGGACGCCACCAGGTAGAGGTGCTCGACGGCCCCTTCGCCCTCCCAGCTCCGGAACACCCGTCGCGCCGCGCCGGCACCCGCGACGAGGCGCAGCAGCTCCCGCCGGCAGGAGGCGAGCGTCGCGCCGGGTTCGGCAGAGAAGATGAACGCGACCCGGTTGCAGGTGGCGAGGTAGATCAACCCCTGGGCGCCGATCCGCTGTTTCAGCCGCCTCGTCTCCGTGGCCCGCCGTTCGTCCGGCACCGTGTATCGCGCGATCTCCTCAGCGCTGGCATAGCGCCAGGTCGCAGCTACGACGCAACAGTTGTCCATCGGGCGATTCTGACCTAGTGCGACCTGTGGATTGTCACGGTTGTGTCTGTGTCGACGATCAACACTCGCGCGCGCCGCTGCGCGGCGGCGCACCCGGTCTCTGCCACTCGCGTGTGTTGCGGAGGATGATGTCGGCGAGAGCGTCGAGGTGGTCGG
>JAGWAG010000059.1:28462-32439 GCA_021296535.1 Acidobacteriota bacterium | reverse complement strand
GCCGCCGGATTCTTCGAAGTAGCCGCGGTTCTCGACTTCGATCTCTTCGAGGGTCTCGATGCAGTCGGCGGAGAAGCCGGGGCAGGCGACGTCGACGTTCCTGAGGCCGCTTGCCGGCAGTTCGCGCATCAGGGCATCGGTCTTTGGCCCGATCCACAGTTCGCGGCCGAACTGGGACTGGAATGTGCTGATGACCCGCTCCTCGTCGATCCCGAGTTCCTCGACCAGGAGCCGGGTCGTCTCCAGGCACTGGCACTGGTAGGGGTCGCCGTTGTCGACGTAGCGTTTGGGGACGCCGTGGTAGGAGAGCACGAGGCGATCGGGTTCGGTATCTGCCCAAGTCTCCCGGATGCTCGCGGCGAGAGCGCGAAGGAAGCCTGGGTCGTCGTAGTAGCTGTTGATCGTGCGGAGCTCCGGCACCCAGCGCCAGCGCCTGAGCTGCCGGGCGAGCATGTCGATCGTCGAGGCGGTCGTGGCGGCGGAGTACTGGGGGAACAAGGGAAAGAAGAGGAGGCGCGTGCAGCCTTTTTCACGTAGTTCGGCGAGCGCGGTCCTGATCGACGGTTCGCCGTACCGCATGCCGAGTGCGACGTGGAATGGGGGTGCGGTTTCACCCTGGTGCTGCCGCAGCCTCGCGGCGATGCCCTCGACCTGGCGCCTTCCGATCGCCAACAGCGGCGATCCCTCGTCGGTCCAGATCTTCTGGTAGAGCTTCGCGACCCGCTGCGGGCGCGTGGTGAGGATGAACAGGTAGAGGATCGGCAACCACTTCCAGCGCGGAACCTCGGCGATCCGGGTGTCGCTCAGGAACTGCCTGAGGTAGCGGCGCAGGGCCTTTGCCGTCGGCGCCGCCGGCGTGCCGACGTTGGCCAGCAGGACACCGATTGCGCCGCGGTCCGCGTCCGCGGCGACGCGAGGTTCGGGTTCGTAGAGCGATGTGGCGTTGGCCATGGTCGGCGGTCAGATCCAGTCGCGGCGGACCAGGAAGTCCGAAGTCAGCCGCGCCTCCGGGGAGCCCGGTTCGGGTTCGTGGTCGTACCGCCAGGCCGCCAGCGGCGGCAGGGACGCGAGGATCGACTCGGTGCGCGCCCGTGCCTGCAGTCCGTAGCGCGTGCCACGGTCGTAGACCAGGTTGAACTCCACGTACCGCCCCCGGCGGTAGAGCTGGAAACCGCGCTCGCGCTCGCCGTATTGCATGTCCTTGCGGCGCTCGAGGATCGGCAGGTAGGCGGGCAGGAAGTGGTCGCCGATGCTGCGCGCGAAGGCGAAACAGCGCCCGAACTGGTCGAGTTCGTCCGGCTGCTCGAGCTGGTTCAGATCGTCGAAGAACAGGCCGCCGACGCCCCGCATTTCCTGGCGGTGGGGGAGGTAGAAGTAGTCGTCGCAGGCGGACTTGTAGTGGCTGTAGAGACCGTCGCCGAACGGCGCGCAGGCCTCGGCCGCCGTGCGGTGCCAGTGGACTGCGTCTTCCTCGAAGCCGTAGTACGGAGTCAGGTCGAAGCCGCCGCCGAACCACCAGCCCTCCTCGTCCGCGTTGTCGCGGCTCGGGTTTCCAGCGTCCTGGGGCGGATGGGCGATGAAGAAGCGGATGTTCGCGTGGCTGGTCGGAGCGTACGGGTTGCGGGGATGGACGATCAGGGAGACGGATATCGCCTCGAAGCTGCGGGGCGCCGCTCGGTGGCGGCGAGGGGCAGAGATTCCCCGCGGGAGTGGCTGAAGTTGACCGCCGCTTTCTCGATCACCTTGCCGTCGGTGAGTACGCGCGGCCGGGCGACGCCGCCCCGTTCGTTCCGGAGCTCCCGGGCGTCGAAGGTGCCGCCGTCCGCCTCGACCAGGGCGTCGCAGATCCGGTCCTGGAGCTCCCGAAAGTAGGCGGCGACCGTCTGGGCGCTGGGCTCGCTTGTCGCCGGCGGAGAAGTCACGGTGCCGGAATCTCCGCCAAGGCTTCACCGACTGCGGTTGCGAAACCGGCGAGTGCTTCCTCGTCGTGCGCCAGGGACAGGAAGCCGACCTCGTAGGCGGAAGGGGCGAGCATGTAGCCCCGGTCGAGCAGCCCCTGGTGGAGCAGCCCGAAGATCTCCGCGGTGTTGGGGTGGAAGCTGTCGACCCTGCGCGGCAGTTCGCCGTCGCCGTAGGCCAGCCAGAAGATCGAACCGCAACGGACCAGCCGGTAGGGGTGCGCGCTCGCTTCGAGCACGGGGCCGAGCTCCTGGTCGAGGAACGCTCCGAGAGCGTCCATCTGAGCCCATCCGTCGTTGGCCCGCAGCTCGCGGAGAGTGGCGAGCCCGGCGGCGACCGCGAGGGGGTTCCCGGACAGGGTGCCGGCCTGGTAGACCGGGCCGAGGGGCGAGAGCTGATCCATCCACCGCGCCGGTCCGCCATAGGCGCCGACCGGCAGACCGCCGCCGATCACCTTGCCCAGGGTATAGAGATCGGGTTCGATCCCGAGCCCCGCGCCGACGGTGACGCCGGGTACCCGGAAGCCGCTCAGGACTTCGTCTAGGATCAGCAGGGCTCCGTGGTCGGTACACAGGCGGCGCAGTCGCTCGAGGTACTCGGGACGCTGCACCAGCAGGCCGTTGTTCGCGGGTAGCGGTTCGATGATCGCGGCCGCCAGGTTGCCGCCGTGGCGGCGGAACGCTTCGTCGAGCGCGTCGTCGTCGTCGAGCGGCAGGACGATCGTGTCGCGCGCCGTCGCAGCGGGAATCCCGGCGCTCGATGCGATCCCGAAGGTGGCAAGGCCGCTTCCCGCCTCGACCAGGAGGGCGTCGACGTGGCCGTGGTAGCAGCCCTCGAACTTCAGCACTAGGTCGCGGCCGGTGCAGCCGCGGGCCAGCCGGATCGCCGACTGGGTTGCCTCGGTGCCCGAGTTGACGAAGCGGATCTTCTCGATGCCGGGTACGAGTTCCTTGACCGTCCGCGCGAGTTCGACCTCGCCTGCGTGGGGCGCGGCGAACGAGGTGCCGCGCGCGGCGGCTTCCCGCACCGCCTCGACGACCGCGGGATGGCTGTGACCCAGGACCAGGGGTCCGAACGAGCCGATGAAGTCGACGTAGCGCCGGCCGTCGACGGAGCGCATGGTCGCGCCCTCCGCGTCGGCGATGAAGGGCGGTGTGCCGCCAACGGCCCGGTAGGCGCGGACCGGGCTGTTTACGCCGCCGACGAGGTGTCGCTGCGCCTCGGTCCAGAGTTCCTCACTGGATCTTCCGGCACTCATTCGGACGCCCCTGCGCGTGGATCGCCGCTCATTTCGTCGTTCCAGAGGTTCTCGATGCCGGCGGCGGTCGGTTCCTGTGCGCACTTCACGTTGCCGGCTCCAGCACTCCGTAGGGCAGCGGCCGTGGTCGCCCCGATCGCCCAGCAGCTAGCCGGTAGGTCCAAACCCGAGCCCACGAAGGCGTCGACGGCCGATGGAGCCGTGAAGAGTACGCGGGCCCGCCCGGCTTGCCAACCCCGGGGCCAGACGAGGTCGGGCGCGGCGTGGACGGTGTACGCCCGCCAGGCAACGACTTCGCGACCGCTGGATTCGAGCGCCTCGATCAGCGACCGCCCGCCTCGGGCCGAGTGCGGTACGAAGAGGGGACATCGAGGATCCAGAACCCGCGCTGCGTAGTCCGCAAGGCCCCTGCCGTCCGCGGCTCGCGCGGCCAGGTTCGGCGGCACGCCGGCGGCCAGCAGAGCGCGGGCCGTGCCCTCGCCGAGGGCGCACCAGGGAAGACGTCCCCAGATCGGCTCGCTTGCGGCCCGTTCCGTCACGACACGGGCGGCGGTCGGGGAGGAGACGAGCAGCCAGGGCCACTGCCGGCGCGGTCGTTCGAGGTCGACGCGGTCGGCGGGCCAGGGAACGTCGAAGACGTCGACCTGCGTCGCCGGCAGAGCCGCGACCCGGACGGCCGGGTCGAGCCGGCAGGTCAGGCGCCGTACGGTGGACGCGGCGGAGGTCACGATGAGATCCGGCGTGCGAACCGGCCCCGCAC
>JAGWAG010000059.1:0-28347 GCA_021296535.1 Acidobacteriota bacterium | reverse complement strand
CCGGCGCCGGCCGCTTCCCGCCAGTCATCCGGCGCGATGGCGACATGGATCGCACGGAGCGGGGAGTGCCCGGACGTACTTCCGCGGACGTCCGCCCATGCCCCGAACGGGCGCAGGCAGCCGCCGCCGAGCCGCCCCAGCAACGAGCGCTCGGCAAGGACCGCGGCGCGGGTCGGAGGATGGTCGAGGTGGACCATGGCGGGGTGCCCGTCGAGGCGGCCGCTGCGGAGGACCTGCACCGCCAGGGCCCCCTGCCCGGGAGCGCACGGCCAGGTTCTCAGGTCGAGCCGGAAGCCGCGGATCGCCGCCGCGGAGGCTTCGAGTTCGCCGTTTCGGGCGAGCCGCACGATTCCCGCTTCGGCCGCCAGCAGAGCGTCGATCGCGCCACTCTGGAGCCACTCCAGCCGACGGCCCACCGAGCCGCGGACCGCGCAGCAGACGAGGTCCGGCCGCAGAGCGAGGGCTCCGGCCTGCCGCCTCGGAGACGACGTGCCCAGCCGCGCCCCGGCCGGCAGGACGGCGAACGCTTCGCCTGCGGGCGCGGCGCCTTCGGCCTCGTCTTTCAACAGCTCGGCGAGAGCCGTGGTTCCGGCCGCGTTCACGCCGGGTGCGAGCAGCAGCAGGTCGAACGGCCGCTCCCGCTCCGGCACGGCGGCGATCACGAGGCCCGGTTCGTCGTCGACCGGCAGGTCCTTCAGCGAGTGGACGACGAGGTCGACCGTGCCGTCGCGAAGCGCCGCGCTCAGCTCGCCGGTGAATACTCCCTTGGACTGAGCGAAACTGCCGCCGAGGCTCCGGTCGCCGTGCGACGACATGGCCTTGATGTCCGTCTGGACGCCGAACTGCCGCAACCGTCCCGCCACCAGGGCCGCCTGGATCCGCGCCAGCGGCGTTGCCCGGGTGCCGATGACGATCAGGGTCATGGGCAGAGGATACGTCGCGCCGTCAGTCCACTAGAGTTGCCGGCGTTGCCCCTGCCGCACGGCGGGCCGAATCCGTGGAGGTTTACACCATGTTGTCTTCTTCGCTCCGTTTCCGCGCTTCGTCCTTCTTGGTCCCTGCCGCCGTCGGGGCACTCCTTCGCGAAGAGCGCCCGACGGCGGCCGAGTTCACGACGGCGGCCGAGGAGACGCTCATCGAGCACTACTACGACGGCAGCCGCGCGGCATGGGTGCAGTCGACGTACATCAACGAGGACACGACCGCTCTGGCGGCCCGTTTCGGAGCGGAGGGGCTGACCCGCGCGATCGACTTCGCGCAGGAGGCGGCGACCTACGATGCGGCGTCGGAGGCGGACGAGGTGGCGCGCAAGCTCAACCTGCTGCGGGGCGGCCTGACCCTGGCCGCGCCGGCCGACGAGGCGAAGATCGAGGAACTGAGTCAGATCGCTACGAGGATGGAAGCGGCCTACGGCTCGGGCAAGCACTGCCCGGACGGCCCGGACACGGAGACCTGCCGATCCCTTGGCGACCTGGAGGACGTGATCGACAACAGCCGCGACGCCGATGCGCTGCTCGACGCCTGGGAGGGTTGGCGAACGATCTCGCCGCCGATGCGCGCCGATTACCAGCGCTTCGTGGAACTCTCGAACGAGGGCGCGCGGGATCTAGGGTTCGCCTGTGGCGTTCGAAGTACGACATGCCGCCCGATGACTTCGCGGCCGAGGTCGACCGGCTCTGGGACCAGGTCAAGCCGCTTTACGACGACCTCCAGTGCCATGTGCGAGCGGAGCTCTCGGATCACCACGGGGCGGATGTCGTCGATCCCGCGGGTCCGATCCCGGCCCACGTTCTCGGCAACATGTGGGCGCAGAGCTGGTCGAACATCTACGACCTGGTTGCGCCGCCGGCCGCGGACCCGGGTTACGACCTGACCGAGATCCTCCAGAGCCGCGGCACCTCGGAGGTCGAGATGGTCGAGATGGCCGAGGGCTTCTTCACCTCGCTGGGCATGGAGTCGTTGCCGGACACGTTCTGGACGCGTTCCGACCGCGAGGTCGTCTGCCACGCCAGCGCCTGGCAGCTCGACCTGGACGAGGACGTGCGGATCAAGATGTGCATCGACATCAACGCCGAGGACTTCTCGACGATCCACCACGAACTCGGTCACAGCTACTACCAGCTCGGCTACCGGGACCGGGCGCCGCTGTTCCGTGACAGTGCCAACGACGGCTTCCACGAGGCCCTGGGTGATGTGATCGCCCTCTCGGTAACCCCGGGCTACTTGGTGGACATCGGGCTGCTCGATGAAGAACCCTCCGCGGACGCCGACCTTGGCCTGCTGATGCGCATGGCGCTCGACAAGGTGGCCTTCCTGCCGTTCGGTCTGCTGATCGATCGCTGGCGCTGGGCCGTGTTCTCGGGTGATGTGCCGCCGGAGGAGTACAACGCCGCCTGGTGGAGCCTGCGCGACCAGTACCAGGGCGTCGGCGCCCCGAGCGAACGGACCGAGGAGCACTTCGATCCCGGCGCCAAGTACCACGTGCCGGGCAACACGCCCTACACCCGCTACTTTCTGGCCCACATCCTCCAGTTCCAGTTGCACCGCGACCTGTGCGAGGCGATCGGCTACGAGGGGCCGCTCAACCGCTGCTCGATCTACGGCAACGAGGAGGCCGGGAGGCGTCTGAGCGAGATGATGGCGATGGGCCTCAGCCGTCCGTGGCCGGATGCGCTGGAAGCGGCCACCGGCAGCCGCGAGATGGACGCGACGGCGATCCTCGACTACTTCGCACCGCTCGCCGAGTGGCTGAAGGAGCAGAACGAGGGCCGGGCCTGCGGCTGGAGCTGAAGGGCTTGCTAGTCGCCACCTGGAACATCAACGGCCTGGGCGCCCGGTTCGACTTCCTCGTCCACTGGCTCAAGGCGCGGCAGCCGGACGTCGTCGGCCTCCAGGAGCTGAAGGCGACCGAGGAGCACTTCCCCCGGCAGGCGCTCGAGGAACTCGGCTATCAGGCCGCGGTGTGCGGCCAGAAGGCGTGGAATGGTGTCGCGGTGCTCTCGCGCCATCCGATCGAGGAGGTCCAGTCGGGTCTCCCGGGCGAGGAGGAGGCCGGCGCCCGCCTGATCCGGGTGCGGACGGCCGGCCTCGACTTCACGACCGTCTACTGCCCGAACGGCAAGGACATCGATCACCTGGACTATCCGCGCAAGCTGGCATGGTTCGACTCTCTTCGTGGCTACTACGAGGGCTCGCTCGGCGCCGGGGTGGCGGCGGTGCTCTGCGGCGACTTCAACATCGCGCCGACCCGGCTCGACACGCACGACGAGGACCGCCTCGCCGGCGGTATCCACCACACGGAGGCGGAGCGCGAGCGGTTCGAGGCGCTCCTGGGTCTAGGGTTCGTCGATCTGTACCGGGAACTCCACCCGGACACGGTCAAGTTCTCATGGTGGGACTACCGCTTCGGCGCTTTCCACCGGAACCTCGGCCTGCGGATCGACTTCCTGCTGGCGACCGAAGCGGTCCGGGCCCGGGTGGAGCATGTCGAGACTGACCGGGACTACCGCAAGAAGAAGGAAGGCCTGATCGCCTCGGACCACGCACCGGTGATGGCCCGGTTGGCTGAGTAGTTGGGCGTGGGCGGCTCTAGCCGGCTACCCGCTTCGGTGTCTCGAACCACGCCAGCTTGCCGCAGTAGGGTTCGACCTCGTTCCAGGAGTCGATGTCGAGCTGGAGGCGCGCCAGGGCGGCAGTGACGAAGCGGGGCGGATCGTCGCCGGTCAGCCGGCGGACAAGCTCGGCGCAGGTGGGTTGGTGGCCGACGAGAAGGACGGAGTTCGCATCGTCGGGCTGCTTGCGCAGAAGGTCGATGGCGGATCCGGGCGATGCCAGGTACAGGGCCGGCTCCAGGATCGTCGTCCGGTTCCAGTTACCGGCGGCGACCGCCAGTTCGATCGTCTGCCGGGTACGCAGGGCGGACGAACAGAGGATCCGGTCGGGCGGTTCCCGTCGTTCGGCGAGAAGCCGCCCCATCGTCCTCGCGGCCGCGATGCCGCGCGGATTCAGGGGCCGATCGTGGTCCGCGCCGTAGGTTGCGCTCCAGTCCGACTTGGCGTGACGAAGAACGTACAGAATTCGCACTGTCGGAGAGTGACGGTAGCAGGATCGTGGGGTGGCGCCCCGGCTGTGTGTTGGACACACGGTCCGGGAGCCAGCGGGCTGTCCCGTGGACGGTTGTGCGCGTGTGTCATCCTCGGAGCATGCGGAGGAGGGATGCGATGCGCCTGGCGGCCGCGGTCGCCGTCTGTGCTGTGTTTCTTGCCGCTGCAGCCGCGGGTCAAGGTGCTTCGCCTGCGTCCGAGAGGGCCGCACTCAACCTGGAGAGCTTTGATTTCGCCTGGCGGAAGATCGCCGACACCTTCTGGGAGGAGGAGATGGGCGGCGTCGACTGGCGGGCCGTGCGCGACGAACTGAGGCCGCGAGCGCGGGATGCGGCAGACGCCCGGGAGCTGCGAAACGTGATCCAGGGAATGCTGGCGCGGCTTGGGCAGTCTCACTTCGGCGTCCTGTCGGGAGCCGGGTCGGCGGATCGCGGCGATGAGCCGGCTGAAAGCGCCAGCGGCGACGGCGCCTGCACCCCGGCGCTGATGAGGACCGTCAGTGGCGGGGGTGGTTCGTCCGCATCGGATGCGGGGCCCGGGTTCGAGGTCCGTTTCGTAGACCACGTAGCGGTCGTCAGCCGGGTCGAAGCGGATTCGGCGGCTGGCCGCAATGGCTTGTTGGCAGGCGCTGAAATCGTACGGATCGGCGACCAGAGTCTGGCAGCTCTTTCCCGCTGCTTCGAGTTGGAGTCCCTCGATCCGCGGGTGGCCGACATGGTGCGTGCGCGCGCCGTCGACGGTCTGCTTTCCGGAGCGCCCGGCGATCCCGTGCAGGTGGAACTCGCGGATGGCGCCGGCGAGCGGTTCGTGCTCGAGCTGGAGCGGGCCCACCGGCCGGGCGCGGTCGAGATCGGTTTCGGCAACCTGCCGCCGATGCAGTACCTGTTCGAGACGGAGCAGGTGGAGACGTCGACGGGCGGACGGGTCCTCGTCGTCCGCTTCAACGTCTGGATGGTCCCCGTGGTCAAAGCGTTCGAGACCGCTCTCTACGAAGCCCCGGCGGGCGCCTCGGGGTTCGATGGTCTGGTGATCGATCTGCGCGGCAATCCCGGCGGCATTGCCGGCACCGCGGTAGGGGTTGGGGGCTACCTGCTGGACGAGCAGGTCGATCTTGGCCGGATGCTGCACCGGGGATCGGACCTGAAGCTGCTGGTGAACCCGCGGCGGGTCTCGCGCAGCGACGAGAGAATCGAGGGGTTCAAGGGGCCGGTTGCCGTGATCATCGACGGCGGCAGCGCGAGCACCAGCGAGATCTTCGCCGCCGGCCTCCAGGACCATGGCCGGGCCCGGTTGTTCGGTGAGCCCTCGGCGGCGGCGGCGCTGCCGGCGGTGATCGAGCGGATGCCGAACGGCGATCTGCTGATGCACGCGATCGCGGACTTCGTTCGCCCGAGCGGCGAGCGGGTCGAAGGCCGGCCGGTCGTCCCCGATTCGCTGGTTCCTCTCACACGGGAGGGTCTGCTCGCCGGCAGGGACGAACCGCGGGAGGCGGCCCTGGCATGGGTCGCTTCGGAGCTGGAATGAACAACAGTCCTTGGAGCGAGGGATTGGGTCTCTGGAGTGACGGAGTCAGTTTCGGCCGGTTCGGCGCCGAGGGGGCCCTCGGACCGCCCTGGCTGTGGATCCTGGCGGGGTTGCTGCTACTGCTGCTTGGCCGGCAGCTCTACACGGCGCTCCTGGGGTTGCTCGGTTTCTTCGTCAGCTACGGCATGCTCTCCGACGTGGCGACCCTGCCCAGCGACCTGCGTCTGGGGGTAGCGGTGGGAATCGGAGTCGTCAGCGCCTTGCTCGCTTTCGTCGTGCGCAAGGTCGCCGTGGCACTTGCTGGGGCGATGTTGGGCGCCGGCGCGGCGCTTTGGGCGGCCGGCTTCTACGGCCTGCAGTCACAGGTCCTGTGGTGGATCGTGACCGCGGCCGCGGCCCTTGTGGGAGCGTGGCTCCTGCGGCAGGTCTTCGAGACGGCGCTCATCGTGGTCTCGTCGTTCATCGGCGCGCTGCTGATCATGGCGGCCGTGGGTCTGGAGGGGTTGCCGGCCCACGCCGGCGTCGCCGTGCTGATCGTGGCTGGGGTCGCGTTCCAGATGCGGCGTCGTCGCGGGGAGGAACGCGGCGCGAAGAAGAAGTCGGCGAAGTAGAGGTACGAGATGCCGTATCGGCAGGGTCAGCGTCGGGGTTGGGTTGACGCCGTCATGCGAGCGTCGCTGGTGTGGGTCCTGGTGGCTGCGTTGCCGGAGGCCGCGAGCGCCCTTCAGGACGAATCGTCGACGGGGCTCTGTGCGGCGGATGCGACGACTCTGTGCCTGAACGAGGATCGGTTCCGCGTCGTCGCCCACTGGGAGACGACGGATGGCCGCGCGGGTACCGGTGAGGCAGTGGAGCTGACCGGGGACACCGGCTACTTCTGGTTCTTCAGCGAGAACAACGTCGAGGTCGTGATCAAGGTGCTGAACGGCTGCGCCATCGGCGACGGCGCCTACTGGGTGTTCATCGGCGGCTTGACCGACGTCCGGGTCGAACTCGAAGTCGAGGACACAGACGCCGACGAGTCCAAGACCTACCTCAACGAGGCCGGGACGCTGTTCAAGCCGGTAACCGACACAGAGGCGTTCTCGACCTGCGATTGAGGTTCACCCGCCGGGCCGGGGGTCCGAGGGTCCGAGGGTCCGCTCCCAGGTGCCGTGAGCGCCTGGTCGGATGGTGAAGGGGGGTGCGCTCACTGCACTCCGCTCGCTCCGGTTGGGTGTCGGTTTCCGTGAGGTCGGCGGCCGTCGCTCGCTCCGAGCCACCTGGAAGCGGACCCTCGGACCCTCGGACCGGCTGGCGGTCGTCGGGCGTCCGGGCGGAGTGCTGGCCTCTCGCCTCGTCGACGCTCGTGCTCAGTTGTTCGAGGTCGTCAGAGCGAGTGTTCCCGGGCCGGTTGCGGTGACGGCTCTGGCGACTGCTGGCAGGAGGACGGCCTGGCCTGGGCCGAGTGTCTCGGTTCCAGAGTGGTTGTGGACTCCAATCTTCCCCTCGAGTGCGAGGGCGATTCGGGCGCGACCGTCGGGGTTCAGTGGCGCCTTGTCAGTGCCGTCGATCTGCAGGATGTCCAGACGGAAGTCCTCGACCGGCGGCTGGAAGCAGGTCCGTGTGCCCCACGGGTGTTCGTCGACTCGGGGCGCCAGCGGGATGCCAGCGGCGGCCTCGTAGACGAGGATGTCGAGCAGTTCTGCTGCATTGACGCGCTTGGAGGTCAGGCCGAGGCGAAGGACGTTGTCGGAGTTCGCCATGACCTCGATCGCGGAGCCTTCGAGGTAGCTGTGCGGAACGCCGGGGCCGGTGAAGAGTGCCTTGCCGGGTTCGAGGTGTACCAGGCGAAGGAAGAGCGGTGCTGCGACCAGGGGGTCGTCCGGGTGGTGCGTGGCGATGCGGACGATCCAGTGCATCGCTTCCCGGCAGTCAGCGTCGCCCTCGGTCGAGGCACGATGGGCTGCATCGACAGCGTTGGAGGCGAGGTCGGTTCCCGTGTGGCGGCGTAGCGTTTCGAGCAGCGGGCGGTAGGCGGCGCCGCCCTCAGACTCGAGGCGGCGGACGCTCGACTCGAGTTGCTCGAGGCCGAGGGCGGCGAGGAGTCGGGCTGCCTCGGCGGCGGGCCGGAAGCCGGACAGGGCGGAGAAGGGCGTCAGGGCGTAGAGCAGTTCGGGCTTGTGGTTCGGGTCGCGGTATGTGCGGTTCGCTTGGGTGACGGGTCCGGCGCTACTGGTTTCGGCGGCGAAGCCGCGCCTGGCCTGCTTGCGATCGGGGTGGGCCTGGATCGAGAGGGGGCGCGAGGCGGAGAGGATCTTGGTCAGAAAGGGCAGGGCGTCGCCGCTTGCGCCGGGGCCGAGCACCTCGCTCCGGCGGTCGGCGACGAGCCGGTCGAGGGGTACCGGACCGCCGGCGTCGTCCGGACCGCCGGCGGAATCCGCTTCGAGCACGACGCCGGCCGGTGCGTCGGCGTGGGCGCCGAACCATAGTTCGGCTTCCGGCCGGCCGGTGGGTTCGCGGCCGCAGAGGCGTGGAATGAAGTCGCGGGTACCCCAGTCGTAGTGACGGACCTGGGGGACGAGCCGCAGGGGCCGGTCGAGCGGTGCTTTCACTGTCCCGTCCTTTCGGCCCAGGACCGGGCTTCGCCTTCCGTGTCGATGTCCACGAGTGGCAACTCCGTCTCAAGGTCCACTTCGATGACGTGCGCTGCCAGTTCCCGGAGCAGGGGGCGGGCGCCTTCGTCGCCCCGGAGACGATCCAGATGGCCGAACCACGAGTGGCCGAAGGTGACCGGGGCGCCGCGCCGGCCGCGGTACGTAGGCACGACGATTGAAGCCGGCCCGTCGAACGCGTCGAGCAACCGGTCGATGACCGCCGCGTCGATCGCGGGCTGGTCGACGGGCAGGAACATCGCGCCCTCGGCACGGTCCGATACGCGGGCGATGCCGCAACGGACCGATCCGCTCTGACCGTCACTGTAGGCGAGGTTGTGGGCCAACAGGAGGTCGAGGTCGGCCACTTCTTCCTTGACCTCCCGTTCCGCGTGGCCGGTGACCAGGATGACTTCGGCGAGGCCGGACGCGAGCGCCTCCCGACAAGTGCGCCGGACGAGGGACTCGCCGCCGATCCGGTAGAGCTGTTTCGGTCTTGTCGAACCGGCGACGTTCTTCCCGGGAACGCGCGCATTCTCCCCGCATGCGGACTCGAACCGGGTCGAAAGGCCTGCCGCAAGAACCACACCGGAAACAGGGCCGGTCATCGTTCACCGGCTGGCAACTGGCCGCTTCGTACCGCGACGAGTTCGGCGGCGATCGCCAGGGCGATCTCCTCCGGCTTTCGGCCGCCGAGGTCGAGGCCGATCGGTGCGTGGATGCGGTCGATCAGCTCCGAGGCCAGGCCGGCTTCGCGAAGTGCCGCGACCCGCTTCGCGTGGGTGCGCGAGGAGCCCAGAGCGCCGACGTAGCGGACTCCCGCTTCGAGCGCGACCTTAAGCGCCGGGTTGTCGAGCTTCTCGTCGTGGGTGAGGAAGACGCAGAACGTGTTGGCGTGCAGCGTGGTTCGAGCCAGGTACTCGGCCGGCCACTCGACGATCAGTTCGTCGGCGTGGGGAAAGCGCTCGGCGGTGGCGAAGGCGGAGCGCGCGTCGACGACCACGGTGCGGAATCCGAGCTGCCGGGCGAAGTGGACCAGGTGGATCGCGACGTGGACCGCCCCGACGATGAACAACTGGGGCAGGGGCTCGAAGTTCTCGACGAACACCTCCGTGCCGTCGATCTCGCGGAGGCCCGTGGCCGGGAGATCCTGACCCGTTGCCAGAGTCGTGGCGGCCCGATCAAGGTCCGGGGAGCGGAGCGTTCCCTCCGTGCGGCCGTCGTGCCACACGAGAAGGCGCGAGCCGAGCGCGTCGTCGTCGGCTCGGGTGAACGCGACCAGCCGCTCGCCGGCCAGCAGGGACCGGCGCAGGGACTCGAACCGGGAACTCATCGGCGGCAGCCGGACGGCCTCAAGCGTCGAGGCGCTCGACCAGGACTTCGACTTCGCCGCCGCAGGTGAGCCCGACGGACCACGCCTGCTCGTCGGAGATGCCGTAGAGGAGCCGTTTCGGTAGGCCGTTTTCCAGCACCGACTGGGCCTCCTGGATCACCGCGCCTTCGATGCAGCCGCCGCTGACCGAGCCGCTGATGCCGCCCGCGTCGGAGACGGCCATCTTCGAACCCAGTGGCCGGGGCGAGGAGCCAACGGTGCGGATCACGGTGGCGACGGCGACCTTGCGGCCATCGGCACGCCAGCGATCCACGTCGGGGAGGATGTCCAGCACGGCCGCGATTGTACCGGCGAGCAGCCGGCTGCGGGGCTATAGTGATCTCAGGAGGTAGTGGACGATGAGGATTCGGCAGCCTTGGTCCTTCGTGGTTGTAGCGGCCGTGGGGCTGCCGGCGGTGCTTCTGGCCGGTTGTACCGTGCGCGTGGGCGAGCAAGCGGCGGAGGTCGAGCCCGAGCCGGCTCGGGTGACCGCCCGCAGCCAGCCCGGCACGGGCATGGGACTCTATGAACCGGAGCAGCACGAGCTCTACGACGGCCGGTTCGTGATCACCGGCACGAACGTCCACCAGGTCGGCAGCCTGGACGACGAATCGCCCTGGGACCACATGGGCGACGACGCCAGCAACGTGGCCCCGGTAGGCGGCGAGATCACGATCGATGTCGACGAGATCGCGAACACCGGCACGTTCCGCGCCGAGTTGCAGCTCCCCGAGGGCGACTACGTCGTGGAACTCGACCGGTTCCACGAGTTCTCGCCCTGCCAGGACGGGGGCATCGCGGCCTACCTGTTCGAGCACGGCGACGCCGGTTGCGGCGACTCGAACTGGCCGAAGAGCCTGCTCTACGTCGCCGGTTGGGGCTACGGCCGCGGCACCCTGAACGGCGAAGAGTTGTACAGCGACTACCAGATCCACTTCATGGTCACCCAGGGCATGCGCGACCGCGAGACCCTGCAGGTGCAACTCCAGCCGTCCGAGGGCCCGGCCGGGGCCGTGAACCCGGCGGCCCAGCAACTGGACTTCTACATCCGCAGCCCTGAGAACAACGACGCGAACCACCCCAACCGCGAAGTCTTCGACCACTTCTTCGCGATGGCCGTGACCTGGCAGTAGCGGCTGCTCGTCGGCTGGTGCGGCCGCCGTCGGCGGCGGTTGCACACGCCCGGTCGGGGAGCGGAGGGGAGGGTCCCTGCGGTCGTGAGCGCTTGTTCGGATTGGCCGGGGTTGGGCGCTCACTCCACTTCGCTCGCTCCGGTTGGGCGTCGGTAGTTGTAGTGGCGTCGGGCGTCGCTCGCTCCGAGTCCGCTGGGACCCTCCCCTCCGCTCCCCGACCGGGCTGGAGGTCGTCGGGCTGGCTGGCTGACTTGTCGGTCCACTGGGTGCGCCGGCCTGTCATCCGTGCGCCCGACGGACGGGCGCACGGACTGATTCGCGTGTGGCGCGTCCCGCGCCACCCGGGTCCTGGCGGGCATCTGCTCCGGCCTGCACGCTCGTCGGTCTGAGGTGAAGCCTCGCTAGGTGGCTATCTGAGACAATCCGGCCCTGCATGAGCCGTTGCGGTTTCATCATTACCCTCGTGATCAGCGTCCTGGCGACGGCTGTGGTCGGGGAAGTGCGGCTTCTCGACTCTCCTGCTGCGGAGAAGAGCAGCAGCTACTCCCTGAACGCGGGACCCGATGGTGCGGTGTTCCTCAGTTGGGTTGAGCGCTCGGGCGAACGCGGCCATGCACTGCGCTACGCCGAGTTAGAAGCGGACGAATGGGGGCCGGCCGGGACGGTGGTGGAGGGCGAGGGCTGGTTCGTCAACTGGATCGACCATCCGGCCGTTGTGCCGCTGGGCGGCGACCGCTTGGCCGCGCACTGGCTGGTTCACGACGAGGACCGACAGGGCGACTACGGCTACGGCATCCGGTTGGTGGTCTCGGACGACCGCGGTGCGACCTGGCGGCAGGTGTTCGAGGCGAGTGGCGAAGGTGTGGACGGCTACGCGGGCTTCGTTACGTCTGCCGCCACTGCGGATGGGTTCGAGATGGCCTACTTGTCTACCGTCGGCGAGGCCGATGAGGAGGTGGCCGCGGTCGGTTCCGGTTCCAGGAATGTCGGAGGAGCCGGCCACGCCGCAGTGGAACCGCGGATGACTCTTCGCTCGGCTTCGTTCGATACGGCCGGCAAGCTGCTCCGTGACCTGGAGGTCGACGCCGACGTGTGCAGTTGCTGCACGACGGCAATGGTGCCGAGTCCGAATGGCCCGTTCCTGGCTTTCCGCGACCGCCGTGAGGGCGAGTTCCGTGACATCTCCTTCGCTCGTCTCGAGGACGGTCGATGGACGGGTTCAGAGCTGGTTCACCGGGATGGCTGGCACATCCGCGGCTGTCCGACGAACGGCCCGGCTATTGCCTCAGGCGAGATTGGCCCTGCGGTTGCGTGGTTCACCGCCGCCGGTGGGGAATCGAAGGTGCTGGCCGCGTTCTGGAACACGACAGGGCAACGGTTCGACGCACCGATCCGAATCGACGACGGCTCCCCACGCGGCTGGGCCGGCGTCGCCCTTCTGGGAGACGGCAGTGCCGCGGTCAGTTGGGTCGAACGGGCGAAAGGCGGAACTGAACTGCGGGTCCGTCGTGTCACCCGGGACGGCGACACGGGCCCCGCAGTCACCGTGGCGCCAGCGCCGGCCGGCCGGAGCGCCGTCGGCGACCGGCGACCGCCTGATCTTCGCCTGGCGCGACGGCGGCGTGCGCACTGGTCTGATGTCCGCATCGGATCTGGACTAAGACAAGGCCGGCGCACCCAGTGTTTGCGCACCCAGGGACAACGGCGTTGCCATTGCCTGCTTCCCTACGGCGACCGAGACGCCGTCCAGCCCGGTCGGGTCAGGAGGGGTCAGCTCCCAGGTGCCTCTGAACGAGCGACGCCCGACGACGTTGCACTCACCGACGACCAACCCGAGCGAGTGAAGCGGAGTGAGCGCCACCCCCTCCCATCTCCTCTCAAGCGCTCACGTCACCTTAGGGAGCTGACCCCTCCTGACCCAAGACGGGCGGGTGCCAGCACTGCTAGTCGCCGCCGGCTCCGGCTCCGGCTCCGGCGCCGGCCCCGGTCGCTGCCGCTGCCGCCGCCGTGTGCTCCTCGTAGTCCTCTTCCGACAGGAACACGAAGTTCGTCCAGCCGATCGCCATGTCGTCGATCGTTCGGTTGCCCCAGCCGACCCAGGCGGTCGGGTCGGGGTTGTAGGGGTTGTTCTCCGAGTTGTCGTGGTACGAGGTCACGTGGAGGACCGTGCCGGCGGGGAACACCGGCGGGTTCTTGTAGGGATAGGCGATCTGCCAGTTGAAGTCGTAGTTCTGGATACGCGTGAGCAGTTCGCGGCCGCCGTCGGTGTGGATCGCTTCGAGTTCCATCGCCTTGCCGCGGTAGTGCATGTGGGCCTGGAAGCTGATCAACTGGATCGGGCGGTCGAGCACGCGGTAGCCGTCGTGACGGACGTTGTCGGCGCCCGGCGGGATGGACAGCTCGTTGTTGCGCCAGCCGGTGCTGCTGGGCAGGCCGGCGAACAGCCGGGTGGAGACGATGCGGTGCTTGGGTACGACGCCGCGCGGGTAGAAGCCGAAGCCGATCCGCTGCCGGTCGCGGATCTCCTCGCCGACCGAGTGGTAGTGCCCGCTGAAGCGGATGACCGCGCCGGCCATCAGCAGCTTGCCGGTGTTCTCGGAATAGATGTCGCCCGTGTTGCCCACCGCGTACTCGATCAGCAGCGACCCGACAGGGTTGCCCTCGCGGTCGCGGCGGTTCGGGTCGTCGTCCCGCTCGAAGAAGTCCTCTCCCACGTAGTCCGCGTCGTCCTGGATCGCGTAGACCATCGTGTGATGGACGGTCCGGCGGCCCGCCTTGCTGGGCTTGACCTCGATCCAGCGGATGTAGCGGTCCTCGGTCAGGCCGGTTTCGGCGAGGAAGCTGACGAACAGGTCGGGACCCTCCGGAGGAACGACCATGTCCTCCTGCATTTCGACGACCAGGTCAGGCTCGCCGTACTCCCATGCGTCGCCGTCGGGAAAGTCGATCGGCACCGGCAGGTCGTCGGGGTTGCCGCGCGGTGATCCCGCGTCGACCCAGGCGGAGACCAGGGCGATCTCCTCGTCGCTCAGGCTGGGGTCGGGGTCGTACTCTCCGACCGTGCGGTCGATGTGCCAGGGCGGCATCTCCCGGCTTGCTACCCGCCGCTTGATCGAGCGCGCCCAGGGTCGGGCCTGCTCGTATGTGAGCAGCGACATCGGCGAGGCGGTCCCGGGCCGGTGGCAGCGCTGGCAGGAGCGCTGCAGGATGGGCGCGATGTCCCGGCTGAAGGTCGGTGCGCCGTCGTCGGCCGTGGCGGCCGGGGAGGCTGCCGGGGCGGCGAGGAAGGCGAGCAGCAGGATCGGCGCCGGAGTCATCGCGTGGAGAGTGCGGTTCATGGTTCGCTCCCGGTTGGGGACGGTGGGGGGGCGACGCAGACACCCCGTTCGGTGGTGGTCGTGTCGATCTGTTTCGCGCGGTGGTAGGCCAAGGAGATGTTCTCGATCAGGTAGAGAGGATCGACCCCGCCGCGTTCGGTGGTGGTCTGCTCTTGCCCCGCCCAGCTCAGCGTCCAGGCGAGGTTGCCCTCGTAGTTCTCCGGCAGGACGATGAGACAGACGTTGCGCTGGCGGCCCGGTTCGAACACGGTCGGCTGGCCGCGGTTCGCCGGTCCCGGGTCGAAGCCGTTCGCTTCGCCTGCCGGAATCTCGACCGCGACCGAGTTGTGGTTGTAGTAGCCGAACACGAGGACGGCCGTGCCGTCCTCGTTGAGGACGTATCCCTCGTACACCGGGTAGATCGGACGGTTCGGCTGCGCCCAGGTCGCTGACGCGAGCGCGACCGCGAGGAGCAGGACGAACGCCAGAAACTGGGTGCGGCGGCCTTCTGGCCGGCATTCGGCGCGAAGCGCCGGCCTCTGGAAGTTCTGCCGTGAAAGCAGGGCGAACGCCAGTGCGGTGCAGATCGGCGGTCTCTTCGTCATCGTGCGCCGCGCGTCGAATCAGGGATACGTGTAACCCGCCTGGAGGCCGAGCGGGATGCCGAGCAGCCAATAGCCGATCAGGAAGATCGTCCAGGTGATGAGCAGGGTGACGGCGTACGGGATCATCAGCGACAGGACGGTGCCGATGCCTGCCTTCTTCACGTAGCGCTGGCAGAAGACGACGACGAGCGGGAAGTAGGGCATGAGCGGTGTTGTGATGTTCGTCACGCTGTCGCCGACCCGGTAGGCGGCCTGGGTCAGTTCGGGCGAGATGCCCAGGCTCATCAGCATCGGCACGAAGATGACGGAGAGCACGGCCCACTTGGCGGAGGCCGAGCCGACGAACAGGTTGACGACCGCCGACAGCAGGATGATCCCGACGACCGTCGCTTGCGGAGGCAGGCCCAGGTCGCGCAGGAAGTTCGCTCCCTTGAGCGCGATGAGCAGGCCGACGTTCGAGCTGCTGAAGGCGGCAATGAACTGGGCGGCGAAGAACGCCATGACCAGGTAGTAGGCCATCGTGCGCATCGCGTCGCTCATGCCGTCGACGATGTCCCGGTGGGTCTTCACCGTGCCGGCGACGTAGCCGTGAACGACGCCGGGGATCAGGAAGAAGACGAAAATGAGGGGCACCAGCATCTGCATCAGCGGCGCTGAGAACGCGGTCAGCTCGCCGGCGGGGCTGCGAAGCGGCGACGTGTCGGGCCACGCCCAGACCAGGAGCACGACAAGCCCTATGACCAGCGACGCCATGCCGGCGAGGAAGCCGAGGCGGTCCCTCCGGCTCGGTTCCTCCATCTTCGGCATCTCGTCCGGATCGCCGTCGATCTCGGTGCCCTTGAGCCTCGGCTCGATCACCCGGTCGGTCAGGTACCAGCCGACGGCGATCACGAGGACGGAGGAGACCGCGGTGAACAACAGGTTGCAGAGCGGATTGACCAGGACCTCCGGATCCAGGATCTGGGCCGCGGACTGCGTGAAGCCCTGGAGCAGGGGGTCGATGCCCGAGGGGATGAAGTTCGCCGAGAAGCCGCCCGAAACGCCGGCGAACGCGGCCGCGATGCCCGCCAGCGGATGCCTGCCCGCGGCGTAGAAGATCACCCCGCCGAGCGGAATGACGAGGACGTAGCCGGCGTCCGCCGCGGTGTGGCTGACGATCGCGGCCAGGATGAGCATCGGCGTCAGCAGGCTCCTCGGCGTGAAGCCGAGGATCAGCCGCAGGCCGGTGTTGATGAAGCCCGTCTTCTCGGCCACGCCGACCCCCAGCAGTGCGACGAGCACGACGCCAAGGGGGGCGAACCCGGTGAACGTCGTCACCAGGCGGGCCATGAACGTCGCCAGCGCTTCGCCGGTGAGCTGGTTCTGGATCCGGACGGGTTCGCCGGTGACCGGGTTGACGTCCGCGAACTGGATCGGCGCCATGATCGCCGAGGCGATCCAGGTCACGAACAGCAGCAGCAGGAAGAGGATCGCCGGGTCCGGCAGCTTGTTGCCGACCACTTCGATGGCGGTGAGAACCCGGTTGAGGAAGCCCTTGGGTCTACCGTTGTCCGCCTTCTGACCCTCGCCCTCTGCCTTCGCCATACGCAGGCCTCCCTTACTACGCTGTGGACGGAACGGTCATCTTAGCGCCCGCCTCCGGAGGGGTCTTCGGCTGATTGCAAGGTTGACCCTCGGCCAATTGCAAGGTTGCGTCAGACGACGATGCGCGCCACCCGCTCCACGAACCAGAACGCCGCGATGATGCCGGTCGCGTAGATCGGCGTCCGCAGGAGGAGCTCCGGCACGACGATCCCTATCCGGTTGACGACCGCGACCAGCGCCAGCACGACCGCGACGACCCGACGCCGACGTTGAACAGGAACAGGGCCATCGCGATCGCCCTCTGCGGCAGGCCGATCTCGGCCAGGGCGCCGGCGAAGCCGAAGCCGTGCAGCAGGCCGAAGGCGAACGCGATAAGCCAGGGGCTCTTCGTCGTGATCGGCGATCGCTGGTCCTCGGGCCGCAGCAGCTCGACTGCCAGGAACAGGATGGACAGGGCGATCACCGCCTCGACGGGCGCCGAGGACAGCTTGACGACATCGAGGGATGACAAGGCAAGCGTGATGCTGTGGGCAAGCGTGAACGAGGTGATCACGCCGACCAGGCGCCACGGACTGCGGACATAGAAGAGCAGGCCGATGACGAACAGGATGTGGTCGAAGCCGAACACCAGGTGCTCGACGCCGAGCCGGAAGTAGGGCAGGGCGTTGCCGGCGGCCTCCCGGCGCCTCGGGGCGGAGCAGTTGGGTCAGGCTGTCGCCGTTCGCGAAGCTGATCCGGAGGAGGACGTCGGTCAGCGTCCGTTCGAGCCCCTGGATCGCGAAGGTCTCGCCGTGGAAGGTGCGTTCCTGGTCGCCGTCGGGCGACTCGCATTCGACTGTCCAGCGCTCGACCAGGGCGCCGGCGAGGTTCTCGGGCGGTTGCCGCGCGACCTCGGTGCAGTGTTCCGGCAGGATCGGGTCGAGCAGCAGGAGGAGTGCGCCGCGCCGGGGCTGCTTCCAGACGACGTCGAAGGTGCCGGGGTCCGCCTCGTTCAGCTCCAGGTAGCCGGGGCGGACCTCGTGAGCGAACGCCGGGACCGCCGCCAACAGGCCGAGGAACACGGTCGCCAGGACCAGGGAGCCGCACACTGGGTGCGCCGGCGTGCCATCCGTGCACCCGATGACGGGCGCACGGACTGGGTCGCGTGTGGCGCGGAACCGCGCCACCCGGGTTCCCGCCGGCTCTGTAGCCGCGGGTCTTCTGACTCGCGGTGTCCGCTTCGACGGTCGGTTCAGGGCTCGTCTCCGACTTCGTCCGTGCCCGTGCCGCCGCCTTCGAGTTCGGACACGAACTCGAGTTCCTCGATCTCCACCTGGTAGCGCTCGCGCAGGCGTTCGTGCGCTTCCCGGTTCGCCGCGTCCCGGGCGTCGCGCCTCGCGTCCTCGAGCACCCGCCGGCGCACGTCTTCGAACACCGCCGCCCTGGCATCGGTGCGGGCGGAGAGCCGGACGATGTGGTAGCCGTAGGCGGATTCGACCGGTCCGGCCCACTCGCCGACTGGCAGGGTCGCCAGTCCGTCGACGAAGGCGCCGCCGAACAGCTCGGCCAGGTCGCCCGCCGTTCGACGCCCGTACTCGCGGCGCAGCATGAAGGGATCGCCCAGGCGGCGCCAGAGCGTGTTCTCCGGTTCGGCGCCCCCGCCCTCGGCCCGGAGTTGCGCGAGGATGTCCGCCGCGACGCGGGCCGCTTCCTCATCGCTGCCGCGCCGGTCCGGGCTCACATACACGTGGCGGAGTGTGAACCGCTGCGCGTCGCCGTAGCGCTCCGCGTTCTCCTCGAAGTAGGCGGCGAGTTCGGAAACGACCGTGTCCTCGATCAGGAAGGACATCTTCTGCGCGAGCCGGCGGCGGACGATCGTGTCGTCCGCGTCGAGGCCCATGCGCATCGCCTCCCGCACCAGGACCTCCTCTCGCACGTGATCCTCGACCAGGGAGTCGAGTTCGGCCGCGGTCGGCAGGCGGCCGATCTGGGCGCTCCAGAGGTCCGCTAGCCGAATGACCTGTTCCCGGGTCACGAGGATGGAGCGGCTCTCCGGGTCGAAGACGCCGCCGGCCATTCGGTCCAGGGCGAAGACGCCGGCGCCGATGATGAGGAACACCAGAAGGGGGTCGCGAAGGAAGCGGCGGACGCGTGAGTCGGGCATGACGGGGAATACTACGCTCTCGGTGCGGCGGGTTCGGGAGCCGGCCGCGGGGTAGGGCAGCCAACACCAAAAGGAGCATCGTGATGGCAAAGGAAGCGGATCGTGCCTTGGGGAGACCTGCCGCGGCGTCAGCTACTGGGTGCGCCGGCCCTCTGGCCGGCTGCCGCCGCAGGCGGCCGGATAGACGCGCCGGCCTTCGGCCGGTTCCGAACCTCCTCCTCCTCACGACCTGCCTCCTCCTGACCCTCCTCGCTCCGTTGGCACCCGCACTCGCCCAATCCGCCGAACCGCAGAAGGTCCTCTTCGACTGCGACATCGGTTCGGACATCGACGACGCGTACGCGATGGCGCTGCTCCTGGCGAGCCCGGAGATCGAACTCGTCGGCGTCACTGTCGGCCACGCGCGTACGCCGGATCGGGCGCCGCTGGCGCTGCGCATGCTCTGGGAGACGGGTCTCGACCACATCCCGGTCTACGTCGGCCGTGAGACGCCGCTGGTCACGCTGCGCGACGGGAAGCCTCACGACCAGTTCGCCGAGGCGCCGTACAACCGGCAGTTCCACTGGGCGCGCGGCTTCGACGGGCTGAAGCCCGAGGAACAGCCGGCGGCGGAGTACATCGTGGAGACCCTGAACGCTTACCCGGGCGAGATCACGCTGCTGACCGTCGGCCCCGTGACGAACATCGGCGACGCGCTGGAGCTCGACCCGGACGTCCTCAGGAACGCCAAGCGCGTCGTCTCGATGTACGGCTCGATCCGGTCCGGCTATGGCGGCGGCGAAGCGCAACGGGAGTGGAACGTCCTCGCCGATGCCGCCGCCGTGCAGGCCGGCGGCACGGAGGTCGTCTACATCCCGCTCGACGTGACGGACCACGTTCGCCTCGACGCCGACCGCCGCCTCCACCTCTCCATGCGCCGCACCCCGCTCACCGACGCGGTCACCGCGCTCTACTCCCTGTGGCGCAACGAAGAGCGAGACCAGACCACGCCCCGCCTCTTCGACGCGGTCGCCGTCGGTTACCTCCTCTGGCCCGACCTCTTCGGCCTCGAACACGGCCGCGTCACTGTCGACGAACAGAGCATGACCCTCTTCGAACCCGGCGCCGAACCCACATCGACCGTCGCCCTGACCATCGACGACGCCGCGTTCATCGAACGCATGGTCACCCGCTACCTGGAGCAGAACCTCAGTCGCTAACCACTGGGTGCGCCGGCCCTCTGGCCGGCTTTCCGAGAAGGACGCGCCGCGAAGCGGCGACCATTGTTCCCGCGCCAGCCCTTACAGCGACGCCAACAACTCCCCCAACTGCTCCAGGCTCGCCAGGTTATGCACCGGCAGAAAGTCGTCGACGTGCGGCAGCGCGGCCACGATGCCGCGGGTCAACGGCTGGTAGTCCGGCGAGCCGAGCAACGGGTTGAGCCAGATCAGGCGATGGCAGCTCCGGTGCAGACGCTCCATCTCCTTGCCGAGCAGCGCGATGTCGCCGCGGTCCCAGCCGTCGCTGATGATCAGGACGGCGGCGCCCTGACCGAGGAGGCGCCGGCTCCAGTTGAAGTTGAACTCGCGCAGGGCATCGCCGGTGCGGGTGCCGCCGCCCCAGTCCTCGATGCGGTGGGCCGCGGCCTGAAGCGCCCGGTCGACGTCGCGTTCGGCCAACTCCTGGGTCAGGCGGGTCAGCCGTGTGCCGAAGGCGAACGCCTCGACCCGGGAGATGCCCGGGTCGGCCGACCGGGGATGCGAGACGGCGTAGATGAAGTGGAGCAGCAGCCGCGAGTAGGGCTCCATCGAGCCGGAAATGTCGCAGAGGAGGACGAGCGGACGCCGCCGATGCTTGCGGTCGCGGCCGACGAGGTCGATCAACTCGCCTCCATGGGCCAGGTTGCGCCGGAGCGTACGCCGCAAGTCGAGGCGGTGGCCGCCGGAACTCGGCTTGAGCCGCCGCGTGCGGCGGGTTTCGAGCTCCCAGTGCATCGTTGCCATGAGCCGCTTGATCTCGTCGAGTTCGTCTCCTTCGAGCTGGGCGAAGTCCTTGCGGCGCAACGCCTCCCGGGCACTGTAGAGAGCCGTGCGCGCGGTCCGGTCGGTGTCCTTCGAGCCGTCCTCGCCTTCGTTGTCGTTAAGCGCCAGCTTCTGGATCGCCGCACGCTTCGTCCGCTCGGTGTGGCGCTGGATCATCAGGCCGAGTTCGAGCTGTTCGAGCTCCCGCGGGTCGCGGGCCTGCCAGAAGAGCTCGAACGCCTTGTCGAACCACGGCAGATCGCGGCGCCGGCTGACGAGGACGGCCCGGGCGGCGGCCTTCACGTCGCGCTTGCGGGCAAGGTCGACGAGTTCGAGCGCCGCCACCCAGTCGCGCAACTGGGTCGGCGTCACGTCGAGGCTGCCGACCCGCAGCAGGCGGCCGAAGAGGACGATGTTCCGGAGCAGGTGGCCGCGGGCTGCAGCGGCTGCTGTCTCAGTCATCCTTCCGGGCGCTGCAGTTCCTTGAACAGCAGCAGGTGAAGGTCGTTCATCGCGGCGAGGTAGCGGCTGCGGACTCGGTCGAGAACTTCCTCGAAGCGCTCGAGAGTCGTCATCGGTGCTCTGGATGGTGCTTCTGCTGCCAACGCTCAGTCTAGCCCGTCCGTCTGCGCCCCGCCCAAAGGCGGCCGAGCCCGCGCCCGTCGGCGCGCGGCCCTCCCGGTCGGCGGCCGACGCTCCGCAGGCGGCTGCGAACCCTGCCCCGCGTCAACCGCTTCATCCTCTGGTTGGTTCGCGCACGGGGATCTCAAGCCGGCGAGTTCGTGAGTTGCGGCCTAGAGCCAGATCCGTCCCTGCCAGCCTGGCGTCCCTTCGAGCGCGTCGAACTCGGCGTCCCTGGAGATCAGCGCGCAGCCGAGTTCGATCGAGGAGGCGGCGATGAGACGGTCGAACGGGTCGCGATGACCCCAGGCAAGCATGCCGGCACGAGCGGCGATGGCCCGAGTGAATGGGGCGGCCAGCGTCTCGGTCTCCGTCACCAGGGCGTCGACGTGGGGCGCCATGTCCGGCCACTTGCCGAGCCGCACCTTTCTCGTCACCTCGTAGACACTGATCGGGCTGACGTAGACCACGTCGGCATCGAGTACGGCGGCCTTCACGGTGTTGGTGAGACGATCCGGCGCCATGAGACTCCAAAGCCACGCGTGGGTGTCGAGCAGGACGGAACTCAGGAGGACGTGCCTTCCCAGAGGGCCAGTTCGGTCTCGTCCATCGGTTCATCGAAGTCCGGCACGGACTTGACGAGATGCGCCAGGCTTCCGAAGCGGAACTTCTCCGACGAGACCGGAACCAGCCTGACCGCGGGTTTGCCCCTGCGGGCGATGATCACGTCGTCGCCGGCCTCGGCGGCGACGATGAGTTTGGAGAGTTGCGACTTGGCGGCGTGCATGTTGACGAGCATGCTGGGCTCCTCTGGAGATCTAGCTAGTCTAGCTAGATGAGGCTAGCACGATGCGTCTGAGAGAGTGAAAGCGTCCTCTCTGGGGCGCCGAACGGAGACCGGCGCTTTGCGCCGGATGCCGGCGGGGACGCCGGCGCACCCAGTGGTCGGAAGTCGGAGCGGGCCTAGGACTGGCTCTTCCGCAACAGCCGCCGGACCGCTTCGTCGTCGATCTTGTCGAGGTCGTCCTGGTACTTGAGCAGCACGCCAAGGGTGTCGCGCAGGATCACGTCGGACAGCGTCTCCCGGTCGAGGGCGATCAGGGCGTTCGTCCAGTCGAGCGTTTCGGCGACGCCCGGCTGTTTGAACAGGTCTTCCTCGCGCAGCGCCTGGACGAGTCGGACGATCTGGGAGGCGAAGTGCTCGGGCGCCTCGGGCACTCGCCGGAGGACGATCTGGACTTCCTTCTCGTAGTCCGGGAAGTCGATCCAGTGGTAGAGGCAACGGCGCTTCAAGGCGTCGTGGACCTCGCGGGTCCGGTTCGAGGTGACGACGGCGACGGGCGGCGTCTCGGCGGCGACGGTGCCGATCTCGGGGATCGTGATCTGGAAGTCGGCCAGGATCTCGAGCAGGTAGGCCTCGAACTCCTCGTCGGCCCGGTCCAGTTCGTCGATCAGCAGCACCGGCGGGGCTTCGTTCCGGCGGCTCTGCCGGACGGCGCGGAGCAGGGGCCGCTCGAGCAGGAAGTCGGAGGAGAAGACGTCGTCGACCGCGGTCCGGGACTCGCCGCCGCCGGTGACTTCCAGGCCGCGCAGGTGGAGCAGTTGCCGGCGGTAGTTCCACTCGTAGACGGCGGTCGAGATGTCGAGTCCCTCGTAGCACTGGAGGCGGATCAACTCGGAGCCGAGGCAGCGGGAGAGAGCCTTGGCGACCTCCGTCTTTCCGACGCCGGGTTCGCCCTCCAGGAAGATCGGCTTGCCCATGCGGAGTGACAGGTAGATCGCCGTGGCGAGGTCGCGTTCGGCGATGTAGTCCTCGGCGCGGAGTGCAGAGACGACGGCGTCGACATCGGGGAATCCCCGGTCCTGCGGAACACTCGGGTGCTTGAAATCGGGCAGAGCAGTCATGGTGCCAGAGGCGGCGGCAGCCTACCGCAGGCAGAGCCGGCCTGCGGCCGGCGCGTTCTTCCAGCCGCCTTCGGCGGCAGCCGGCGGGGACGCCGGCGCACCCAGTGTGGGAGGAGGTTGCAGACTGGGTGCGCCGACGTCCTCGTCGGCCTTCTGAAGAGGACGCGCGAGGCCGAAGGCCTCGTTCCGCTGGCAGGGCGCCCGCGTACGCAACCGTCAGAGGTCGATGATCGCGTCGATCTCGTCTGGCAGCGGCTTCGGTTTCGACAGCAGGGAGATGCCGAAGAACAGGGTGAGCGACAGCAGCAGCGAAATGGCGCCGCCGTGGATGCCGTGGGGCACCTGGATCTCCGCGATCTCGATGAAGAAGTTGAGCGCCAGGCTGGAGATGATGGCGACGTTCGCCGCGAGCGCCGTCGCGCGTTTCCAGTTGAAGCCGATCGCCACCGTCGGCACCAATGCCGCGGCAAACGTGCCCCAGCCAAAGGTGCCCAGAAGGGCAACGAGATCATCCTTGGAAAGGCTGACGAAGAGCGCCGCGCCGACGGCGAGGGCGAGTGTCGCCGTACGGGCCCAGAAGAGCTCCTTCTTGAGCGGCTTGCCGGTCAGCGCCTTGGGGATGTCGTGGATGATCGCCGCGGCGCCGATGTTCAGGAAGCCGTCGGCGGTCGACATGATGGCCGCGAAGAGCGCGGCGAAGACGATGCCGGCCAGGATCGGGTGGGCGTACGCCTGCAGGAAGGCGTAGGCAGCGTCGTCGGGCTGGCCGAGTTCGGGGTGGTCGCCGGCGACGACCAGCGCCCGCATCGCGAAGCCGATCGCGATCCACAGGAGCGCCGCGAGGACGCCGGCGATCGCGCTGACCAGGAAGATCTGCTTGAACTGGCGGATCTTCTTGTTCATCATCAACTTGGTGACGATGTGGGGCTGTCCGCAGGCGCCGACCACGAACAGGAGGTAGTAGGACAGCGCCCCCATGATGCCGAGGGTGCCCCACGGTCCGATCGCCTCGGGATCGTCGTTCACCAGGGTCATCGCGCCGCCGGCGAGCCCGCCGTCGACGGCATTGACGGCCGCGATGACCACCAGCACCCCGGCGATGGCCATCACCGCGCCCTGGACGACATCGGTGTAGACACCGGCGATGATGCCGCCGGTCACGCAGTAGAAGACGAGGACGGCGACGGAGATCGCCATCGAGGCGCCCAGGCTCACGTGAGGCATGCCGTCGACGTTGTTCAGGATCTCCTGCAGGACGACGGCCATCGCCATGATCTGCGCCGCCAGGTAGCCGACGACGCCGAGAATGATCGCCACCGCGGTCAGGAATCGGGTGACCTCGCTCTGGTAGCGCAGCGCCACGGTGTCCGGCAGGGAGACGGTCTGGTACACCTCGGAGAAGATGCGCAGGCGCTTCGCCACGAGGAAGAAGGTGAAGCAACTCGCCACCGTGCCGCAGACGATCATCCACACCGAGGTCATGCCCTGGCTGTAGACGAGGCCGGGGCCGCCGACGAAGCCGAAGCCGGAAAGCGTGCTCGAGAAGAGCGCGAAGGCGGTGACGATGATCCCGAGTTCCCGCCCGGCCATGAAGAAGTCCTGGGACGACTTCGTGCGTCTGAGCGCCCAGATGCCGACGCCGATGCACAGCGCGAAGTAGATGAGCAGGCAGGTCAGGACGACGGCGTTGCGACTCTCTTCCATCAGCCGCCTCCCGCCGGTGCCGGGTCGGTTCCGCCGGCTTCAGGGTCTTCCCGGCCCGCACTCTCCTTCAGGCGTTGCGCCGCGGCGAGTTCCGCGACCTTGCGCTCGTCCTCCTCGGTGAAGAACCAGCGGTCGAAGATCCGCATGTAGACGAACAAGAGGTACACCGGGAACGGCCACACCGCGTAGAACACCCACGCCGTCGGCCTGGGGAAGCCCAGGAACAGGGTGTGCGTGTCCTCGACCGAGTAGCGCTGGTAGGAGAACACGAGGGCGGTGAAGATCGCCGCCAGGCCCAGGGTGCCGATGATCAGCGGCCGCTTGGCCGGCCCCAGGGACAGCCCCTCGGGGCGTCGCCGCTGCATGCCCATCGCCAGACAGCCGCCGAAGAAGGTCACCTGGAAGAGCACGAACGCCCAGCCGATCCACAGCGTCGTGGCGTGGCGCTCGGCGCCCGGGCCGCCCTGGCGCATTGTCGCGAAGCGGTCGTGCTCGAAGCCGCGGCTCTTGATCACGCGCTGGGTCGAGCCGTCCTCCAGGACGACGTCCTCATACGGCGTCTGCGGCGTGAGGAAGGCAGCGCCCACGGTGAGGCACATGCCGATCAGGGCGAGAAAGACGAACCAGTGCAGCTTCATGAGTGGCCTACTTGCGGTCGGGGAAAGCTGCGGCAGCCTACCCCAGCTGCAACACGATCGGGGGAGGCGCGTTGTTATGGTCCCCCGCCATGGACGGTGGGTCGGCAGGAAGCCAGAAGCCGCTCGCCCGCCTGTTCGCGTACATGCGGCTGGCGCCCGGCGCGTACATACTGGGCGGGATTCTCACCCTCCTGTACGCGGCCTTCTTTCAGCTCATCCCGCTATCCATCCGGACCATCGTCGCCGCATTCGAGAACGCCCCGGACGAGGTCGGGCGCGCGATCCTCTGGCTGGTCACCGCCTCGGTCTGTCTGGCTCTGGCGCGGCTGTTCTCGCGCCTCGTGATGTTCAACATCGGCCGGCAGATCGAGTTCCGCATTCGCAACGACTACTTCGCCCATCTCCAAAGCCTGCCGCAGTCCTTCTACCTCGCTCACCGCACCGGCGATCTCATGTCGCGGGCCGTGAACGACATCAACAGCATCCGGATGTTCCTGGGAATGGGTCTGCTGAACCTGCTGCAGACCCCCGTGCTGTTCGCGGGCGCCCTGATCGTGCTGCTGCCGGTGGACGCCGCGCTGACTCTCTGGGCGCTGGGGCCCTTCCCGCTCTTCGTCTTGATCACGCGCCACTACAGCCGCTACATGTTCCAGGCCAACCTTGCCGGCCAGGAGCAGCTCGGGAAGGTCTCGACGGTCGTCCAGGAGAACGCGTCGGGCGCGCTGGTGGTCAAGGCCTATGACCTGTCCAACCTGGAGCGCGAGCGCTTCGAGGACCAGAACCAGGAGCTCTTTCGGCGGATGATGAAGGTCGGGGTCATGCAGACGACGATGTTCGCCAGCGTTGGCCTGGTGCCGGCCCTGTCGGCTGCCGTGGTGCTGTGGCTGGGTGGGCAGCGGGTACAGGCGGGTCAGCTCGGCACCGAGGACCTGTGGCTGTTCTGGGGTCTCATCGGCATGCTCACGTTCCCGACGATGATGCTGGGTTTCGTTGTGTCGATCACCCAGCGCGGCCTTGCGGCCCTGGAGCGGCTGGGCGCCGTCCTGGACATCGTGCCGTCGATTCGCGATCGGGAGGACGTCGCGGACGTTTCGGACATCGGCGGCCGGGTCGAGTTCAGGAACCTCACGTTCACCTATCCGGGCAGCTATGTGCCTGCGCTCAAGGGCATCGACCTTGCGGTCGAAGCTGGCAGCACGGTCGGCATCGTGGGACCGGTCGGGTCCGGCAAGACGACTCTCGTCAGCCTGGTGCCGAGGCTGCTGGAAGTAGACGACGACTCGATCCTGATCGACGGCGTGGACCTGAACCGGATGCCGGTTCACCTGCTGCGTTCGAGCATCGCGATGGTGCCGCAGGACAGCTTCCTGTTCTCCATCTCTGTGGCCGAGAACATCCGCTACGGCGTCCCCGACGCCGCCCTCGAGGAGGTGCGGCGGGCGGCCGCCCGGGCCCAGGTCGAACGGGAGATCGACGAGTTCGAGGACGGCTTCGACACCGTCGTCGGCGAACGCGGCGTCACCCTGTCGGGCGGCCAGCGCCAGCGCGTCGCCCTCGCACGGGCGATGATCCTGCGTCCGTCGATCCTGATCCTGGACGACTCCCTCTCTAGCGTCGACCATGGAACGGAGGAGGCGATCCTGGGCGACCTCGAGGGCCGGCGGCGTGGCCGCACATGCTTCATCGTGGCGCACCGGATCTCGGCCGTGCGGCACGCGGACCAGATCGTCGTGCTCGAGAACGGCCGAATCACCGAGCGAGGGACCCACCGCGAGCTCGTCGAGCTGGGCGGCTTCTATGCCCGCCTGCACCTTCGCCAGGAGCTGCTGTCGGAGCTTGAGATTGGCGATGGCGGCGCGGCGGTGCCGGAGCCGGCGTCCGGCGTTCGGGCCCCGGCCGGTTCAGGGCAGCAGCGGTTGCCCCTGGGGGAGCCCTCGTGAGCGAGGAGCGGAGCGAGGCCGCGGCGCCTGGCCGTGAGCGGGACCTCGGCAAGGTCTACGACACGGAGCTGATCAAGCGGCTGTGGCCGTTCATGCGGCCGTATCGCGGGTGGATCGGGTTCAACTTCGCGTTGATCCCGCCGCGCGCCCTCCTCGAGCTGATGCCGGCGCTGGTCGTCGGTGCCGCGCTGAACTACCTGACCGAGGGAGCGGCGACGACCGAGGTGGGGTGGATGGCTCCCCTTGTCGTGCCGCGCCTGGGACTCGGGCCCCTTGCCTGGATGTTCGGGCTGGTGTTCCTCATCTCGGTCGTCACGCTGATCGTCGACTGGCTGCGCGCCTTCACGATGATCTCGCTCGGCCAGCGGACGGTCCGGGACGTCCGCAGGACGCTGTTCGACCACGTTCAGCGTCTGCCGATGCGTTTCTTCGACCGCTACCCGGTCGGCCGCCTGGTGACTCGGCTCACGAACGACCTGGAACACCTGGCCGAGATGTTCTCGGCCGGGGTCATCGCGATGGTGGCCGACGTGTTCGTCATGGTCGTGATCCTCACCATGCTGTTCGCGATCGACCCGCGGCTGGCGCTGGCGGCGCTGGCCCTGGTGCCGTTCCTGGGAATTGCGGCAGCCATCTTCCGTTACAAGGTGCGTGAGGCCTACCGGGAGGTCCGGGTCAAGATCGCGCGCCTCAACGCCCACCTGCAGGAGACGATCTCCGGGATGAAGGTGGTCCAATTGTTCGCCCGCGAACGGCGAAACTTCGAGGACTTCAGGCGCGAGAACGCCTCTCACCGCGATTCCTGGCTCCGCTCGATCCGCTACGACGCGCTCTTGTTCTCGACCGTCGACCTGGCCACGAACCTCACCCGGGCGCTCATCTTCTGGTACGGCGCGCAGATGGTGGGCCTGGGCGACATCACGCTTGGCACGATCTACGTGTTCTCCGACTACATGAGCCGGTTCTTCCGGCCGCTGATGGACCTGTCGGCGAAGTACTCGGTGATGCAGTCGTCGATGGCCAGCGCCGAGCGCGTGTTCCAGCTCCTCGACGAGCCGCGCGAGCCGGAGGGGCGGGTCGAATCGCCCGTCGAGGCGGCTGCGGGCCCGCAGCCCGGCGGCGGGG
>JAGWAG010000058.1 GCA_021296535.1 Acidobacteriota bacterium | reverse complement strand
CGGCTCATTCCAAGATGGACCCGGAGCGCCTCACCCACCTGGTCGCCGACCCGAAAGACCGGGTTCAGCGAGGTGCCGGGCTCCTGGAAGATCATCCCGATGTCCTTGCCGCGCAGGTCGCGCATGTCCCGGCTGGGGAGGTGGACCAGGTCGCGCCCGAAGTAGGAGATCTCGCCGCTCTCGATGTTCGCCGTGCTCTCGAGCAGGCGCATGACGGACAGGGAGGTGACCGACTTGCCCGAGCCCGACTCGCCGACCAGGCCGAGCGTTTCGCCTTCCTCGATCAGCAGGTCGATGTCGTCGACCGCGCGGACGGTTTCCCGCTTGCCGTGGAAGTAGGTGCGCAGCTCCCGGATCTGAAGCAGGGGCGGGGCGTCGGTGGTTGCCGGCGCGGGGTTGCCGGTCTCGGTCATCGACGTGACTCTATCCGGCTCCCTCCGAGGGCGCGTGTCACAATCTGTCGTTCAGGTTCGAGAAGGACGTTCGGGGGGATCGGAGCGATGAGGAAGCGATCGTGAAGCGAATGCTGGTCGGGACGGCGGCTGTGGTGGTCTTCCTTCCGCTCGTGGCCTGCGGCGGCAGCGCCGATGGAGACGCGGTCGAAGGGCGTGACAGCGTCGCCGCTCGCGGCACGATCGGCTTTTCGGCGATGACGCTGACGAACCCGTTCTTCAAGATCATCGCGGACACGATGACCCAGGAGGCCGAACGCCACGGCTTCGAGGTCGTGGTCACCGATGCCGATCGGGACGTGAATCTTCAATCGCAGCAGGTCGACAACTTCCTGGCCTCCGGCGTGGCCGCGATCGTGCTCAACCCCGTCGACCGGATCGCGATCGGTCCCGCGGTGCGGAGGGCGAACGAAGCCGGTGTGCCGGTATTCACGTCCGACCTGCAGGCCGTCGCCGAGGGCGTCGAGATCGCGGGCCACGTCGGCACGGACAACTACCAGGGCGGTCTGCTCGCGGGCGAGGCGATGATCGAAGCGCTCGGCGAGGCGGGCGGCGAGGTCCTGATCCTGCACTTCAAGCAAGCAAACTCCTGCGTGCTGCGTGTGGACGGCTTCCGCCGGGCGATCGAGGAGTACAACAACGACCGCTCGGACGGCCGGATCGAGATCGTCGCCGAACTAGAGGGCGGCGGCCTTCGCGACGAGGGGTACCGGGCGATGGCGGACGGCATCCAGGCGCACCCGGACCTCGCCGGCGTGTTCGCGATCAATGACCCCTCCGCGCTCGGGGCCCGGACAGCGCTCGAGCAGGCGGGACGGGCGGACCAGGTGAAGATCGTGGGTTTCGACGGTGAGATGGCGGGCAGGCAGGCGATCCGGGAGGGGAAGATCTACGCCGATCCGATCCAGTATCCAGACCGGATGGGGGTCATGACGGTTCGGAACATCGTGAGCTATCTCGACGGCAAGGACTTCGAGCGCGTCCACCTGATCCCGACGGAGCTCTACCGGCAGGTGGACGCCGAGCGGGACCCGACGCTCGACCAGGGCCCGTAAGCAGCCAGTTGCTCGAACTTCACCGGACCTCGAAGAGCTATCCGGGCGTGGACGCCCTTCGCGGCGTCAGCCTCACCGTGGGCGCCGGCGAGGTGCTGGGCCTGGTCGGAGAGAACGGCGCCGGCAAGAGCACCCTGATCCGGGTCGTTTCGGGCGCCGAACGTCCGGACGGCGGCCGGATCGAGTTCGATGGCGAGCCGGCGGCGTTCGATTCACCGGCGGAGGCGCGCCGGCGGGGGATCGCGGTGATCCACCAGGAACTCAGTCTGATCCCGCAGTTGAGTGTGCGCGAGAATCTCTTTCTCGGCGCCGGCTGGTCCCGGCGAGGCTTCGTCCGCCAGCGCTGGGAAGAGCGCGAGGCGCGCCGGCTGCTCGGATTGCTGGAGATCGACATCGACCCGGCCGCCTCCTGTTCCGGGCTGTCGCTCGGCGCGCGGCAGGCGGTGGAGATCGCGAAGGCGCTGGCGCAGGGGCCCCGGCTGCTGATTCTGGACGAGCCGACCGCGGCGCTGTCGCCGCGTGAGGCCCGTGCTCTGCTGCACCAGGTGCGCGAACTCGCGGGTCGCGGAGCTGCCGCGATCTACGTCAGCCACCGATTGGAGGAGATCGAGGCGGTCGCAGACCGGGTCGCCGTGCTGCGCGACGGCGAACTCGTGCACAGCATCGACCGGCGCCTCCGGGCCGCGAGCGGTGGCGGCCTCGCGCCGCTCGATCGCGATGCGCTGATCGAGGCGATGGTGGGCCGGAGCCTGAGCGCGGAGTTCCCGCCTCGTCTCCACGAGGGGCTCGGCGAACCCCGGCTCGAGGTCAAGGAGCTATCGGCGGGACACCGTGTCCGCGACGTGTCCTTCAGCATCCGCCGCGGCGAAGTCCTGGGGCTCGCGGGCCTGGTGGGCGCCGGCCGTAGCGAGGTCGCGCGCCTGGTCTTCGGTGCCGTAGCGCGCGACAGCGGCGAGGTCTGGCTCGACGGCAGGCGGCTCGACCCGCGGTCGCCGCGCCAGGCGATCGGGGGCGGTATCTGCTTGCTGCCGGAGGATCGCAGAGGCCACGGCCTGGTGTTGACAGAAAGTGCGCGGGCCAACTTCGCGCTTCCCAATCTGGATCGCTTCCGTCGCTTTCGAAGCATGGTCGATCGCCGTCGCGAGGGGCGAGCCTTCGCCCGATGGAGGGAGCAACTCGACATCCGGCTCGCTCGATCCGGCCAGCGGGTGGCCACCCTGTCGGGCGGCAATCAGCAGAAGGTCGTGATCGCCAAGTGGCTCGAATCTGCGACGAACCGACCAGGGGAATCGATGTCGGGGCCCGGTACGAGATCTACGAGTGGATCCGCCGCATGGCGTCGGAGGGCAAGGCCGTGCTCCTGATCAGCTCGGAGCTGGAGGAGATTCTGGGCATGAGCGACCGCGTCCTGGTCATGCACGAGGGGCGGATCCGGGGTGAGATCGCGGACCCGGCGGGTGCCGATCCGGCCGGCGTTCTGCGGATCGCGGCGGGTGTCGGTCTGTCGGAGGAGCCCTCCGTTGCCTGAGGAGACGGGCCAGCCGGTCCGTGGCCGGATGCGTCGCCTGCTCTCGGGTCTGGTCGACCTGGCGGGCCGCCGACTCTCGGTCGTCGTGCTGCTCTCGAGCGCGGCGACCTGGCGTGAACAGAATCCGATCACGAAGCGCGCCGGTGCGGCGGTCGCCCGCCAGGTACTGGAGGTTTGCCCCGCGCCGTGCGAGGTGCTCGTCGTCGTGCGGGACACGGCGGTCGACCGGGCGTTCGCGGCGGCGATCGAGCGTGGCCTCGCGGATGCCGGCGCCCCGATCGCCGGCCGGGTGTTTGGCCAGCCGCGGGACGTGCGCCTGGAGCTGGAGCGGATTGCCCGCACCGGCGGTTCGGTCGACGCGATCGCCACCCACCGGATCGCGTCGGAGTGGGGCCCGGTGCGGTCGGCCGGAGCGCCGGTCGTGGCGCCGGGGAGCTACTACTGGCCAACCTTCCTGACCCCTCGCAACCTGCTCAACGTGGTGAACCAGAACGCGGACATCGCGATCATCGCGCTTGGGATGACCCTGGTGATCCTGACCGCGGGCATCGACCTCTCGGTCGGCAGCCTGCTGGCGCTGGCCGGAGTGATCGCCGCGGTGACGGCGCAGGAGTGGTTCGGCGGCGCCGCGGCCTCGCCGGCTGGCCTGCTGGCGGCGATGCTTCTTGGCGTGGCGGCCGCTGCGCTGGGCGGTCTGCTGAGCGGGACGATGGTCACCGCCTTCCGGGTGCCGCCCTTCGTCGCCACTCTGGGTCTGATGATGCTGGCGCGCGGCCTGGCCCTGATTCTCGCTGTCGGTCACCAGCGACGCCTCGTGGGCGGTGGCGCCGAGGGCACGCCCGAGGCGGTGCGCGTTGGAGCGCCCGCCTTCGCCTGGCTTGGCAACGGTTCCGTGTTCGGCGTGCCGAATCCGATCCTGCTCATGCTCCTCCTGTTCGTGGCCGCTCACCTGCTGATGACGCGGACCATGTTCGGGCGCTACGTCTACGCCGTGGGCGGCAACCCGGAAGCGGCGCGGCTGTCGGGTGTGCCGGTGACCGCGGTCCTGCTCGCCGTCTACTGTCTGTGCGGAGCGTTCGCCGGGCTGGCAGGCATCGTCGACGCTTCCCGGTTCGAAGGCGGCCGGCCCAACGCCGGCGAGCTCTACGAACTCCAGGTGATCGCGGCCGTCGTGGTCGGCGGAGCGAGTCTGGCGGGCGGTCGAGGCCGCATTTCGGGCACCCTGATCGGCGCGATGATCATCGCCGTCATCCAGAACGGCCTGAACATCGCGGGGGTCGCGTCCTACGAGCAGAAGGTCGTGTTCGGGGCCCTGATTCTGGCCGCCGTGTTGCTCGACCGGCTTCAGCCGAAGATCGCCTCCAGGCGGGCTCGCATGATCCGGGGGTCGACGTCGACTCCGGTCCAGTAGCGGATTCCGGCGACTCCCTGGTTGACGAGCATGCCGAGGCCGTCGAGCACCGTGCAGCCGCGCTTCGCCGCCGCCTGGAGCAGGTACGTGTTCGGGGGATTCGGAATCACGTCGGCGACCACCATCGCGGGCAGGAGCGTGCCTGTGTCGAGCGGCAGTTCCGCGTCGACATGCGGGAACAGACCGATCGAGGTCGCGTTGATCAGGATGTCGACCGCCGCGGAGACCCGGTAGACGCCGCGCCAGGGTTCGAACCGGGCGCGGGTCGCGGTGTGGCTGCCGATGTGCGCCACGAGTTCCTCGCCGCGTTTGCTCGTCCGATTGACGACAGTGATCGAGCTTGCCCCAGCCAGGGCTAGTTCGACCGCGATCGCCCGCGCCGCGCCGCCGGCGCCGAAGATCAACGCCCGCTTTCCGGCCGCCGGTGTGATCTCCTCGAGGGAGCGGAGGAAGCCCTTGCCGTCCGTGTTCTGGCCGATGAAGCGGCCTTCGTCGTCACGGACGACGCAGTTCACTGCCCCGATCAGGCGGGCCGACTCGCCGAGGCCGTCGAGGTGCTCGATCACCGGCACCTTGTGCGGCAGCGAGCAGTTGAACCCCGCCCAGCCCATCGCACGGGCGCCGGCGACCGCGTCGGCCAGCAGATCGGGCGGCACTTCGCAGTTCAGGTAACGCCAGTGCAGGCCGTGATGGCGGAAGGCCGCCTCGACCATCTCGACGGTCGGATTCTCGGCCGCCGGGTCGGCGAAGGAACCGACGATGCTGGGAAGAAAGTCCACAATGTAGCCAGGAAATACTCGATAGTGGCAGGACGTTCATGTCCCGGCGGCCTTTGGGGCCTTTGGGGGCATAGTGTAGGCAGTCGCGGACGGAATCGACAGAGGGGAGGCCGGTATGGACGTACGCTTCGCATTCGCGCTTCTGACCTTGGCGGTAGTCGCCTGCGGGGGCCAACTGGAGGCCGAACCAGCTACACCAGTTGGCGAGGAGGTGGCCGATGCCGGCCCGATCCATCTCGGCGGCTGCATTCTGCTGTCTCCCATCGGCGATGTCCCTGACGACGTGTACCAGCTCACGGACGTCACTCCGACCGATGCGATGCCGCCCTTCACCAAGGAACTGCAGGTCTACGGGTTGAAGCTCGCGGCGCGCGACGACATCTCCGACGACTACATGCGACTCGTCGCGAGAACGATCGCCGAGTCGTTTCCGCGGGATGCCGGGCTCGACGCCGATCTTCAGCGCGAACTGCTCGCGAACCACTACCGCTACAGGGCGCTGATTCCGGTTCCCCTGGGGTTCGACTACAGCTTCATGGATGAAACGGACGAGCGCTGGGCGGCGATCGAGCGCGACAACTCGGTCTGCGACGTGATCATGCAGGACGTGCCCGAAGGCCAGGTGATGGAGGTGGTCGAGCACATCCTCCACTACGTAACGGACATTGGCCTGCACTACACGTTCCCGGACGTCTGGGGCATTTCGGAGGACTCGGAACTCGCGAGGGCGATGGCGAAGGCCGACGACGAGGGCTACTACCAGGCGAACCAGTACGAGGACATCGACGACGAGGAGGTGCGCTTCCGGGTCCAGATGCAGGAGTTCGCCTACTGGTTCATCTCGACCGCCTGGAATCTCCAGGCGCCCTACGGACCTGTGTGGGAAGAAGAGTGGACGATTCGCGATCAGGAGGACCTGCGGCAGAAACTGCCGTCGATGTACGCGGCCTACGAGGAAACCGCAGCGCGTGTGATGGTGGCGCCGAGCCTGACGACGCTGGCGGAAATCGGCCCGACCCGAGCGGAAGAGCGACCGGAAAGCGAGTAGAGTAAGCGGTTTATGACGATTCTGCTCAAGAGTCAGGCGGAGCCTTCGCGGGGAGCGGTCGACCCCCTGTTCCGCGACGCGGAGCAGCGGGCGCGGGCCTTCTCGCTGTTTCCGGAGTCCCGTGATCCGCATGTCGCCGCCGGCAGCGGGCGGATCGCCGGTCTGATCTCCGACCGGCGTATTCGCCGGACCCTCAAGAGCCTGGCGGCCCTCGAGGTTGACGAGTACATCCGCCGCACGGTGGCTCCGGCCGAAGACCCGGGCCGGATCGGCGCCGGGGAGGTCCTGGCCGCGACGAGTTGGGACCTGGTGGAGGAGCACCACCACGGTCCTCTCTACGCGGCCGTGTTCGAGACCGGGATCGAGGGCTGGCGGCGCCGGTTCGGCGTTCTCGCCCAGGAGCGTTCCGTGCAGAACGGTGTCTGGATGCCGGAGCACCACAGCCTGGCGGTCGATGTGATTCGCTCCTACGCGGGCCGCAACCTCCCCATCGTCGCCTTGATGGACACGCCGGGAGCGGACGCGGGCGAGCTGGCGAATCGCGGTAACCAGGCCCACGCGATCTCGCGGCTGATCGCGGAGATGGCGCAGCTTCACGCGCCGACGGTGGGCATCGTGCTCGGCAACGGCTACTCGGGCGGCGCCATCCCTCTGGCGACGACCAACGTGCTGCTCTCGGTGCGCGACGGCGTCTTCAACACGATCCAGCCCCGGGGCCTGGCGAACATCGTGCGCCGCTACGACTTGTCCTGGGAGGAGTGCGCGAAGGCGGTTGGGGTTTCGGCTTACGAACTCTTCGACCAGGGTTACCTCGACGGTGTGATCGACTTCGTTCCGGGCGAGGGGGGCGACCGGCTGGCCTGTTTCGAGGCCGCCGTGGCTACGTCGATCGCGGTGGTCGAGCGGCGAGCGAAGACCTTCGTGCGCGACGAGCCGGCTGTGTTCGAGCACTACCGCCTGAATACGCGACGCTACGTCGATCCCTCACGCAGTCTGCTGGCCCTCGAGGAAGTGGCGCCGCTGTCGCGCCTGCGGAGTCCGGCGGAGCAGGTCAACATCTTCGGTGTCGCCTTTCGCTATCTGCGCTACCTGGGGTTGCGCCGCCGACTCACGTCGACCACCGTGTCCGGCTACGGTCGGCTGGCGGCGGCCGAGGTTCCCGCCGGGGCGGCCAAGGCGCGCCGGGACCGGCAACGCCGCCTGTCCTTCGAGCGCTGGTTCGAGAACCCGCTTGCCGTTCGGTACGACGACGTGCTCAACCGGACCTACAAGCGCTACGCCGCGGCCCGTGACTCGCTGCATGAGGGGCGGGGACGGCTCGCCTCGTTCCTGCTGGGCAGCCGCGAGTACCACTTCAATCGTGCTCGAGCCGAGCTGCTGCTCGAGTTCGGCTTCCACCTCTACAACCAGTGGAAGGACGCGGCCGAGGACAACTTCGGTCGGCTGCTGGATGTCATGCGCGCCGTCGAGGCTGAGGCGCTGGAGGAGCCGGCCTCGGAAGCTCCCCGGGGCGCCGCTCCGGATACCACGGACCTCACCGTGCTCGACGTGATTCTCCAGCCGCAGCTCCTGGCGCTGTTCCGGCGCGAGTGCGAGAACTTCATCTCTTTCGACCGGCTCTACGATCACATCTTCCTGCACCTGCGAGAGATCGCGGCTGAAGCGCGGGAAGAGAACGTGATCGCCCGCGAGTCGGTTCACCTGTTGCTGCGCCACTCGTTGAACGCGGCGCTCGGCGAGCTGACGGCGGGACTCGATCCGGAGGAGGCCGCCGAGGCGGAGGCGCGGTTGCGCCGGCAGTTCCGTTCCTGGCTGCGGCACTTCTCCCGCCACCCCCGCCGGGGCCGGCTGCTCAAGTCCGTCGCGGAATGGAAGCGGCTGCAGATGCCCCGCATCTCCGAGCCGCTGTTCGGGCTGGTCACGTTCCTTTTCGAGCGCCTGCTGCCCAACTTCTACGAGGACGAGCAGGGGATCCGCGCCTACGACGGCCGCATTTCCCCGCGCAACATCGGCATCAAGGACTTCTGGAACCGGCTTGACGCGGCCTACCGCGATCTGCTGCTCGAGGACGTGCTTGCCGAGCAGAAGCGGAAGACGCCGCGGCGTCCCCGGGCCATCCTGGACCGCTTCTTCGCCGACGTGCAGGAGATCGAGCCGGACCGGATGACCGCCGATCCGGTGGGCTTCCCGGGACTCCGGGTCTCGATCGAGCGGGCGCTTGAACAGGGAGTCACGCCGTGCGGAACGGTGGCGGCGCTGGCCCGGATCCGGACCGGCGCGGCGGGTGAGGCGGAGAGCGGTTCCGGAGGCAGCAGGGTCGGCGTTCTGGTCTCCAACCTGGCGTTCCAGGCCGGCTCGTTCGACATGGCGAGCTCGGAGAAGTTCTGCAAGCTCCTGCTGCGCTGCGCCGAGGAGCGGCTGCCGGTCGTGTGCTTCATCTCGTCCGGCGGCATGTTGACGAAGGAAGGCGCCGGCGCCCTGTTCTCCATGTCGATCGTGAACGATCGCATCACGCGGTTCGTGCGCGACAACGACCTGCCGGTGATCTGCTTCGGCTACGGCGACTGCACCGGCGGGGCCCAGGCGAGCCTGGTGACCCACCCGCTGGTCCAGACCTACTACTTCTCGGGTACGAATATGCCGTTCGCCGGCCAGATCGTCGTGCCTTCTCACCTGCCGATGGCCTCGACGCTGTCGAACTACCTGGCCGAGGTCGAAGGTTCGATGGAAGGTCTCGTGCAGCATCCCTTTGGCGAGGATCTCGACGATCACCTGCGTCACGTCGATTCGCAGATTCCGGTGCCGGAGGAGACGGTCGAGGATGTTCTTCAGCGGCTCCTGCAGGAGGAGCGGCGGGTCGAGTTTCTGTCGGCGCGGCGGCGCCGGCGGGAGCCGGAAGCCGTCGAGCCCGCTCCGACGGTGGCTCCGCGCCCGGTGCGGCGGGCTCTGATCCATGCGCGGGGTTGCACCGCGACCAAGCTGGTGAGGGTCGCCCAGCGGTCCGGCGTGGAAGTTGTGCTGGTCCAGTCGGATCCCGATATCGAGTCGCCGGCGGCGGCGATGCTTCGGGAACGCGACAGCCTGGTCTGCATCGGCGGCAGCACGCCCGATGAGAGCTACCTGAACGCCCACTCGGTGATTCGGATCGCCGAGCGGGAAGAGGTCGACGCGCTCCATCCGGGGATCGGCTTCCTGTCCGAGAGCGCCTCGTTCGCCGACCTCTGCCGGGGGCACGGTCTGAACTTCATCGGCCCGACCGGCGACGCGATGCGGCGGATGGGCAACAAGTCGAACGCGATCCAGACCGCGGTGCAGGTGGGTGTCCCGGTCGTGCCGGGCAGCGAGGGCGTCCTCACCGACGCGGACACGGCGCGCGAAGTGGCGGAATCGATCGGTTTTCCGGTGATGCTCAAGGCGGTCCACGGCGGTGGCGGCAAGGGCATTCGCCGGGTCGACCGGGCGGAGGACTTCCGGGACGCGTTCGCGCAGATCCGCATCGAGGCGGAGAGCGCCTTCGGCAACGCGGACTGCTACCTGGAGAAGTGCGTCGTCTCGCTTCGCCACGTCGAGGTCCAGGTGCTTTGCGACCAGCACGGAACGGTGAGCGTTCTGGGCCTGCGCGATTGCAGCGTGCAGCGGAACAACCAGAAACTGATCGAGGAGTCGGGTTCCACCGCGCTGCCGGACGCCCTGCGCGAGGAGAGTTTTCGCCATGCCGCCGCGATCGCCCGGCAGATCGGCTACGTGGGCGCGGGCACGGTGGAGTTCATCTTCGACCTGGAGGCGCAGAAGCTCTATTTCATGGAGATGAACACCCGCCTCCAGGTGGAGCATCCGGTGACCGAGGCGACGAGCGGTACGGACATCGTCAAGGCCCAGTTCGAGATCGCGGGCGGGTCGCGAGTCCCGGACTCTTCGGACGCCGAGAACGGCTACGCGATGGAGGTCCGGATCAACGCCGAACGGGTGGTCAACACGCCGGACGGGATCGACCTGCTGCCGTCGCCGGGGACGGTTAGCCGCTGCGAGTTCCCGCAGCGCTCCGATATCGACGTCCTGGCGACGATCGACACGGGAACCGTGGTTTCGCCGTACTACGACAGCCTCGTGGCGCAGATCGTCTGTCACGGCAAGGATCGCGCCGACACGATCGACCGCATTCGGTCCTACCTCGACGAGGTCACGATCGAGGGAGTCTGCACGAATCTCTCGTTGCTTCGCCGCGTGCTCGACGACGGACAGTTCCGTTCCGGCGAGTACGACACGCGGTACCTGCCGGGCTTCCTGGCCCGCATCGATGCCGGTGAGCTGGCCCGGGAAGTCGAGCGGTCCGCCGGCGTGTCCGCGACGATGGACCGCGCCGAGATCGAGATCGAGGGCAGCGACGAACTGAAGGTCAGCGCGCCGTCCGGCGGCCTCTTCTATGCCGCTTCCTCTCCCAACGATCCGCCGTTCGTTCGCGTCGGGGACATCCTGGGCACGGAGAAGACCCTGGGCTTGATCGAGGCGATGAAGCTCTTCCGCCCGGTGTCCCTGTCGTCGATCGATTCCGGCGGCGATCTGTATCCCCGCGACACCCGGTACGAGGTGATGCGGGTCAACGCGGCGAACGGCCAGGTGGTGAACCAGGGCGATCTCCTGTTCGTCGTCAGACCGCTCGTGGACGCTTAGAACCGCCGACGGCCGACCGGGGATGTCGACATGCTGAACCGCCTCTTCCACCTCGACCAGCATCGGACGACGGCGAGGAAGGAGATCGTCGCAGGCGTCACGACCTACATGACGATGGCCTACGTCGCCGTCGTCAACCCGCAGATCCTGAGCGAAGCGGGAATGGACCGGGGGGCGGTCTTCGTCGCCACCTGCCTTTCCGCGGCAATCGCCTGCGCCGCGATGGGGCTCTACGCGAACTACCCGATCGCGCTGGCGCCCGGAATGGGGATCAACGCGTTCTTCACTTACGGCGTCGTGCTGGGGATGGGGCATCCCTGGCAGGTGGCCCTGGGCGCGCTGTTCATCTCCGGCATCTGCTTCATGGTCATTTCCGTGTTGCCGATCCGGACCTGGATCATGGGCGCCTTTCCCCGTTCACTCAAGATGGCTACGGCTGCGGGTATCGGGTTCTTCCTGGCGCTCATCGCGATGAGGAACGCCGGACTCGTCGTGACGAACGACGCGACCCTCGTCGGGCTCGGGGACTTGAAGTCCTGGAGCGTCGTGCTCGCGATCGTCGGGTTGGTGCTCATCGCGGCCCTCGATGCCCTGAAGAAGGGCGGGGCGGTACTGATCGGCATCCTCGCGATCACCGCGATCGGTCTGCTGGTCGGCGAAGCGAGCTGGCAGGGCGCGGTTTCGGCGGTCCCCTCGCTGGCGCCGACGTTTGGTCAGCTCGACATCGGCGCCGCTTTCGACGCCGCGTTCTTCGGCATCATCTTCGCCTTCCTGTTCACCGATCTCTTCGACACGTCGGGCACGCTGATCGCGGTGGCCAAACAGGGCGGCCTGCTCGACCGGGGGGGCAACCTGCCGAGACTGCGGCACGCCGTCATCGTGGACTCCGGCGCGTCGGTGCTCGGTTCGCTCCTGGGTACGTCGTCGGTGACGAGCTACATCGAGAGCGCCGCGGGGGTGAAGGCCGGCGGTCGCACGGGGCTGACCGCGGTTACCGTATCGGCGCTGTTCCTGCTGACCCTCTTCCTGTCGCCCCTGGCGGCGACGATCCCGCAGTTCGCAACCGCGGCCGCCCTGCTCTTCGTGGCCAGCGTGATGATCCGGAACATGACGGAAATCGACTGGTCCGACGCGACGGAGTACGTTCCGGCCGTCGTTCTGGCGATCACGATCCCGTTCAGCTTCTCGATCGCCCACGGCATCGCCGCCGGCTTCATCACCTACACAGCGATCAAGTTGCTGTCGGGCCGTTTCCGCCAGCTTCGACCGGCCGTCGCGGTTCTGGCCGTCCTGTTCGTGGTCAAGATCGCCTTGTTGGGCACCTGAGAGAGAGAGAGAGAGGGAGAGGAGCGATGGGACGGACGAAGCGGCCTGGCCTGGCTCGTTGCCTGCTGGCGGGCTGCTTCGCGGCCCTGGCCGCGGCGCCCCTGGCGGCGCAGGCTGACCGTGCATGCGACGGCGAGGACCACCGCGCCCTCGATTTCCAACTCGGTGACTGGCGCCTGGTCTCTGACGGCGAGGTGGTTGGCCGGAGCCGGGTCGAGAAGCTCGAAGACGGCTGCCTGATCGCCGAGATCTGGTCGTTCGTGGACGGCCGCGCCGGCCGGACCTACAGTTTCCTTGACCGGGCCGCCGGCGTGTGGCGACGGTTCAGCGTCTCGAACCGCGGAGTCGTGGTCAAGTCGGCCGGCACAGTGGAGGAAGGCGAGTTGTTGCTGCGCGGCGAGCACGTCTCTGCCGGCGGCGAGACGTCGAGATGGCGCGAGCGCTGGGTTCCGGAAGCCGGCGGCCGAATCCGTCTGTCGGCAGGTGGTTCGGCCGCGCGAGGACGGGGCGATCGTGGCGGAGACGCTCTGTTCGATGGCTACTACGAACGCGTTGGATTAGCCGTCACCGAGGTTCCCGCGCCCGCTGCGCCGGTGGAGGCGGAGACTGTGCAGGACGAACCGTCCTCCGCGTCCGACAGCCCCGCGGTGTCTCCGGCGGAGGCTGAACCCGTCGGGGCGCCGGTCGAGCCCGAACCGGCACTGGCGGTCGCGGAATCCGAAGCGACGGCGCCGTCCGCGGGCGAAGTCACACCGGCTTCGGCGCGCGCCGCCGATGCCGAGACAATCGAGCGGATCGCGATGGCGTCGCCCATGGTGCTGCGACTGCCGATGGGGTCGGTCGAGACGCTTCCCAAGGGCTACGCCTGGATCACGCGGGACACGGCGCCCTATCTGTGTGAGGGAGTCACGATCGAGCGCCTGGAGGTCGGGCGGCGGCAGCGACGCGGTCGGGTCGAACTCGAGGTGGAGCTTGCGGTTCATGGTCGCCAGGTCAGCAGGGCGGTTGACGTCTCGGTCGATCTGCGCCGGTCCGGGCAGCCCTCTCCCGAGGCTGTCGTCGCATCGGGAAGTGCTTCTGGCCGCGTTGGGCGGAGCATCCCGGCACAGATTCAGTACGGTTCGGTGGCCGTCGTGGTCAGACTGTCGATGGACGTGGAGGTCTTCGACTCTGTCGTGGCGGATCCCGAGCGACCCGATCTCGTCATCACGCTTGCCGTCGGGAAGTGAGAGCGAAGAGGCGGGTGGAGGTGGAGAACTCGTCCGCGCGGGTTCCGTTCCGTCGACTGGTGGGGCTGGCCCGGCCATATGCACGGCCCCTGGGCGCTGGAACGGTCCTGCTTCGTCCTGGTGCCCAAGCAGGTGGGCGACCTGGTGGATACCGCGATTCAGGCGGACCTTCAGGAAAGGCTGGGTCAGATCGTCGCTACGCTGATCGGCCTCTGCGCGATTCTTGGCGTCGTGACCTACTTCCAGACCCGGTTCCTCGGCTCTGCCGGGGCGCGGCTGCTCCGGGACCTGAGGGGTCGGCTCTTTCACCACCTGGTCGGCCTTTCGGTCGACTTCTACGACCGCCGGCGCGTCGGCGAACTCCTGTCCCGTATGGCCTCGGACCTGACGGTCGTCCAGACTGCGCTGACCGAGCAGATACCCTCCGGCCTCCAGGCCGCGGTGCGGTTCCTGGCCGTCCTGGTCATCCTGCTCATTCTGCATACCCGGCTGACGGTGGTCGCTCTCCTTGTCGTACCGCCGGTGGTCCTGTTCGCGATCTTCTACGGGCGGAGACTGGAGCGGGTGGCCCAAGAGGAGCGCGACGCGGTCGCCGAGACCTCCGCCTGGGCCGAGGAGGCGCTGGCGGGCATTCGGACCGTGCAGGCCTTCTCAGCGGAGGGTCAGGCGCGCGGTCGCTACCGGTTACGGCTCGCGGACCTGCTCGGCGTCCAACTGCACAACGTCCGGTTGTACGGCGCCTTCAGTGGTCTGATGACGTTCTTCGGCTTCACCGCGTTCGCCCTGGTGCTGGGATACGGCGGGAGCCTGATGCTCGAGGGATCGCTCTCGCCCGGAAGGCTGGCCTCGTTTCTTCTCTACACGTTCTCCATCGGGACATCGGTGGGGCAGTTGGGGGCGCTCTACGCCGGCTACAAGCGGCTGCGTGGATCCAGCGCTCGGGTATTCGAGCTACTCGACGAGCAGTCGGCGATCGTCGATGCGCCGGCGCCGGTGAAACTCGCTGCAGCCCCCGGCGGACTCAGCGTGCGTTCGGTCGGATTCCAGTACGAGGGCTCGGAGCAGCCGGCCCTCACCGATGTCTCACTTGAGATCGCGCCAGGTGAACTGGCGGCCCTGGTCGGCCCGTCCGGGTCGGGGAAGAGCACGCTCTTCGGCTTGCTGCTTCGCTTCTATGAGGCGCAGCAGGGAGAGATACTGATCGACGGAACGCGGCTCCGGGATGTGGCGCTTGGCGATCTGCGGCGCCGGATGGCCCTGGTGCCGCAGGACATCTTTCTGTTCTCGGGTTCCGTGGCCGAGAACATCCGACTGGCCAGGCCGGATGCGGAAGACGGCGAAGTCCTGGCGGCCGCCGAGGCGGCGGGCGCCGCTTCGTTCATCGAGCAGTTGGACGACGGCTTTGAAACCGAGGTCGGCGAGCGGGGTGTGCGGCTCTCGGCAGGTCAGCGCCAGAGAATCGCGATCGCCCGCGCGTTTCTCCGTGACCCGCAGATCCTGCTGCTGGACGAGGCGACGAGCGCCCTCGACCCCGACTCGGAGGCGACGGTCCAGCGGGCGATCGAGAACCTCCTGGAGGGCAGAACGACGATCGTCATCGCTCATCGCCTTGCCACCGCCCGCCGGGCCCGTCGCATCCACGTGCTCGACCAGGGCCGGCTGGTCGCCGCGGGAAGCCACGAGGAACTGTACGAGACGAACGAGCTCTACCGGCGGTACTGGCTGTTGCAGAGCCTGGAGCGGGAGCGGCCGGTAGACGTCTTCCAACCTGCCGCCGGGTGAAGCGGCATCTCCTCGGAGGGGTCCGGGCCGGCTGTCCGTGGTCCAGAAACAGTTCACCCGGCGGCAGGCAGGCCCACCGCCGGGTGAAGAAGTAGACGCTGAGATCAGGCTTCAGTGCGGCAGAAGGTCCGGAAGCCGGCGCTTTCACGCCGGCGCACCCGGTTTTTGCCGCGCAAGGTCCTAGAAGTTCTGGCCCCAGGCGTAGTTGAAGCGAACGTAGTAGTAGGCCCCGTTGAAGCCGAAGGGCGAGAACTGCCCGTACTGGTTGCCGACGGCGTCGGCGCCGCCGGGGTTCACGTCGGGGTACGTGTTCAACAGGTTCTGCACGCCGATGGCGATCGAGGTGGAGTTCGGCAACGGAATGCCGAGTTCGACGTCGAGCAGGAATTCGCCGCTGTAGTCCGCGTACATCGGCGCGTTGTTCCTGCCGAGAAGGTTCTGCGCGTCCTCGCTGTCCCACCAGCCGTCGAAGTAGTTCAGGCGGGTCATCAGGGACCAGCGCTCGGCGCTGTGGTTCATCGACAGGTTCCAGCGGAACTCCGGCAGACCCTTCTCGATCGTCGCGATGCGGAACGGGCCGACGGTGTCTGGATTGTGGTCCGTGACCTCCGTCTTCGTGTAGTTGAACACGAGGCTGAAGGTCGTGTCGCCGCCGAGCTCCGGCGGCATCCACGTGCCTACCACGTCCAGGCCCTGCGTCTGGGTCGCAAAGTCGTTGACGAAGAACCGGAAGTTCTTCAGGTTCCGCGCCTCGACGAAGCCGCCGGAGAGCAACTGCTCGATCTCCGCGTCCGTCACGCAGTTCGCCTCCTGGATGAGGGCGCACTGACGGAACGTCTCGGACACGGCGAGCCGGTCGTCCACGTCGATGTGGAAGATGTCCGCCGTCAGGATGAACTCGCCCCTGTCGACGACCAGGCCGGCGGAGAAGTTGATCGCCTCCTCGGGCTGAAGGTCCTCGCCGCCTCGCAGAGCAGCCGGCGCCGAGGTGGACGGCACGGTGCCGCTGTTCGACAGGCCGCCGGTCTCCGGATCGAAGGCCGTCGTCACGTTGAAGGCGTTCTGCTGGCCGGGCGTCGGCGCGCGGAACCCGGTGCTGGCGGCGGCGCGCAGCGACACGACGTCCGAGACCTGACGACGGCCGGACACCTTCGCGTTGACCGTGTTGCCGAAGCCATCGAAGTCCTCGACCCTGAGCGCCGCGGTGAAGGTCCCCCGCTCATCAGGCGAGTCGATCTCGACGTCGCCGTAGATCGCGACGTTCGCGCGGTCCCAGGTTCCCGAGTTCTCGGGCCGGTAGCCGTTGAAGCCGTTCGAGCCGGAGCCGAACCCCTGCGCCGCATAGGGACCGATCTCCCAGGAAGCCGGGTCGCCGGCGCCGATCCGGAACTGCTCGTTCCGCCACTCGAGGCCGGCGGCGAGGCTCACGTTGTCCCTGACCGGATACGTGACGTCGAAGTTGACGTTCGTGTCCGTCTGCTCGTAGATGCCGGGACCGAATGAGGTCGGCGTGTCGTAGCCGAGGGATGCGTTCACCGTGTTGTAGATGAACTGGTCGACCTCGCTCGAGCCGACGTTGACGCTGAGGTCCCAGGTCATCCCGCTGTCGAGATAGCCGCGCAGCCCGGCGACGATCGACGAATCCGTCAGGTCGCCTCCGAACTGGGGCGTGAAGCCGCCGGGGAAGCGGCTGTAGAGAGTGAAGCAGTCCGGGTTCGCCTCGATCTCGGCCAAGGCGACGGGGTCCGGCACGTGGCCCACCACGTTGAGCACCGGGCAACCGCCGGCGCCTTCGACGCCGGTGCGGGCCCACGCACGATCGCCGACCAGGATGGAGCCTCCGCCGTCATTGCTGAAGACGCCGGAGCGCGTGTGGGGGTTGCGGAAGTAGAAGCCTCCGGTCGTCGTCCGGCTGGCGTAGTTCGCGTGGCCGTAGAACTGGGTGCCGTTGTCGAACAGCGAGCCGAAGTTGGCGAACACCTTGGTGTCGTCCTCCAGCAGCGGCGTACCCCAGACCTGGGCCGGATTGCGGATGTGGCTGTTGCCGGTGTTGATGATGTTGATCGCGTCGTTCCGCTGCACGCTACGACTCGTGGGGTCGGCGCCGCCGTACTCCACGCTCAGGTTGAAGAAGCCGTTCGCGCCCATCGGCATGCCCACGTTCGCGGCGACCGCGTACGACGGGCCCTTCTCGCCGGCAAACGTGTACTGGCCGCCGAATCCGCTGCTGGAGCCGGGGTTCGAGTCTTGGAACTGCCCCGAGCGAACCTCGATGCTGCCGCCGGAACTCGCGTCCTTGAGCTGGAAGTTGATCACGCCGGCGATCGCGTCGGAGCCGTACTGGGCCGACGCGCCGTCCCGAAGGACCTCGACCTGTCGGAGCGCGATGGCCGGGATGACGGAAATGTCCGGCCCCTGGGAGCCGTCCGAGATCCCGTTCCCGAGCCAGGCGATGACCGCGGCGCGGTGCCGACGCTTGCCGTTGACGAGGATCAGGGTGTGATCCGGCGCCAGGCCGCGCAGGTTGGCCGGCCTGACCAGGGTCGCCGCGTCGCTGATCGGCTGTGCCCCGACGTTGTAGGACGGCACGACGGTCCGGATCCGGTTCGTCAGGTCGTTGTTTCCTTGGCTGACGAGCTCGGTCTCGGGAATGACGTCGACCGGCACGGGGGACGCGGTGACTGTGCGGCCCTCGGTACGGGTGCCGACGACGACGATCGCCTCGCCGAATTCGGGTGTTTCTTCGGCCTGTTCGCCTTCGTCCTGCGCCTCGGCCTTCTGCGCCAGGACCGGCGCGCAAAGGCACAGCGACAGCAGGAGAGTGAGGAGGGGCGGCAGGATGGAGGGGGCGGGTTCAGGTTTCTTCATGTGTCACTCCCAATGGGTTCCAGTACGAGTCGACCATCATGAACATTACAGCAGGAAGACCCGTCTTGCAGCAGCCGCCGCTCGGTGCCGGCACAGGTCGAGTGGACGGTGATCTGGGGCCACGGAGGCGTCGGCGGACACTTCCGGTTCGTGCAGATTCCGTGACACTCAGAGCGAGTAATGGTCCATTTTCGTGGCATGGGCGGTGGGTGCCGCGAACCCCACGTTGAGGGCGAAGATGCCTCTCGGTCGATCCGTGTAGACTTCGCCGCCGCTCCGCGGCGGTGCGGCCGCCGCATCTGGCCGCGAGACGGTCTTTCCCGCTTTACTTGGAGGATGCAGGAATCATGAACCACACGCCCCAACTCAGTCGCTTCCATTCGAGACGCAGACCGACCGCGGAGTCGATACTCAGCCTGCTGCTGGCCGCAGCCGTAGCCGTGGCGCTGGCCGCGGCGCCCGTCGCGGCTCAGGAGGAGGACGCCGCGGACGACGAGGATGCCGAAATGGCAGCTTTCGGCGAGGAGATCGTCGTCGTCGGCACCCGCGGCGAGGGCCGGTCGGTCGCCGAGTCGATGGTGCCGGTCGACGTGCTGACCGGCGACGACTTCCTGTCGCAGGGCGACACGGACGTGGCGAACCTGGTGCGAAACCTGGCGCCGTCCTACAACGTAAGCGCGCAGCCGATCAGCGACGCGTCGTCGATCGTCCGGCCGGCTTACCTCCGGAACCTGGCGCCCGACCACACCCTGGTGCTGGTCAACGGCAAGCGCAGGCACCGCGCCGCGGTGATCCACTGGCACGGAGACGCCGTCTCGATCGGCGCCCAGGGGCCGGACCTGGCGGTCATCCCGGCCATCGCGCTGCGCCAGGTCGAGGTCTTGCGAGACGGCGCCTCGGCGCAGTACGGATCCGACGCGATCGCCGGCGTGATGAACTTCCTGCTGAAAGACGCGGGTTCGGGCGGCGCAGTCGAGATCCGCAGCGGTTCCTACGGCGAGGGCGACGGCGACCTGTTCACGGCCGCCGCGAACTTCGGCTTGCCGCTGGGCGAGAGCGGCTTCTTCAATCTCAGCGTGGAGTACGGAAGCACGGATCCGACGGACCGGTCGATCCAGCGCCGGGACGCGGCGAACCTGATCGCCGCCGGCAACACGCACGTCCGTCAGCCGAAGGCGCAGATCTGGGGCTCGCCGGAGGTCTCGGACGACATGAAGCTGTTCCTGAACTTCGGTCACCTGTTCGAGACCAGCGGCCGCCAGTTCTACGGCCACGCGAACTACGCCAGCAAGACGGTGAACGGGGGCTTCTTCTTCCGCAACCCGAACACCCGCGGCGGCGTGTTCAGCATCGACGGCGGCGGCACCCTGCTGGTCGGCGATCTGCTCGACGCCAGGGACGGCGTGCTCGACGGCTCCGCCGGCTGCCCGACCGTTGCCGTGACCAACCACGTGCCGGATCCGATCGCTCTCGGCCGCGTGATCGACGATCCGAACTGCTTCTCCTTCCAGGAGCTCTTCCCCGGCGGTTTCACGCCGAATTTCGGCGGCGACAACGAGGACATGAGCATCGTGGCCGGTCTCCGCGGGGCGACCTCCGGCGGAATCGGCTGGGATCTGAGCGTCAGCACGGGAGAGAACTCCGTCGACCACTTCATCAGCAATACGGTGAACGCGTCGCTCGGTCCGGACACGCCGACCGGCTTCTCGCTCGGGACCTACACCCAGAGGGAAACGAACCTCAACTACGACCTGACCTACTCGGTGTCGGAGCGCGTCGACGTGGCCGGCGGCGTGGAGTGGAGGAACGAGGAGTTCGAGATCGGCACGGGCCAGCCCGAGTCCTACCTGATCGGTCCGCTGGCCGGCCAGGGTTTCAGCTCCGGGTCGAACGGCTTTCCCGGCTTCAGCGATATCGCGGCCGGCAAGTGGGGCCGCTCGAACTACGCGGCCTACGGCGACGTGGAGATCGACGGCCCGGACGGCCGCTGGGCGATGGGCGCCGCGGTCCGGTTCGAGGACTTCGAGGACTTCGGCACCACGATGAACAGCAAGATCGCGGGCCGCTACCAGGTGACGGAGCGCCTTGCGCTGCGCAGCAGTCTGAGCAGCGGCTTCCGGGCGCCGACGCCGGGGCAGCAGAACGCGTTCAACGTGCAGACGCAGTTCGACACGAACATTCAGGACCTGGTGAACAACGGCACCATTCCGTCCACTTCCGCGGTGGCCGGACTGAGAGGCGGCGAGCCTCTGGAACCGGAAACCTCGCTGAATTTCGCGATCGGCGCGGTGGTCGAGAACGGGCCGTTCGCGATGACCTTCGATGTGTTCCGCATCGACGTGGAGGATCGGATCGCCGTTACCCAGAACTTCCAGTTGACGCCGGACGAGGTGGCCACCCTGGTCGCCGAGGGGGTGACGAGCGCCGCCAACCTGAGGAACTTCCGGTTCTTCGCCAACGACTTCGACACTGAGTCGGTGGGCGCCGACCTGGTGCTCACGGTGACGCCCGCATCGATGGGCGGCCGCACCAGCTTCGCGGCGCTGGCGAACCTGACCCGCACGGACGTCGTCCGCTCCAACCCGGTCACGTTCGGCGCGCGCCGGATCCGGGATCTCGAGCAGGCGCTGCCGGAGAGCCGGTACAGCGTCACCGCAAAGCACCGTTCGGCCAGCGACCGGGTGCGCTACCTGGCTCGCCTGAACTACTTCGATCGCTGGTTCGACCGGGACAACAACGAGAGCTACCCCGGCGAGAACACGCTCGACGTGGAGATCGGCTTCAGGCTGCGCGACGGTCTGCGTTGGGTGTTCGGCGGCACGAACGTGCTCGACACGTACCCCGAGGAGAACTCGTTCGCCTTGAACGTCGGCGAGCTGTACAGCGAACGGACGCCGTGGGGGTTCAACGGGGCGTTCTGGTACTCGCGGCTGACCTACAGCTTCGGAGATTCCTTCTAGGAGTATCCACAGCGGTGGTCCGCTGCGCTGTCGCGCAGGGAACTGGCCGCGGACTGGGTGCGCCGGCCTTCTGGCCGGCTCCGCGTGCGCGGCTTGTTCCATACAAGCTTGCACTGCAGGACGCTGCGAAGCGCAGTCTTGCGGCGCAAGTTCCCGGTGAGGTGGGGGCTGGCTGGTACCGTCCCGACAGGTATGGACACTCCCTCCAGCCGTGGGCGGCGGTGGCCCATGTGTGGCGGGCTGACCTGGCAGCGGGCCGTGCTTTGGGCCCTGGTTCTGGCCCTGACGGTGGCCGTGGTCGCCTTCGACCCGGCAGACTGGCCCTACACGGTGGGCGACGAAGGCGTCTACGCGATGCAGGCCCAGAGCCTGGCGTTCGACTTCGACCGGCGGTACGAGGCTTCGGACTACCGGCGCTACCTGGAGACGACCGGCAAGGTCCCGGACCCGCTGATCCTGCAGAGCAGGGACGGCGGAGACACGCTCGTGTACGCCAAGCCGGTCTTCTACTCGCTCTTTCTCTCGCCCTTCGTCCGCCTCGCGCCGGAGCGGGGGCCGATTGCCGCGAACCTCGTGCTGCTCATCCTCGGCGCTCTCCTGCTGGAGTGCCTGCTGCTGCGGCGCGTCGGCGCCGATGGACCGCTGATGGCCGCGTTCCTGCTCTTCTTCTCGGTCACCTTCGGCCACGTGTTCTGGGTTCACGCCGACCTGTTCTATCTCGTTGCCACGGCGTTCGGGCTCTGTTGCCTCGATCCGTGGTTCGAGGGCGAGCGGCTTCCGCCTGCCCGGCTGTTCGCCGCCGGCGTTCTGCTGGCGATCGCCGGTGCCGGCCGACCGTTCTACCTGGCCGTTCTGGCCGCCGTTCTGCTGGCGGCGGCGCCGAGCCTCCGGCAGGCGTGGGGGCGAAGGGCATCGGCGATCGTCCTCGGCGGTGCCGTGTTCCTCCTGGCCGGTTCGGCGTGGTTTCACGCCGGGAGCGGCGGCGCCTGGAGTCCCTACGTGGGCGAACGGCAGGGATTCAGCAGTGCCACCGGCTATCCCGACATCGACTTCGACCGGCAGGACTGGCCTGAACTGCTGGCGGCACGGGGCGACGCCTCCTGGATTCGGGAGGGATTCCTGTTGCCATCCTTCGACGCCGGGCTGCTCGGACACAACCTGGTCTATGCCGCTCTCGGGCGGAGCATCGGCATCGTGCCCTACTTCCTGCCTCTGGTGGTCGCGTGCGCCTGTCTCCGGCGGGGTTCGCGACGCCGATGGTTGCTCGTCGCCGTCGCGTTGGGTCTCCTGGCCTTCCTGATCAAGAGTCCACACAACTTCTACGGCGGCGCGGGCGCGATCGCCAACCGTTGGTTCCTTCCTCTCTATCCGGTGTGCTGGTTCCTCATCGAGCGCCCGCCGGCCAGGCGGTGGCTCGCGGCCTCAGCGGTCGCCGCGGCTCTCTTCGTGGGTCCGCTTTGGCATTCCGCCGCAGCCTTCCCGGTCGAGATCGATGCGGAGTCCGGCGCCCGCCGTCTGCGCTACGTCTCGCCGGCAGCGAAGCGGCTCCTGCCGCTCGAGACGTCTCAGATCCACCTGAGCTCAGCGCCGGGGGACGTCCAGCACGGCGACCTCCGGGTACGGCTGGTCGGCAACGGCGTCTGGCCTCACGGCGACGGTGGCATCCGCTGCCGGCACGGTGCGGACGGCGAGCTGTTGATCGGGTCGCCCGTGCCGCTGGCCGGCCTGACGGTGGAACTCGTACCCGTCGAAGCGGGGGTGGGTGAGCCGGTCAGCGTCGTCGTGGAGCGGCCGCGCCGGATTGCGCGCCACCGGTACTCGTACGGCGGAATTCCGCTGCACTACTACCGGCTGGTTCTGCCCGGGACTCCGCAGGGCGGCGACCGCGACGTGTTCCTCGTCCCGGTCTTTCGTTGGGACTGAACGCGGTTGGGACTGAACGCCGCCTCGACACCATCCGCTCCACCGGGAGCCCGGCGTTGGTAGTCTGACGAACATGGGGCCGTTTCGTTTTCCGCTTCTCCTGCTGGCGATGACCGTGTTGGCGGCCGGCGTCTGGGCGCAGGATCCCTGCGCCGATTGCCACGCGGCGCAGGAACTCGAGGAGACGGAGGAGTTCCATCTGCGCCAGTGGCGGAACTCGGCGCATGCCGCGGCCGGGGTCTCCTGCGCGGACTGTCACGGAGGAAACAGTTCCACCTTCGTACAGCTCCGCGCGCACAAGGGAGTGCTGAACAGCGGTCACCCGAAGAGTCCGACCCATCAGTGGAACCTGCCCCGGACCTGCGGCCGCTGCCACGACACGGAGTACCTGGCGGTGCAGGAGAGCGCGCATTTCGCGCTCTTCGAACGAAAGGTCCGCGCCGCACCGACCTGCCGCACCTGCCATGGCAGCGTGGCCGTGCAGTCGCTGGGCGAGGGTGGGTTGCAGGCGCGTTGCAACCGCTGCCACGGTCCCGAAGCCGACCATCGTGAGGCTGGAACGTCCGGGCAGGACGCGCTGGCGAAGGGCGGCGAACTCCTGGCGCGGATGCGGGCCCTTCGTGGCGCCCGCGCCAGGGTGTCGCGCGACATCCTGCGAGTGCAGGATCCGTCGGATCGACATGAGGCCGCCGATGCCCTGTTCCAGGTGAACCAGTCCTGGGAGGAGGCGATCGAGGCGGGCCATGCGTTCCACTGGGACGACTGGGACGCCGCTCTGGGCGAACTGGAGGACCTCCTCGGGGAACTCGAGAGGGCCCTCGCCGCCGGCGACCGCTGATCCGGGCTTCAGGCGCTTTTCGCGGGCTGCTAGGCCTGTCTGAGCGACCGGAGGAGCGAGATCGCCATCAGGACTCCCACGACCAGGAGCGGCAGGGAGACGACCAGGGTCGCGGACTGGATCACGCGCAGTTGATCGTTGCCGCCTTCCTGGCCG
>JAGWAG010000057.1:830-12278 GCA_021296535.1 Acidobacteriota bacterium | reverse complement strand
CGACGCTTCCTCTTCATCCTGGCTCCTCCTCTCAGTCGAGGAGTACACCTTAGCCACCTGTCCAGTTTTCCGGGACCACGTCAGTCCGCAAGCCGATGCTGACGGGCCGCCTCGAGCTCTACGACGTCCTTCGGGACGAGAGTGGTGCTGTGCGACGGCAGATAGCAGATAATCTCCGAGCCCTGGTCGCCGCTTGACAGGTGTGCTCTTGGACCGCCGAGCAAGGGCACGGTGGTGGTGTCGGCGGACAGGAGATGGTCAGGTACCGTGTATTGAAAGTGCAGGGGACGGTCAAGCGCCCTTGTCTTCAAGGATGATGGTGTATCCTCCCGTGGCCGGGTCGCAACGTACATCTAGCAAGAGGAAACCGGGATAGTCGCTGTTAGGAGAGGTGGAGCGTGAACGAAATAATCGTTGCTGGCTTGTTTGTCTTGGGTGGCGCGATCTTAGGAGCAGCGGTAACCGGTGCGATTACTTGGTGGCAGTCGAGCAAGAACAGAAGGAGATCGGAACTGACGATCTCGACCACTTCTCCAACGAGGTTGATCGAGATCGACTCGTCCGTGGCAGAGGACGTTGAGGTGCTAGTTCGGGGAAGGGCCGTGCCGGCGGTCTACACTGTGGATGCAAGGGTCCGAAATACGGGTACCGAGGCGATTGAACGGGGTAAGGTCAGGGTAAGGCTGGATGGCGACCCTGGCGTCTTGGCCGTAGACGTTGCGAGCAGTCCTCCCGGGGCCGGGGCCGGGATCGCCGCTGCGATCGACGGGGAAGAAGCGGCATGTCGGCTTCGCTTTGATTACATCAATCCCGGCGAAGAAATCCTGGTCAGGGTTCTGCTTAGTGCTCGCCCTACAGCGGTAACGCCAATCTTTCGGCAACAGGGAGTCAGCTTGAGGGTGCGTGGGGAGGACGAGCCGGCAGTGTTTAGTGTGGCAATGTCTAATGTGTTGATTTTAGGGACGCCCTTTGGCTCCCTGAGCCTGACGATACCGCTGTACCGCCGGCACCTCGGGGAGGACCGCAGCTACCGCGCGGGAGTCGATCGTCAGGACGTGTAGCGCACCAAACGGGGCGAGGCTGGCCCAGACGGGCCTCGCGAACGTGCACCCCTCCAAGGGGGCTGGTGCCTGGATGGTCCAGTTCAGGGCGATTGTGCCCTGCTGGCAGCGGGGAAGGGGGAGCTTGCGAGACCGACGCATCGCCGGTTGCGGCCCGTGCCAATCGGGGACTCGTGCCGCAATCCAGCTGGTAGGGTGCCTCGTGTGAAGGAGACGTTGTTCACCCCAATCGTCGCCGCCGGCCTGGTGCTGGCGGCGCCCGTCGCGCTGAGCGCTCAGGAGAGGACGCCCGTGGACGTTTCGTCACTTGGACCGCAAGTGGGAGAGCGGGTTCCCGACTTCGCGCTTCCCGACCAGCATGGACGAGTTCGAACGCTCGACTCGATCATGGGCGAGAAGGGGGCGATGATCCTCTTCCACCGCTCGGCCGACTGGTGACCGTACTGCAAGGCGCAGCTCGTGGAGTTGCAGGAACGGTTCGAGGAGTTGCAGGCGGAAGGGCTGGGCGTCGCCGCCATCAGCTACGACACGGAGGAGGTGCTGGCCGCCTTCGCGGAGAGTCGCGGCGTTACGGACGTGCCCCTGCTGTCCGATGACGACTCGGAGGTGATCCGCGCCTTCGGCATTTTCAACCACGTCGCCGAGGAGGGTCTGGGACCCAATGCCGAGGACCCGCAGGTGAAGGCCGACGTGCTGCGCTTTGTTGCGGTCTTCGGGGCCCTGCCGATCGCCGTCGGCACGCCGTTTCCCGGGACGTTCGTCGTCGACCGCGAGGGGCGCGTGACAGCGCGTTTCTTCGAGGAGTTCTACCGCGAGCGGAACACCGCGGCGAACATCATGCTGAAGCTCGGCACGCCGATCTCTGGCGTCGCCGGCTCCAGCGGCGAGACTGCGCATCTCGAGATCAGCGCCTCGCAGAGCGATCCCGCCATTGGGGTCGGCAGCCGCTTCCACCTGACGCTCGACATCACGCCCAGGCACGGCATGCACGTCTACGCGCCGGGGGCCGACGAGGCCGGGTACCGGGTCGTCGGCTTGACGCTTGATGTGCCGAGCTTCCTGCGGCTCCTGCCGACCGACTACCCGGAGTCGGAGATCTACTACTTCGAGCCCCTCGACGAGCGGGTAGCCGTCTACCAGGAGCCGTTCCGCCTGGTGCGGGAAGTCGTCGTGGAGGGCGACCAGGAGTCGTCTGCCCAGCTCGCCGAGATCGACGCGTTGACGCTCACCGGCCGCCTCGACTACCAGGCGTGCGACGACAGGGTCTGCTACGACCCTGCGTCGGTGCCGCTGAGCTGGACGCTGACCGTGTCGCCGCTTGACCGGCGGAGGGCGCTCGCGTCATCGCAGTAGCCGCACCCCCCAGTGGGGTGGTTATCATCGGCGCCACCCGGTCCGGGGGCGGGGAAACGACCGAGTTCGCCTGGTCCGACAACCCGGTGGAGCTATGTTGTTAGAATAGTAGGCCTTACGCGGGCGAGTTGGTCGGGAGGTCGACCCTGGTGCCCCAACCGCCGGTGCGTGTCACTTTCGAGAGCAACGCTGGCCCATGATCACGAACACGGATGTACGTTCGCTGAGTCCTAACGGTGAACTGCCGCCCTTCCCGGAGGGCTGGTACTTCCTCGCGAATCGCGAGTCGATTCTGCGGAAGAAACTGATCGAGAAGACCTGGATGGGGCAGGAGATCGTCGCTTGGTGCGACGATGAGGGTCGGATCTGCGTCTCCGACGCGGTTTGCCCCCATCTGGGCTCGCACCTGGGGCCGACAGTGGGCGGCAAGGTCCGCGACGGTTGTCTGGTCTGTCCCTTTCACGGCTTCGAATTCGACGCGACGGGCCAGTGCGTGGCGACGCCACACGCTCCGCCGCCCAGCGGCGCGAAGCTGAACGTCTATGAGACGGCCGAGATTCTCGGTATGGTCTTCGGGTGGTGGGGCGCCGCCGGACGGCCGTCCCAGTGGTGCCTGCCGGACGAACCGCCCGCGGGCGCCGAGTGGAGCGGGCTGCGGTCCTGCACCCTGCGATTCCGGGGCCATCCCCAGGAAACAACGGAAAACTCCGTGGACGTGGAACACCTGAGCTACACCCACGGCTACGACAACGTGGAGCCGGTCGGCTCCGTAACGGTCGACGGTGCGTACCTCAGGAGCCGCTTCGATTTCACCGCCACGCAGACGATCGCGGGGCTGAGGCTGATCGTCAACCACATCTCGGCCGACACCCACGTCCACGGGCTGGGCTACTCCTTCGTCGAGTTCCACGAGAAGACGATCGGTATCGACTCGAGGCTGTGGGTCCTGGCCACACCGGTCGACGGGACGTTGTGCGAAGTGAGGCTGGTCAGCCAGGTGCGCAAGCTGCGCAAGCCGGGGCGTTTCCTTGCCGGTCTCCGCTTTCTGCCGGTAGCCCTGCGCCATCGGCTGCTGAACTACGTGGTGAACTGGCAGGAGAAGCGCTACGTCAAGGAGGATGTCGTCATCTGGGAGAGAAAGCAGTACAAGTCTCCCCCCCGGCTTTGCCGTGCCGACGGTCCGATCGGGAAGTTCCGCCAGTACTGCCGGCAGTTCTATCCGGAACTCGAGGCGGAACGCAGGCCGAAACTGCGGGCCATGTAGGGCGAGGGGCGCCCCCTGGGTCCGCCGGAACACTGACATGAGATTCGCCGAAGAACTCCTTCTGCTTCTGCACAGCCAGGACACGGGTTACTTCGTGCCCATTCCCGAGTGGAGGATGTCCTGTGCCCTCGCGGGCGCGGTGCTCATGGATCTCGCGATGGAGGACCGGATCGACTCGGACGTGGAAACACTGACCGTCGTCGATACGACTCCCACGGGTGACAGCCTGCTGGATCCTTCGCTTGAAGAACTCGCCAGCGAGGACAAGGTTCATCCGCCGCAGTACTGGGTAGAGCGGCTGGCCCGGCGGGGTGACCAGATCAGCGACGGCGCGATCGAGAGGCTGGTCGAGAAGGGCATCTTCGAATCCGACGCCGGCGGTTTCTGGACCCTGTCGAAGAAGGTGACCCGGACCGGTCGCTATCCGCTGGTCGACGGCTGGGCAGGGGAGGAGATCAAGGGTCGGATCTTCCGCACGCTCCTGGACAAGGAGTTCCCGGATCCCAGAGACATCGTGATCATCGGTCTCGTCCACTACTGCGACGGCTTCAAGGCCTTGATGGAGCCGGAGGAGTACGAGGCCGCCGAGGAACTCATCGAGCTCTACAGCAAGATGGATCTGATCGGCAGGGCGATCGGCCCTGCCGTGCGCAGTTCCTACCGGCCGCCGGCCAGCATGCGCGCGTCGCGGCGGCGGCGGGCCATGCCGAGCGTGGGGCTTCGCGACGTTCTGGCCTCGAGAACTTTTCGTGGCGGGAACCTTCCCAAGTTCTTCGCGGAGACGGCTGAGGAGCTGGGCCCGGTCTTCGAGCTGAGGTTCCCGGGCAGGCGGTTTGTCGTGCTCGCCGGGGTCGACGTCAACAGATGGGTAGCCAGTAAAGGCCGTCTCCATCTCCGGACGCGCGACTACCTGGAAGACCTCCAGCAAGAGTGGGGTACGGCACGTTCCATCGCCAGCATGGACGGGGCGGACCACTTACGCATGCGCAGGGCGGTTCGAGCCGGCAATTCCCGCAAGGTCGTCGAGGACCGACTCGACGAAGTGCTGACACTTTGCCGGGGCTCCTTCCGGCGGTGGGGAGTCGGCAGCGTGCTTCCCGGCGAAATGACCTTCCAGCGCCTGATCGGCGTGCAGATCGCGCGGCTCAGCGTGAGCTTCGACCCCCCGACCGACCTCCTCGACGATCTGCTGTACTTTGAGTATCGGGCGCTGATGGTCCATGCACAGGGTCTGCTGCCGAAGTTCATGCTGCGCACGCCGAAGATGAAGCGCTGCAAGCAGCGTGTGCTGGAGCTCTACGCCATGATCCACGCAACCCACACCGAGGCGCAGCGTGCGGGTAAACGCCGGGATCTGGTCGACGACTTGATGGAGCTGCACCAAGCGGACCCGCAGTTCCTGCCTGAGACAGACCTGGGGTTCGCGTTCATCGCCCCGATCATCGCCGGTCATTACACGGGCAGTGCGGTGGCATTCTCGCTCTACGAAATGCTGAAGCATCCGGACTACCATGAGCGGATCGTCGCCGAAGCCGACGCGCTGTTCGCGGACGGAGATCCGACAGCGGCGGACCTGACGCCGGATGCAACCGATGTGTCGCGCCGTTTCATCATGGAAGTGCTGCGGCTCCACGAGATCGTTCCGGTGCACCTGCGGACGGCAATGAACGCCTTCGAGATCGATGGCTTTGAAGTGCCGGCCTACAGCACGGTGATGATCTCGTACTCCGCGCCGCACCACATGGAAGCGCACTTCCCGGAGCCGGAGAAGCTCGACATCGACCGGTATCTGGAACCGCGCAATGAACACAAGCACGCGGGCGTCTATGTGCCGTTCGGCGTCGGGACGCACGTTTGCGGAGGGGCGAACTGGACCCGTCTGCAGATGGTAGTGAACCTGATGATGCTCGCCCACTACCTGGAGCTGGAAATGGTGCCCCGGGACTACCAGTTGAGGCTGAGCCCGCTGCCCAAGAACAGCGTCAACAGGAAGTTCAGGTTCCGGGTCACCGGACACAGGCATCCGCTCGTAAGAGGCCAGTAGGCCGCGCAAGAGAATTGGGGCGAATGATGGAAGCAGGGGCAAGTCCGCGCAGGGTCGCCATCATCGGCGGCGGCGTCTCGGGGCTGGGCGCCGCCTGGGCGCTCCACCACAGCTCGGACCGGTTCGACTTCCGTCTGTTCGAAGCCCAGGCCCAGCTTGGCGGCAATGCGATCACCGCCGACATGCCGCAGGACGACGGCAGCACGATCCCCTTCGACATCTCCGTGACTGCCTGCATTCCTTCGGTGTACCACCACCTCGTGCTGCTGATGGAGAAGTTCGGGATCGAGCTGCTCGATACCAGGTTCAGCTACAGCGTGAAGTACCGCGGCCAGGTCTATGCCCACGACTTCGAGTCCGACATCAGGGAGGAGTTGCAGGTCGAGATCGCGAAGTTCCAGCGGCTCCTGAAGCGTCTGCACTGGTTCGGCCGGTTGACCCATTCCCGGTCGAAGTTCCTGAACGCCCTCAACCCCTACAACTACATCAGCATGGGTACGGTTCTGAACTGGGGCGGCTTTTCCGGCGACTTCCGGTACAAGGTCCTCAAACCGATGTTCGTCAACTTCCTGATGGCGACCAACGTGTTCGACATGCCGGCGTCCCTGTTCAGCAGGTACCTGGAGTTCTTCGACATCGAACGCGCGACTCCCATGCAGACGTGGGACCAGGGAACGCGCCGCATCTACGAGAACCTTTCCGCCGGCTTCCGGGACAAGATCTACCTCAACCGCCCGGTTCGAAAGGTGGTTCGGCGGTCATCCGGCGTCGTCGTGAAGGACGAGAACGGGGTGGAGGAGACCTTCGACGAGGTGATTTTCGCGTGCAACGCGAATCAGACCCTGATGATGCTCGACGAACCCAGCTTTCTCGAGCGCTACCTCCTCTCGTCGATTCGCTACGAGAGCGAGCTGCACAACCACGCGATCGTCCATTCGGATGAGTCCGTGTTGCCGGTGAGCGACGTGAAGGCGCTAGAGACGCGGAGCAACCACATCGAGCAGTACGGCGCCAGACCGGACAACTACGAGATCACCTACATCATGCACAACCAGCAGCCGTGGGCCCATGGCTCGGACAAGCCGTGTCTGGTGACCTACAACCCGATCAGCCGGATCGATGACCGGAAGGTCGTCAAGAGGTGGTGGTTTCAGCACGTCGTCCATGACGTGCGCCAGGTAGCGCTACTGGTGCCCCTCTTCCGCTTCATTCAGGGCAAGAAGGGCGCTTGGCACTGCGGCGCCCATACGCTGATCAACAGCCAGGAGACCTGCTTCGTTACCGGGCTCGCCGCAGCGAGGCAGATCGGGGCGGACTACCCCTTCAACGACCCCGAGGCGCGGGCGTCGTTCAACCACTACGGCGGCATCATGTACGGCTGGAGGCTGAGGAAGGCGAAGGGTTGATCCCTAAGCCGCCGGCTGGGGTTCCACCGCAGCCTCGGGAGCAAGGGTGTCGCGGTGGGCGCCGGTCACGTGCAGGTGGAGTGCCGACAGCGCGGGCACGACGAACATCAGGATGGCCGTCGTGATGACGATTCCGCAACCGAGCGACGCGGCAAAGGGGACCAGGAACTGCGCCTGGATGGCCGGCTCGAGAATGAGCGGCGTGAAGCCGAGGAAGGTCGTCAGAGAAGTGAGCATGATGGGACGGAAACGTCCCTTCGCGCCCTCGATGATCGCGGTCCGGGCGGGGGCGCCCTCGCGGAGTTTCTGGTCGATGAAGTCGATCATCACCAGGGAGTCGTTCACGACGACGCCGCTGAGGCCGAAGATTCCCATGAAGGAGACCGCGCTCATTTCGATTCCGAGGATCAGGTGTCCGAGGATGACGCCGATGAATCCGAACGGAATGACGGCCATGATGATGAACGGCTTGGTGTACGAGCGGAGGGGGATCGCCAGCAGCGCGAAGATCAGGAGGAGGGCGATCGCGAACCCGCGGTACAGCGAATCCACGGACTCGAGCTGCTGCTGCTGCTCGCCGCCGAAGCTGTAGGTCAGCTCAGGGTCGGAGGCGACAAGTTCCGCAAGGATCGTGTCTTCGAGGATGCCGTTCGCCTCACCGCCGCTAATCACCGTGGAGTCCACATCCGCGGTGACGGTAACGACGCGCTGACCGTCCTCGCGCCGAACGGCGGGCGGCGATGTGCCGGAGCTCAGGCTCGCCACCTGGTGGAGGGGAACCTCGGCCCCGTTGGGGGTACGGAGCAGGTAGCCCTCGATGTCCGTGATCGCGTTTCGTTCATCGGCGGGCAGTCGCACGTAGACCCGAACCTCTTCACCGCCGCGCTGTACCCGCAGGGCCTCCGAGCCGAAGAAGGCGTCCCGGGCCTGTCCGGCCAACTGGTCGACTGTCAGGCCGAGGGTCTGCGCTTCGGGCCGAAGCTCAAGCTGAATCTCGGGAACGCCGGGCGTGTGGTCCGAGCGGATGTCGAAGACGCCGCCCAGTCCCTGCAGGCCGTTCACTACGGTTTCGGCGGCGTCGACGAGTTTCGCCGGTTCCGGGTGGGAAAGTACGGCGGCGACGGGACTGCCGAGGTCGATGATCTCGCCGCTGAACGTGATGCCGCGCACGTAGGGCAGCATGCCGACCTCCTCGCGCCACGCCTGGACGACCTCGCCGCTGGAGATCTGTCGTTGTTGCGCGCTGAGCAGCTTGAAGTCGATCGTGGCGACGTTGGCTTCCGGATTCAGGCTGGGCTCCGGGCTGAGGCCGCCGCCTTCGACCCGCGGCCTCTGGCCAACAGTTACCGTGACGCCCGACAGCAGCGGCGGCGCGTCCGGTGGCCGGTCGCGGGAGAGTCGCTCGATCACCCGGTGGCCCGCCGCTTCCAGTTCCTGCGCGACTTCGTAGGTCCGTTCTGCCGTCGTGCCGTCAGGCATTTCCAGACTTGCGGTGGCGAAGTCCCCCTCGACCACATCGGCGAACGTCGTCGGCACGATGCCGGCCGGTAGCAGGGAGATGCTCAGGATGAGCAGTCCGACGGCTCCCGCCATCGTTACGACGGGCTGGTCCGTCGCGAACCGCAGCCCCCGATCGAGGGGGCCTTGTACGAACCTGTTCAGCCCGAAGTCCACCCCACCCTGAATCCGCTTGATGAAACGCTCGACAGGGTTCGTCGGCGCTCTTGCCGGATCGCGCAGATGCGACAGGTGGTTGGGCAGGACGAACACCGATTCGACGAGCGAGAACAGCAGCATCGAGATGAGGATGACCGGCAGGGCGCCCCATATCTCGCCGATGCCTCCGGGGATGAAGAGCAACGGAATGAACGCCGCCACGGACGTGAGGACGGCGAAGGTCAACGGCACCACGATCCGTCGCGTGCCACGGATCGCTGCTACGACGCCCGGGGTGCCCCGCTTCCGTTCGGAGTAGATGTGGTCGGCCACGACGATCGCGTCGTCCACGACGATGCCGATGGCGAGGACGAACGAGAACAGGGAGATCGTGTTGATCGCGAGATCGAGCGCGAACATCACGGCCAGTGCGCCGATGCCCGAAATGAGGAGTCCGGCGGCGACCCACACGGCGAGCCGGATCTCGAGGAACAGACCCAGCGCGATGAGAACCAGCAGCAGCCCAAGAAGACCGTTCTTGAGCAGTAGGGCCGCGCGCTCCGCGTAGGCGGAGGATTCGTCGTTCCAGATCGTGACACCGACGCCGTCGGGCAGGGAAGGGGTCACGTCGTTCGCGATGTGCTCCTGGACCGCGTTGGCGACGCTCATCACTTTCTCGTCGTCGGCCCGGTAGACCTCGATGAAGACCGCCGGCTGGTCCTCGTGCCGGACGATCAGGTCGATGTCCTGGAAGCCATCGTGGACCTCGGCTATCTCGCCCAGCCGCAGCACCGTGCCGTCGGGTCGGCTGAGGACGACGATGTCCTCGAATTCCTGCTGTTCGTAACGCTGGCCGAGGGTACGGACCCGCACCTGCGATTCGCGGGTGTCGATGCTGCCCGCGGACAGGTCCAGGGAACTGCGGCGAACCGCGCTGGCTATGTCGTTCAGGGTGAGTCCGAGAGCTCGAAGCTGCCGTAGCGGCACCTCGATGGAGATCTCGTAGTTCCGCACGCCGCTGATCTCGACCTGGGACACACCGGAAAGGGATGTGAGTTCATCCTCGATCCGGTGGGCCAGCTCCTTCAGCGAGCGTTCCGCGGCATCGCCGTAGACGATGAGCCGCATCATGCTCTGGCGGTTCGTCATCTCCCGGAACTGGGGCCGTTCGGCTTCGCCCGGGAACGACTGGATGCGGCCGACCGCGGACTTGATTTCGTCCATCGCCTGGCCCATGTCGGTGCCGGACTTCACCTCCACCCTGACGGAGGCCATGCCCGGAGCCGCGATGGACTTGACCGCCTTGACGTCGTCCAAGCCGCTGACTTCGTCCTCGATCTTGACGACGATGGACTCCTCCACTTCCTCCGGGGTAGCGCCGGGGTAGGCCATGGAGACTTCGATCTGGAAGAAGGGCACCTCCGGCCACGCCTCCCGCTGGAGACCGGTCAGCGACACGACTCCCGCGGCGATGATCGCCCACATCAACAGGTTGGCGGCAACGCTGTTGCTCGCCATGTAGGCGATCGGTCCGGACCGTTCGCCGTGGTTGCTTCCGTTAGGGCTCACTGTGGTTCGGCAACTCTAGCGCGCGGTCGGCGGGGCCTTGCGTTCCCGAGACTGGAACCGCACCCGCAGGCCGAGACGTTGAAGGTGAACCCGCCAGCCGTTTGCAAGCTGGAGGAGCGGGCCGACGTGTACATGTCGAGCTTGCGGTCCTACTTCGAGGCAGTGGGCGGGAAGCTGAAGATCGTGGCCGCGTTTCCGGAAGGAGACGTCGCGATCACGAACTTCTCGGATGTGGGGGACTGAGCGCGGCGCTCCAGAACGCCATCATGTCCTGGTGGACGCCGGCGGTGCCGATCCGTGCGCCCCTGCGGCCGTAGGGCGACTTGACCTGGTAGATCATCGCGTCGCGTTCGGTGAAGCAGGGATCGGCCTTGCCGGTCACCGGATGGACGAGAGCGCCGTCGTCGTTGACGTAGACCGTGGGCGAGCCCGGGCTGACCGATGCGTCGGGGACGAGTTCCACCGGCGTGTCGCGGTCGAAGCTGTGGTGGGTGTTGGGGAAGAGCCGGAAGCTCGCGTCGCATCCGCAGAGGGTCTGGACCTGGAGTGGCAGGCACCACTCGTCCAGGTCGCCGATGACGGAGCGCACGACGGTGCGGCCGACATCGGGCCGCAGGAACTGCATGCCCGACCACGGGTAGGCCGCGTAGACGGCGGCGAGTTCGGGCGCCCGCTCCAGGCCCACAATGGGGGACAGGCAGGCTGCGGACAGCACCGCCGAGCCGCCGCGGCTGTGGCCCTGGGCGCCGACGCGCGCGGCATCGATGTCCGCGTGTTCGACCAGGACCGCGGCGGTCGCGAGCACGTCCCAGGCGCTCGCCGCGAAGGAGTATTGGGCCTGGTTGGCGACGGTCGAGGTCACGCCACGCGTGCCGAAGGGGTCGATCACGCAGCAGGCGATCCCGGCCTCCGTCAGCAGGTCCGCCTTCGCGACGTGGGAAGGCGCGACGCCGAGACTTCCCGGTACGACGATCACGACCGCCCACGGACCCTCGCCCGCGGGCAGGAACAGGCTGCCGAGGATCTCCGTGGCCGGCATGGCGCCGGGTTCGGAGATCGCCTGGTGGAAGCCGGTTGGATCGGCGGTGGGGATGC
>JAGWAG010000057.1:0-738 GCA_021296535.1 Acidobacteriota bacterium | reverse complement strand
GCTTGGACTGGCAGCTTACGCTCTTGCGTGGAGGTGACCGCGAGGCGGAGCCGACCTTCGGCCGGCGCGTCAATCCGGCCGCCTTCGGCGGTAGCCGGCGGGGACGCCGGCGCACCCAGTCCGCTGCCGGCGCATCCAGTTCCATGCGCAGGCCCTACAATGGCCCCATGATCCTCACCAACGCGAAAGTGCTCCGCGAGACGTTCGAGGCCGGCACGGGCTGGCAGCTCAAACCTGAAGGCGCCTGCAAGGGGCCGGTCTGCGTGCCGCTCGCCGACGGTGCGGTGGCGGCCCAAAGCCACGTGGACGGGGTTGCAGTCGCCGAGGCCATCCGTCTCCCGGTCGTTCACGACGAGGAACACGGCGTGTGGGCCATCGGGCCCGAGTCGATCGGCTCGCGGGCGCTGGTTTCGGCCGAAGACGCCGACTTCGAGTTGCCCGACCTGGAGGGGAGGCCTTTCCGGCTCTCGAGCCTGCGCGGCCAGAAGGTCCTCGTCTACGCCTGGGCGCCCTACTGAGGGTGCTCAGCCCACCTGCCCGTGTGGCGGGAGTTGCGCGACGAACTCCATCCGCAGGGATTCGAGCTCGTCACGGTCGGCCTCGACACGCTGGGAGCCGAAGGCTGCCGCCGTTTCATCGAGGCTGCCAAGCCAACGCACCCCGCGCTCGTCGATCAACGTCACCTTCTTGCCCGGCTCTTCGGCGTGATCAACATCCCGAGTTCGGTGTGGATCGACG